>JAMPXK010000078.1 GCA_023701245.1 Elusimicrobiales bacterium | reverse complement strand
TTGGAAGCTCCTTGGTTAGGGCGAACCGCCGGCGGTTCGCGCCAGCGGCCGACCGGGCGGCCGCCGTCCGCTGGCGGGCTAAAGTTTCTCTACGAGGTCCAGCAGGACCAGCGTGTTGCGCCGGCCCAGTTTTACTTTGGCCACCACCGAACCGCTGCGCGCGTTCTTGCGGGGGTCGTTCTCGTTAAGGAAAAAGCGTTCTATGCCGTAATTGGCGCGGGGAGCGCCGCCCGTGCCGCCCTGCACGCCGGCCTTGGCCCACTGGCCGTCGCCGGGGCGTTCCGCGCAGTCCGTCGCTTCGTAGAGCTTTACCGGGCCGGCCGGGGTGGGGGCTGCCAGGAGGCCTTCCTCCAGCTTTACGTAGAGCTGGGCGAAAGACCTGGCGCCGAGCAGGCGGCGGCAGGGTTCGGGGGCCGAGATCTTGTAGGTGAGCGCCACGAAGGTACCGGAGAGCAGGTCGCGCGGGTCCACGGGAACCGTCTCGAGGTAGAACTCGGGGGAGGCGGTGCTCCTGGAAGACAGCAGCCAGCCGCCCCAGGCGGCGAAGACCAGCAGCTGCAGGCCCAGCGTTATGCGCAGTTTCTTCATTTTTTCACCGACTCTATAAGGGCCTTGCGCCCCTTATTGATGAAATAGGCCAGTGCCGCGAAGGCCAGGCCGGTGATTATGAAGGCGACGCCGCTCTTGAGCAGTCCGCCGAAAAGGTCCATGAAGCGCGTGACGGCGGTGAGGGTGATCACCAGGACGCCGCGGTTTATCAGTTTCTCGTCGGAGTTGCGGGCGCCGCTTATGATGCAGCCCGCGCCGAAGGCCGCGAGTATCAGGTTGGCCAGCACCGCCAGCACCTTGGCGGAACCGGCGCTGGCGTCGAACAGGAGGAAGGCGCAGAGCATGGAGGCGGCCAGGAGCCCCTTGCCCAGGTACTCCTCCGCCTTGCCCCCGGGCAGCAGGCGCTGGGGCTTGAGCAGGGCGGCGGCCACCGCGCCGGCAAAGATAAGCCAGGTCAGCGCGCCGCCGGCCGCGGTGTCGGAACCGCGCCAGGAAGAATAGGCGCGCGGTGTGTAATGCCAGAAGAAGGTCATGGCGTAGACGGCGGCCGTCCAGACGGTGAGGGGCAGGCCGGCTTTTTCCTCGTCGGCGCGGCGGCCCCAGGTCAGCCACAGCACGGCGATGGACATGCCGGCCAGCAGTACCAGGGCCTCGGAGCGGACCTTTATGGCGGTGTCGGCCACCAGCATTAAGAAAAGCCAGACCGCCGCGGCCCCCAGCGGCGCTTCAAGTTTGCGGCCGGGATAGAGCGCGGCGCCCGCGCCCAGCACGGCCAGCGCCAGGGCCCAGTGCCAGAGCGGCTGCGCCGTGTGCCCGTAACTGGCGGTCAGCGCCAGCATATTGGAGGAGCCGAGCGTTCCCCAGAAAAGCACCGCGCCCAGCAGGATGGCGCAGAGGTAGGCGGCCAGAGGCCTTTTGGAGAAAACCGCCAGCGGGGCCGAGAGCGCGGCCCAGGCCAGGTAAGGCTTTACGGGGTCGCCGCTGAGGTTGAAGATCTGGGCGTACAGGCCTATGCCGAGCGCCGGCATGAAGAACCAGAGTATCTCCAGCGGGATGGCGGCGGCGGGTTTCGCCTCCAGGCGCAGGGCCGCTTCGGCGGCGCCGGCGAAAAACAGCAGAAACGCGCCCATCTTGGCGATGGCGCCGAGCTTGTCCCAGTTGTGGGCCGCCACCAGTATCACGCCCAGCGCGATGAACAGTCCCGCCGCGGCGCCTATCCAGTGGGCGGCCTTGAAGGAGGCGAACAGGCGCCCGGAATAGGAGAATTCCCAGGCCTTCTGGGCCTGCTCCGGTGTGATGATCCCCGCGGCCGCCGCGCCCGCCAGGTCCGTTCTCAGCCGTTTGTAATATGACATTGGTGTCCCGTGAAATTATATTAAAAAAACGGGCGCCGCGATTTTATAGAATTAATGCCGATGCCTGACCGCGACAGACTCCTTACTCTCCTGGGCTGGGGCGCTTTCGCCTTCTCCTGCACGGCTTTTTTCCTGCCGGTCATAAACCCCGACCTTTTCTGGCACTTGTCGGCCGGCAAGTACACGCTGGCCAACGGTTGGCCGCCCAGGGCGGATTTCCTCTCCTGGCCGCTGGCCGGGGCCGAGTGGGTGGATTTCGAATGGCTGCCGCAGGTCCTCTATTACCTGCTCCACAAGGCCGGCGGTTTCTGGGCGCTGCTGGTCTTCAAGGGCGTGCTGCTGGCCCTTACGCTGCTGGTCTTCCGGCGCACCGCGCTGCTCTACGGCCGCCGGGCCGCGCTGCTGCCGGCGCTGCCGTTGCTGGCCGCGGCCATAGTGACCAACAGCGACCTGCGGCCGGAAAATTTCACGCTGCTGTTCTTCGCCGTCACGCTGTATTTCCTGGAGCGCGCCCGGCTTGGCGCCCTGCCCGGCGGCTGGCGCCCCCTGGCGGCCGCGGCCGCCTTCTTCGCCCTCTGGACCAACCTGCACGCCGGGTACCTTTACGGGCTGGCCCTGGTGGGGCTGTACGCGGCCGGCGAATTCTTCGAGGAAGAACTGCCTTTCATCTACGGCCGCGCGCCTTTCGCCAGGCCGGTCAAAAGCCCGAGGTACCTGCTGCTGTTCTTTACCGGCCTCCTGGCCAGCCTGGCAAATCCTTACGGCTGGAAGATTTACGCCGTTATCGCCAATCACCAGCGCCACATCGTCACCCTCCAGGAGCATATACAGGAGTGGAACACCTTCGACCTGACCAACGCCTACCAGTGGCCTTACGTGCTGGCGCTGGGAGGGGTGCTCGGGGCTTTCGCCTATTTCCTGTTAAGGCGGCGGCATGTGGTCTACACGCATTTCGCCGCGCTGCTGTTCTTCGCCTGGGCGTCCGCCAACCATGCCCGCCACATCCCGTTCTTCATCATAACCGGCCTGGCGGTGCTGCTGGCCCTGCCGTGGGCCCCGCCCGCGCCCGCCGGCCCGCGCCGCTACGCGCGCTTCGCCCTGGCGGGCTTTTTCGCCGCGGCCCTCGTTTTTTTCTACTCGGCTTTCATCTGGCCTAACTACACCGGCAAGCCGGTGCTGTTCAAATGGGCCTCCCCCGGCCTGGCCGATTTTCTGCGCGCCAACAAGAAGGAACTGGCCGGCCTGCGGCTTTACAACCCTTGGGGCTGGGGCGGCTGGCTGGGCTGGGAGCTGGCGCCGGACTACAAGGTCTTCGTGGACGGGCGCTACCTGTTCCACGACAAGATAAGCGAAGTGACCGGGCTCAGCGAAGGGGCCGGCAACTGGCGGCAGCTGATAAAAAAATACGGTTTCGAACTGGTGCTCATAACTTTAGACGAGCCCAAAGTGCCGCTGAAGCAGAAACTGGACGACGGCACCTCCACCATCTTCTGGCGGCCGGCGTACCTGTTCTACCTGCCGCGCGCGGAGTGGGCGGTGGTTTACTGGGACTATTCGGTGGCCGCCCTGGTGCGGCGCAAGACCGTGCCCGCCTCCTGGCTGGCGGGCAAAGAATTCCGCTACCTGCGCCCGGCCGACACGCTTAACCTGGTGGCCCCGCTGCTGGCGGGCCAGATCAGGCTGTCCGACGTGCGCAAAGAAGCGCGGATGTACCTGGAAAGCAACAAGGCGGCCTGGGAGCATTCCCCTCGCGCCGATATCGAGAGTTTTATGAACGGGCTGGAGAAGCTCTGCGCCCGCAAGGGGGCTAAATGCAGGCGTTGATCTCCGCCGTGAAGTCTCACCCGCTGGCGCTGTTCGCCGATTTCCGCCGGCTTTTCGCAGGGCGGGTCATTTCCGCCGTGGGCGACAAGTTCTTCTCCATCGCCATCGCCTGGTGGGTGCTGTCCGAGGCGGGCGAGGGGTCCAAGTTCCACCTGGGCCTGGTGATGGCCGTCAACGTGCTGCCGGTGGTGCTCTTCGGCCCGCTGCTGGGTACGCTTTCCGACAGGTCCGACAAACGGCGGGTGATGCTTGGCGCCGACGCCGCCCGCGCCGCTCTGGTGCTGCTGCTGGCGGGGCTGCTGTGGAGCGGCCGCCTGAACCTGTTCTGGCTGTATTGCATCTGTTTCCTCATCTCCGGCTTCGGCCCCCTGTTCGAGTCCGCCGTGGCGGCGTCCATCCTTAAGCTTACCTCCCCGGAGAAGATGCCGCAGGCCGTGGCGGCCGACGCCTCGGTGCTGCAGCTGTCCAACGTGGTGGGTTCCGCCCTGGGGAGCGTGCTGCTGGCCGCGGCGGGCGTGGCCGGCGCTTTTTTCTTTAACGCCGGCGGGTACGCGGCGTCTTTCGCGGCTGTGTGGGGCATCAGGACCGGGCTGCGGCCGGAGGCGCGCGCCGGCACTTCTTTCATCGCGGAGTTCAAGGAGGGGCTGGCTTACACTTTCGGCAATAAGCCGCTGCTGTACCTGATTCTGACCTTCGCGGCTTTCAATTTCTTCGTTTCGCCCATCCTCATCCTCATCCCGATGATAGTGAAGTTCACCCTGCGGGAGTCCGTGACCTGGCTGGCGGTTTTCGAGACCTTCTTCGCCCTGGGGTCTGCGGCGCTGGCGCTGCTGCTGAGCTTCCGGGAACTGAAAGGGAATATCTACCGCTGGCTGTTCGTTTCGCTGCTGCTGATGGGGGGATGCTTCGCTGGGCTGTACTTCTCCGCCGACAAGTACGCTATCTGCCTGCTGCTGTTCGCCGGCGGGGCCGCCCTGGGCGGCGGCAACACCCTGGCCATCACGCTGTTCCAGTCGGTGGTGCCCGACGAAATGAAGGGGCGCTTCTTTTCGGTGCTTACGACCCTGGCCTACGCCGTGATGCCGCTGGCCTTTATGACCAACGGCATGCTGGCGGACGAATTTTCGGTAGGGTTCTGCCTGGCGATGAACGCCGCGGCGGTGCTGGGGCTGTCTTTCGTTATCCTGCTGATCCCGCGGGTAAAGTTCAGCCGTTGACCACGCGGGTGCCGGCTATGATGTCGTGCCAGGTGCGGCGGTCCTTTTCCCAGGCCGCCCAGACGTAGCCGAGCAGCAAGAACAGCGAGACCAGGGAAAAGAAAGCCCGCAGGAACACTTTGTCCGCCGCCACCGGCCCGCCCGTGGTGAAATCCACCAGTTTAAGCTTCATTATCTTCATGCCCGGCGTGGCGCCGAAGCGCCAGAGCAGCAGGGCCCCGTAGAGCGCCCAGAGCAGCATATTCAGCGGCACCCGCTTTTTTTCCCTGCCTACGCTCACCTTGGCGGTCTTCCGGGTCTTCCAGGAGCGCCCTTGCCTGTCGGAGACCGTCACCCCGGACTTGTCTATGGAGACCATTTCTCCTTCCTGTCCGGTCAGCTTGATCCCTGTTTTATCTATGCTGACCTTGTCCAGGTCGAGCGCGGGCGGCGCTTCCTGCGTTTTCTCGGAAGTCACCCGGGCCGCGGGGCCGCAGGAATTCAGACCGAAAGTGCCGGCGACTATCAGAACTATGATCACGTCGGCCAGCAGGGAAACCAGGCGCCGCCAGAACCCGGCCGGGCTCCCGGCGGAGGAGGCCGCCGGCGCGGGCGCGGCGGCGGGGGCCTCCGGGGCGTCGGCCGCTTCGCCCGGCGGCAGGGCGCCCACCGGGGTTTCGCGCAGCACGCGGAACACCTTGATCTTTTCCGGGATGCCCTTGAACTGGCGGTAGCCTATCTCGCTGGAGGGCACCTCTTTCTTGTTCATGGCGAGGTAGACGGATTCGGTGAAGAAGACTTCGCCGGGCTCGGCTATGCTCTCCAGCCGCGAGGTGATGTTGACCGCGTCCCCGTAGATGTCGCCGTCGTCGTGCACGGCCACCTCGCCGGAGTTGATGGCGATGCGGATCTCTATCTTCTCCTGCTGGGGTTTGTCGGCGTTATGGGCCTTGAGGACTTCCTGCACCTGGACGCCGCAGATCACGGCGTCGGTGGGGCTGTTGAAGGCCACCAGGAAGGCGTCGCCTATGGTCTTGACCAGGCGGCCGTGGAATTTTTCTATGACGGGCAGCACCAGCTCGCGGTGCTTGGAGAGCAGTTCCTGTGTCTGCGCGCGGGAGAAAGAGGCCGTCTTGGACGTGAACCCCTTGATGTCCGTGAGCATTATCGCTATGTTCCTGGTTTCCATCGGCGTTCTCCGTCAGGCGGGGTTGGGGATGTCTATGAACTCGGTCTGCACCCTGAATTTCTTTTCCAGCGCGGCCGCGAGGGCCTGCACGCCGGGCTTTTCCGTGTTGTAGTGGCCGGCGGCTATGAAGTTGCTGCGGGTCTCGCGCGCCAGTTCCTGCACCGGCTCCGCGGCTTCCCCGGTCACGTAGAGGTCCAGCCCGGAGTCTATGGCCTGGTCGAACATGCGCGCCGCGCCGCCGCTCACCACGCCCACGGTCCGGATCTTTTCCGCGCCGAAGCGGAAGCAGAGCGGCTCGGCGTCCAGCTTTATGGCCAGGGCCGCGGCCACGTCGCCGATAGAGACGGGGCGGCTGAAAACGCCCGAGAAGCCGATGGTCTCCCCGTCGTAAGAGCCAAAGGGGCGCTGGCGGCCGGCGCCCAGCATGGCCAGCAGGCGGGCGTTGTTGCCGAGCACGGGGTGCTTGTCCAGCGGCAGGTGCCAGGCGCAGAGCGACATGTCGGCCGCGAACAGGGTTTCCAGCTTGCGCTTCAGCGGCCCCGTGAAGGTCTGGGGGCGGCCCCACAGCAGGCCGTGGTGGACTATGAGCATGTCCGCCTTCCATTGGGCCGCGCGCAGGATGCATTCCAGCGAGGCCGAAACGCCTACCGCGACGCGCCGGACTTCCCGGCAGCCCTCGGCCTGGAGGCCGTTCTGGGAAGAGTCCTTGACGCTGCCGGAGTCCAGCAGCGCGTTCACGAAAGAAACCAGTTCGTCCCTGTCCGCCATTTTATCCTCCGCGCCCTATTTGCCGCCGGGGCGCACAGCGTAGATGTAGCCGTTGGAGATCGAGGCCGCGACGTAGTCGGTGATGGTGAATTTTTTGGCTTCGCCCGGGGCCAGCAGCAGCGCGGCGTAGCCCCACAGCCGCGGGTTGCCTTTCAGGACGGAGCGGGGGACGCGCACGCTCACGGCGCCGCCTTCGGCCTTCGGCTGGAAAGAGCCGGCCAGGGCCGGTCCTTTGGGGGTGACCGCGTAGAGCGTCGCCTTGGCGGGGGTGATCTCGAGGGCGTACTCCCAGGCATTATCGGGGAAAAGCCGCAGGGGCCGGCCTTCCAGCGGGCGCGTTATGCCGGCGCGCGGGCGGTGGTTGATGTCTATGTAAAGGTCCAGGCGGATGTGGCTGAAGCCTGAAACGCCGCGGGCGGAATTGTCCAGCTGCCCCGGCCGGAAAGAGAAGACTATTTCGTCGGAGTTGGAGGTGACCTTGAAAGAGGCCAGCTTCCAGAGTTTGTACGGGTCGGTCCCGGGCGGGGCCTGGTAGCCGGCCGGCGCTTCGGGCTTGCGGCTGATGTTGGTTATTTCGAAGCCGGCGGCGGTGGACTCGATCCTCAACTGGTCCGGCTGCCCGGAATTCTCGGCCGCGTCGGCCAGCCCGGAAAATACCCAGGGCGGCGGGGTGCGCTGCATGAGGCGGTAGGCGTTGGCCAGGGCGGTCTGGGTTTCGGCCTCCCTCTCCGCGGCTTCCTCGGAACCGGCGCGGCCCAGCGCCAGCAGCCCAGGGCCCTCCTCCGCCGAGAAGTATTCAGTGAAGGCCGGGGCGGCGGCCTTGTAGTTGCCCTGCTGCGCGTTGAGGTGCAGCATCAGTTCCGCACGGGTCTTGGCCAGGGCGGCCAGGGCGCCGGCCTGCGCCGGGGCGCCGGCCCAGGGCGTGTAGTCCCCGCTCCAGGGCGCCGACAGGGCGGCTATCTCGGCCGCGGCGGCCGCGGAGGAAGAGGCCAGGCCGAGAGCCTCCGAGACCGTGAGTCGTTTGTGCGGCGCCGGGGCCGCAAGTTCCGCCGCCAGCAGGGCCCGCAGGGCGGCCGGGTCCGGCGCGGAGGTTTCGTCGAAAACGGTGAAGAGGGGAAGAGGGCCCGCCCGCGCCGCAGTGGAGAACAGGACGAACGGGACCGCGTAGACACCTTCGGCCTCCATCACGGCCGAGGCCGTGGAGGCGAGCGGCCCGCAGGCCAGCCACTTGATGCCCATGGCCTTGGCCAGCGGGAAATAGTCCGCGGCCAGGCCGCCGGGGGGCACGGCGAAGCCGGGCGGGGTCTGTTTGAGGTCCTTAAGGGCGGCCTCCCTGGCCAGGCTTATGCGCAGGCCCATGAAATACTGATCGCCGGAGAGCGCCGAGGTGGAGGGCTTGCCGGCCCATTTCACGCCTTCTTCCGCCGGGGCGTAGAGCAGTGGCAGGGGCGGGTCCCCCGCGGGACGCAGCGCCAGTTCCAGGCGGCCTTCCTGGGCCAGCCGCCGGACCCGGTCGGCGTTTGCCTTGGGCAGCTCCGAAAAAGCGGCCGTCAGGCGCAGGGCCGGGTCGGCTTCCAGCAGGGAAAGTATGGCGTCGTCGGGCCTGCCGTCGGCCGGCAGCCAGAGCATGGCCTGCTGCGCGGCGGCCGCGCCGGCCAGGCAGGTCAGCAGCAGGGCGCAGGCCGCGGTTTTGCGGAGGATGGACATTTATTTCACCGTAAGAACGGAGACTTTGCGGCCGGCTTCCAGGTCGGTGTCCGGGTTGAGCGGGTCCAGGACGTCCTGGCCGTCGATGCGGCAGATGTAGCGGTACTTGCCGGGCGGCAGGGGGATCAGGGCTTCCCAGCGGTCCTTGCCCTGCCGGGTGAGGACCAGGGCTTCCGGGTTCCACTTGTTGAAGTCCCCGGCGATCTTAACTTCTGAAACGCCGGCGACCTTGACCGAGAATTTAACGAAGCGCAGCTCCGGCTGGGGCGCCTCTACCCGGCGGTCGGCCCGGGTGCGCGCCGGCGGGATGGCGGAGGTGCGGCTGGGTTTTATGATGGCCGTGTTCCAGTGCCCTACGAAGAAGAAATATTTCTTTATGGCGTTGTTGAATAGCACGCTGGGGACGCTGACCAGCGCGAAGGCGGCCAGGGCCGCGGCCATCAGGATGGACTTGCGCTCTATCACGCTATCACCTCGTCGTCGAGCCTGGGGCGGATGCGCGGTTCGGCGCCGAGCCTGGCCGCCAGGTCCTTGAACTTTTCCAGGTCCGTTTCGCCGTTATCCACGGCGGTGGCAAAGGTCTCGGGCAGCAGGAGGGCGGCTTCGCGGATGAACTCCTTGACCTTTTCGAAGCCGGAGGCGGCCCACGGGTCCATGGGGCGCATCAGGGCTTTCCACTGGTCCGGGTCGGCGGTATTCAGGCTGACGTGCACGGAATCTATCAGGCCTTTCATCTCGAGGACCACGTTGCGGCCCCAGACGGCGTTGGCCAGGCCGTTGGTGTTGAGGCGGATGCGCATGCCGCGCGGCACCGACTCGGCGCGGCCTGTCTTTATCAGGCGGGCGCAGGCCAGGAGGGCCTCCAGCCGCATGGTGGGTTCGCCGTAGCCGCAAAAAACCAGTTCTGAGAACGGCGCCGTCTCCCATTCCTTCCTGGCCAGGGCGATCACTTCGGCGGGGGACGGCTCGGTCCCTCCCAGGTCCAGGTTGCTGCCGCGGTACTCCATGCCCCATTTGTTCTTTATGCAGAAAGAACAGGCCGTGGGGCACCTGTTGGTGAGGTTGATATAGAGGCCGTCGTTGTAGCGGTAGACGATGCTGGGATTTTCCATGTTCAGGGCCGCGCGCGGCCGATCCGCGCTTATCACTTTCTTCCATTTATTCTATCATTTAGACATGAGGATTTTTCCGCCTGATGAATATGCCGCCGGTTAAGCCCCCGGTCCGGGTCCTGGTAGCCCCGAACGCCTTCAAGGGGACGCTGACCGCCGGCGCGGCGGCGCGGGCCGCGGCCCGC
>JAMPXK010000015.1 GCA_023701245.1 Elusimicrobiales bacterium | reverse complement strand
GAGGGCGGCAGCCCGCAGCGGCGAGCCGGGGTCGCGGGCCGAAGCGAGCGACGGCGAGCGTAGGACCCGTGACCAAATCCTGTACCACCCACCAGATTTAAAGATTGCCGCGTAACAGCGGCAGTTTTTTTTAGGGGTTATGGAAATACTATCAACCTTGTTCGGCTACCTGGTCCACGCTTTCGACGTCCTGCTGCACCTGGACAAATACCTGGGAGGCGTAATACAGGCTTACGGCGCCTGGACCTACCTCATCCTCTTCCTTATAATCTTCTGCGAGACCGGCCTGGTGGTGACGCCCATCCTGCCCGGGGACTCGCTCTTGTTCGCCATCGGCACGTTCTGCGGGCTCGGCTACCTGGAGCTGGGGCTGACGCTGGGCCTGCTGTCGGCGGCCGCGATACTCGGGGACACGGTGAACTATTCGGTGGGACACTATATCGGGCCCAGGGTCTTCGGTTATGAAAATTCCAGGATCTTTAAGAAAGAATACCTGCAGAAGACGCACGCTTTCTACGAGAAGTACGGAGGCAAGACAATCATCATAGCCCGCTTCGTGCCTATCGTGCGCACCTTCGCCCCCTTTGTGGCGGGTGTCGGCGCCATGACCTATGGAAAATTTTTGGCCTACAACGTGGCCGGCGGCCTGCTGTGGGTCTTCTCCGTTACGCTGGCGGGCTACTATTTCGGCAATATCCCGGTGGTGAAGAATAATTTTACGGTCGTGATCATGGGGATCATCGTGGTGTCCGTGCTGCCGGGGGCGGTGGAGTACCTCCGGCACAGGCGCGCCGCGCGGGCCTGACGCTGCCCAAAAGAGAACCCCCTCGCAAGAGGGGGTTCTTTTATTTGTGGCGGGGCGGGGGTCAGAGCCCGAGAATGGCGGAGACCGCGCTCCAGAGCTTCTTTGCCCTGGCTTCGGCTTTTTCCCGGGCGGGCCAGAGGTAGGTCTTTACCATTTCGCCCAGCAGCAGGCTGTGGATCTGGTCGGAGACGCGGTCGATGTCCGTGCCGGCCGGGACCGTGCCCTCGCGCACGGCCTGCTGCACGCAGACGGCGATACGCTCGGTGCGGCGGCGGTTCATCTCTTCGTGCAGTTTCAGCACGGCCGGTATGCAGGACGCGTAATAGTGCATCACCAGCAGCGCCACGGAGTTGCGCCTGTCGTGCAGGCAGAAGTCCAGGTTTTTGGTTATCTGGAACTTGAGGCGCTTGAGCGCGGGGTCCCTGGGGTTCTCCCCGTTCAGGATAAAGTCCCGGCCCCTGTCGGCGGCGTAGAGGATGGCCCCGGTCATGAGGTCGTCCTTGGAGCGGTAGTATTTGTAGATGGCCGCCTGGGTGATGCCCAGGGAATCGGCCAGGTGCTGGAAGGAGGTGTTGTGAGCGCCTATCCTGGAGTAGGACTCCAGGGCGGCCTCGTGCAGGCGGTCTTTAGTGGTGAGTTTCATTGAAGTTCCTTGTCCCGGAAAAATAATACTTGCGCCCTAAATGGTTATAGTGTATAATATTTAGGTAATAGATTATAACCTTACTAAAGGACGGTAACAGTCATGAACAAACTACTGCTCGTAACTCTCTCGGTGGCGCTCGGCGCCGCGGTCAACGCGAACGCGGCCTTTAACCTGGGCTGCAGGGACAAGTCTAAAGGTGAATTCTACACAATTTCAGTCATCAACGACCAAATTCACTTCTGTGGCAGCAACGAAAACGGGATCATCGCCCAGAACGGGGAAGCGGAGACCACCAGGCGCCGTCTGGAGCTGCGCAAGTTCGCGGAAGCGGGCCCGGGCCGCTACGCGGTGGACTTCACCGCGGGCTACGAGATGGCCTGCCCCCGCTGCATCGGGGACGTGGAGCATGTGAGCTGGCTGACGCTGGACTGCGAAGTGCAGGCCGCGCAGCCCCAGGCCTGCAAGGCGGCCGTGCAGGGGCCCAACCCGGACCTCGGGTCCTACTACGACAAGGCCCTGCGCTACGGCGTGGGCGAGGACACCTGGGTCAAGATCCCGTGGATCACGCTCTACTCACCCGCCGACAAGAGCTTTACTATCTACACCTTCAACGGCAAACATCTCGATGAGATCTACTCTTACAGCGATTCCTATTATTACAGGGCCTACGTGGAAGAGGCTGATTTCAAGGCGGCCGTGGCGGCCAAGCTGAAGGCCGGCCAGAAGCTGCACTCCTACTCCACCAACAAGGAGGGCCTGGCCGCGGCCTCCGCCATACTCGGCTACCAGCTGCGGTAAGGCGGGCGGCGCGCGGGAAACCCCCGGGAGGCCGGGGGTTTCTTTTTTTGTTGACCTGTTGCGCGCGTTGTGGTAGAATATCTACGAACGAACGCTCGTTCATAATATGTCAAAAACCGCGACAAAGAGCAAGAAACACGCCGCCGGCGCCAACCAGGCGCGCATCCTGGCGGCAGCGGCCAAGCTGTTCACCCGCCAGGGATTCCACGGCACGTCCACCCGCGATATCGCGGCCGAGGCGGGAGTATCGCTGGGCAATATCTACAACTATTTCACCACTAAAGAAGCTATTTTCGTGTCGCTGCTGGAAACCTACGAGAAAGAGTACTTCCGCCCCGACCAGCCGCTCATCAAGGCGCTGCTGGAGACCTCCTTCCCCGACAATATAGAGGCCCTGGGTTTCGCTTCCCGCGATACCATAGAGAAGTTCTCCACCTATATTCTCCTTATATATGTGGACGTAGTGGAGTTCGGCGCCAAGCACGTGGCCCGGATCTTCGCCAACATGCGCGCCGGTTACGCCCAGGCCATCAAGGTCCGCGGCGGCTCCGCGCTGGAAAAAATAGCCCCTGACGTGGACCCGGTCGCGGCGCTGATGATGGTCTCCTGGAACTACTACAACTATTTCGTGATGGAGAAGCTCTTCAAGGTGAAGGGGCATTACGGGCTGCCGGATACGGAAGCCGTTAAACTGTTCGCCCGCGTGTTCAAGCGGGGCATACTCAAGGGGAAGGCATGATGACGCTGGAAAAAACGCGGCCCGCGCGCAAGAGCGCCTACGCCGAAAAGCTGATAACCGCCGAAGAGGCCGCCGCGAAGATAAAGAGCGGCGACGACGTGATAGTGGCCCAGTGCGCCTCTGAGCCGCAAGGCTGCATGAGCCGCTTCCACACCGCCGCTCCCCGGGTGAAGGACGTCCGCGTTTTTTCCGTGCTGACCCTTAAACCCTACGATTTCTACATGAAGCCGGAGATGAAAGGCCACTTCGAACTGGCCAGCTGGTTCCACGCGCCGGGTTCGCGCCAGGCGCTGGCCGCCGGCGCCGGCACCGTGACCTACGTTCCCAACATGCTGCACCGCGCGGCCACGGACCGCATCCAGGCCCGCAAACCCGACATTTTCTTCGGCACCTGCACGCCGCCCGACTCAAAGGGTTTCGTTTCCCTTTCCCTCGGCATTACCTATGAGAAGGACGTGATAGAGGCGGCGGACACCGTCATACTGGAGGTCAACCGCAACCTGCCGCGCACCTTCGGCGACACGCACCTGCACGTGAGCGACGTGGACTGGTTCGTGGAGCACGACCAGGAAGTCCCCTCGCTGCCCTCCCCCAACCCGGACGCTACCGAGACGACCATAGGCAACTATATCGCCGAGCTGGTGGACGACGGCGCCACCATCCAGCTGGGCATAGGCGGCATCCCCAACGCCTGCGCGCTCGCCCTCAAGGGCAAGAAGGACCTGGGCGTGCACACCGAGATGATGGTGGACTCCATGATGGAGCTCTACGAGGCCGGCGTGGTCACCAACAAGCGCAAAGCCCTGCTCAAGGACAAGTTCGTCTGCACTTTCGCCATGGGTTCGCGGAAACTTTACGACTGGCTGCACGAGAACCCCGCCGTGGAGTTCCGCCGCGGCGCCTGGGTGAACGACCCGGCCGTGATCCGGCAGAACTCGCGCATGGTGTCCATCAACACCTGCCTTACCGTGGACCTGACCGGCCAGGTGGCCAGCGAATCCATAGGCCCCGTCCAGTATTCCGGCACCGGCGGCCAGACCGACACCGCCGTAGGCGCGAAAGAAGCTTACGACGGCCTGGGTAAATCCATCATAGCCTGCCGCGCCACCGCCAAGAAGGGAACGGTGTCCTGCATAGTGCCCACGCTGGCCCCCGGCACGGCCGTTACCCTGCACAGGGCCAACACGGACAACATCGTGACCGAGTTCGGCATTGCGCGGCTGCGCGGCCGCACCGTGCGCGAAAGGGCTACCGCCCTGATAAACGTGGCCCACCCCGATTTCCGCGCGGAGTTGAGGCAGCAGGCGGAAAAACTGGGGTACCTGTAATTTTCGGTATTTCTTTATTAACTTAACGGAGGAGAATAAAATGAAAGAAGTCTTTATAGTGGACGGCGTACGGACGGCGATAGGCAGCTTCGGGGGCAGCCTGGCCGATTTCAGCGCCGTGGAGCTGGGCAAAGTGGTGACGAAAGCCCTGCTGGAGCGCACCAAGGTGCCCGCGGGCGAGATAGACGAAGTGCTGATGGGCTGCATTTACCAGGCCGGCCAGGGCCAGGGCGTGGCGCGGCAGGTGGCCGTGGGCGCGGGCATCCCGGTGGAGAAGACCGCGGTGACTCTCAACATGCTGTGCGGCTCCGGTATGCGCACCGTGGCCAACGCTGCGCAGAGCATCATGTGCGGCGACGCCGAAATGATCATAGCCGGCGGCGCCGAGAGTATGACCAACGCTCCTTACCTGCTCAAGAAAGCCCGCGCCGGCTACAAGATGGGCCACGGCGAAATAATCGATTCCATGATAGGCGACGGCCTGACCGACGTCTTCAATAATTACCACATGGGCGTGACCGCCGAGAACCTGGTGACCAAGTATAACCTCACCCGCGAGGAGCAGGATAAGTTCGCGGCCGAGTCCCAGAACAAGGCCGAGAAAGCGCTGAAAGAGAACCGCTTTGCCGACGAGATCGCCCCGGTAATGATCCCGCAGCGCAAAGGGGACCCCATAGCCTTCGCGAAGGACGAGTATCCCAAGGCCGGCGTGACCGCCGAGGGCCTGGCGAAACTCCGCCCCGCGTTCAAGAAGGACGGCTCCGTTACCGCCGCCAACGCTTCCGGCATCAACGACGGCGCGGCCGCCGTGCTGGTGGCCTCCGCCGACGCGGTGAAGAAGCACGGCCTTAAGCCCATGGCGAAGATAGTCTCCTACGCCTGGGCCGGCGTGGACCCCTCCATAATGGGCATAGGCCCGGCCGAAGCCGTGCGCAAAGCCCTCAAGAAGGCCAACTGGCAGCTGAAGGACGTTGAACTCATCGAAGCCAACGAAGCCTTCGCGGCCCAGAGCCTCTCCGTGGCCAAGGAGCTCGGCTTCAACAAGGACATCGTCAACGTGAACGGCGGCGCCATCGCCCTCGGTCACCCGGTGGGCGCGTCCGGCGCGCGCATCCTGGTGACGCTGCTCCACGAGATGAAGAAGCGCAACGTGAAGAAAGGTCTCGCGACCCTCTGCATAGGCGGCGGCATGGGCATCGCCATCTGCGTCGAGCGGCAGTAAGCCTTACTGAAGTGAAAAAGAGCCCCGGGCCGCCCCGGGGTTCTTTTTTTCCAAGACTCCCTCCAATAATCCCGGCCGGGTTAACCTGCTTGAAGGCCCCTGGCCTCTCCCGGTGCCGTACAATTACGGATTGCGGCCGTTAGCCGGCAAGAGCTAGGGTATTGATTGAGCGGTGAGTAGTGCAGTAAGGGGGGAAGATGAATCCTGTTTCCATGAAACGCCTTATTTCCTGGCGGGGGCTGGCGGCTTTGATGGCCTGCGCCGCGCTGCCTGTCGCGGCCGTGGCCGCCGACTGGAAATTCAGCACTTCGGTCCAGGCCGACTCCGGTAAGTACGGCACTTCGGAGCGCACTGATTCCGTCTACATCCCGTTCACGCTGAAACGTTACTACACCGGCTACGACCTGTCGGTGACGGTGCCTTATCTGAGCCTCAGCTCGACCGGGGATGTGACCTGGGTGGACGGCAAGCCGGTGCGCGGGACGCGCGGGACCGGGGGGGCAGGTTCAGCCAGGTCCGGCCTTGGCGACGTTATGCTGCGCGGCGGGTACACGCTCAGGGAGGAGGAAGCAAACTCCTACGGCCTGGCCCTGGCGGCCAAGCTGAAGCTGCCCACCGCCGACGAGGATGAGGGCCTGGGCACGGGAGAGGCGGACATCGGGGCGGGGCTGGAATTCTCCAAGCTGGTCTCTCCGGGCTGGACCCTGCTGGCAGACGGCTATTATACCCTTATAGGCGAGCCGACCGGGGCGGAGTTCAATAACCAGCTTGCGCTGGACACGGGCTTTTACCGGCAGCTGCGCGGGGGCCTGGGGCTTACCGTGCTGTTCGAGACCCAGACCGCCATAGTGGACGGCAACGACGATCCCCGCAGCCTGGGCGTCACGCTTTCTTACGATCCGGCGCCCGGCACCCAGTTAACCGCCGGGCTGACGCTGGGCCTTTCCGACGGCAGCCCCGATACGGGGCTAAGCGCAGGGTTCAGCCGCAGGTTTTAGGAGCAGGGGAATAGGGAACATAAATAGGAGACCAAAATGAAAAACAGGGAACTGAGGTTGATGCTGGCGGGCTTGTTCATGTGCGCGGCCATGCCCGCGCTGGCGCAGGAAAAACCGCAGGATGAAAAGAAGCTGGACAGCGCGGCGGTGGAACTGGACAGGGACGCCGGCCAGCCCGAGGGCGGCAGGACGGTGGCGGAAAAGCTGAAGACCGAGTTCAAGGTGGACGACGCACGCGTGCAGGGCCTGCGCGACCAGAAACTCGGCTACGGCGAGATCTCGATAGCGCTGTCGCTGGCTCAGGGGCTGCCCGGCGGCATTACCGACGCCAACGTGCAGAAGGTGATGGCGCTGCGCCAGGGCCCGCCGGTAATGGGCTGGGGAAACGTGGCCAAAGAGCTGGGGCAGAAGCTGGGCCCGGCGACGGCCAAAACCCGGAAAGTATCTGCCGAAGCCAGGAAAAAACTGAAGGCCGAGAAAATGAAAATGGAGAGGACCAGGGCAGAGAAGGGGGAAAAACGGGAAAAGGCCGACAGGCCAGAGCGCCCTGAGCGCCCGGAGAGGCCGGAGACGGGCGGAAAAGGCGGGCGGCACTAGAAGCAGGGCGGGGATGCGGGAGTTCGCTGCAGGGGTGCGGCGCGCCGCATCGTCATCTGCGCAGTGCGCTGAAGCCGCTGTCTTACGGAATAAATAAAACGGCCCCGGGATCCCCGGGGCCGTTTTGCGTGCCGTCGTTCAGTTGCTTTTCTTGAGCTCGAAGCGAAGAATACCGGTAGTGCAGTCGGGGGAACCGGTCAGTTCCACGTAGCCGGCGGCGTCTTTCAGCGAGATGGAATAGGCCTGCGTCAGGGAGATCAGGGGCAAAGTGCTGTCGGACAGCGTAAGCCCCTCGGGCTTGCTCCGGCAGACGGTCCTTTCCTGCGCCGGCTGCAGCACGCCGGTCTCCTGAAGGCCGGCCGAACCCTGGGAGAAGGACTGCACAAAGCGGGAGTACACGCGCGCGGTATTGCAGTACTGCGTCTGGTCGTCCGCGGACAGGAAGATGTGCGCGAAGATGGCGGACGCGAACTGCATTTTTTCACTGCCGGCCAGGGTCAGCGGGCTGCCATTGCAGGACTTGCCGGTAACCAGCCAGGCGGTGCCGTCTATATCCGCCGCCCGGGCGCCGGTCGCGAAAGACGCCAGAAGAGTAAGGAACAGCGCGCAGCTTTTTAAACTTTTCATTGTTATCTCCTTAGAACCCCAGGGAACGTTTAACCTCTGCTGTTAAGGATAGCGTTTTCCCGTCCCGGGCGGCATAAGGCAAAGGGCCCAGGCGCCCCGGGTTTTTTGGCCCCGGGAAAACTTCCCCGGAGGGCCCGCAGGACAGGCCCGGGCGAATCCCGGGGTTCTTTTATTTGACTGGAGAAAGGCTACTTGCCGGCCAGCTGGCCGCAGGCGCCGGCGATATCGTCGCCCAGGCTCTTGCGGATGGTGACTTCGAAGCCGTACTCTTCCAGGATGCCGGCGAAGACCTTCACGCGGTCTTTGGCCGGCGCCCGGTACGGCCCGCCGGTGCGGTTGTAGGTGATGATGTTGATGGTGAAGTACTTGGGCGCCGCCACCGAGCGCAGCCAGGAATTCAGGCGGGCGGCCTGGGAGCGGCTGTTGTTGATGCCGTCCATCAGCACGTATTCCACGAAGACGCGGCGCTTGGTCATTACGATGTAATCCGTAAGCGCTTTGGCAAGCTGGGAGAGCGGGTAAGTGCGGTTGAGGGGCACCAGGTCGTTGCGCAGCGTGTCGTCGCAGGCGTGCAGGGACACCGCCAGGTTGCACTGCGGGAAATCCTTGGCGAAGCGCCGGATGGCGGGCACGTGCCCCGCGGTGGAGACAGAGATGTGCCGCTGGCCCAGGCCGATGCGGTCCGGGTCGGTCATGGTCTTTATGGCCTCGCCCACCGACTCGTAATTGTAAAAAGGCTCGCCCATCCCCATGAAGATGACGCTGGCGATCTTGTGCGAACGCGTGGTCTTGAGGTAGTTGGCCGCCGCCAGGAACTGATCGGTTATTTCGTCCGGGGAGAGGTTGCGTTTGAGGCCCTTTTTGCCGGTGGCGCAGAACGGGCAGCGCACCGGGCAGCCGGCCTGCGTGGAAACGCAGAGGCTCCACTTTTCGGGCAGGAGGTTGAGCAGCACGGACTCTATCCTGAGCCCGTCCTTCATTTCAAAGCAGAATTTTACGGCGTCGCCTTTTTTTGAGACGAGGGTGTCGGCTATGTCCAGGGAGTTTATGCGGAAATCCGTCTTGAGGCGCTCCCGCAGCGGGGCCGGCAGGGACGGGATCTGGTCCCAGGAGACGGCGAAATTCTTGTAGACGGCGTCGTGCACCTGCTTGAGGCGGAACGCGGGCAGGCCGGCCTCTTTGAGGAAAACCGAAAGCTTTTTAAAATCCATAGCTATATTATCCCATAATCGGGGACGTTGTTGACTATTTGACTGTTGGAAACGGGCCGCCGCGGGAAACAGTCAAATGGTCAACAGCGTCCCCTGAAAAACAAAGCCCGCCGGGGGGCGGGCTTTGAGCTGGAGGGCCGCCGGGTCAGGGCGCGCACATGACCGGCGCCTGGGCGCAGTCGATCACCTGCGGGGCCAGTATCGGCCGGAAGACCGGCACGAAGATCTCTTTCTGCAGCGACTTGAGTTCGGCCTTGTAGTCGAAGAAATAGGCCCCGTGCCAGGCCTTGATGTCGCGCATCTTGAAGAGGTCCTTGCGGGCCTGCTTCTTGAGGAGCTTGTTGTGGAGGATGAGCTGTATCAGGGTGGGTTCCAGGTTCTCCACCTCGGCGTCGGCCTGGAAATTGGTGTCGGCGGCCGGGATGGCGTTGGAATAGGCGTCGCGCATGGCCCAGATGTTGCGCCAGACGCCCACGTTGGCCGGCTTGGTCACCCGGCGCTCCAGGCCCTCGTTGAGCTTCTCTATCTTCAGGAAGATCTTGACCACGAAATTAGCGGGGACCAGCGGCGAACCGGCGGTGATAAGCTTGTCTATGCGGACGTCGGGGCGCTGGCGAGCCACCCGGTGCAGGGCGGTGTGGACCATCACCGACCCCCAGCTGTGGGCCAGGATGTAGATGGGGCGGCCGCTGTCCTTGTAGGTGTCGTAAACTTCGGTTATCCGGGCCTGCAGCGCCGGGAGGGTGGGTTTGGTGTCGCCGGGATCGCGGGACCAGCGGAAAGGGACCACTATGACGTCGCGGTCTTCGTAGCCGGGGATCTCCTGGAGCTTCTTCTCCAGGTAATTATCCTCAAGGCGCGCCTGGTCGCGGCTGTCGGCGTCGGCGTCCTCTTCGTCTTCGGCGAAGAAGTAGCGGGGGCTGAAAGAGACTATGCCGTTGGCGATGTCGTCCTCGGTCACGTCCTTGTTGCGGAAAAAGAACCTGACCACCCGCAGGACGTTGCGCAGTTCCGCCGAGCCGAAACCTATCTCCCCGAACCGGAGCCCGGAAATGGTGATGACCACCGGGTCCAGGCCGTTGAGCCTGTCTGTGGCCTCCGCCACGGCCTGCCGCGGCAGGGGAACCTGCAGATCTTCGGTGAGGGCCTGCACGCCGCCCAGGTCCAGGGTGTTGAGTTCAAGAGCCGGGGCGGGGGTAAAGAGGGAGAAAACTGCGAGAACGGCAAAAAAAACGGTTCTGATCGCGCGCATATTGTATAGAATATATTATCAAATTTAGGACGGAGTTTTGACGGTTATCAATCCCTATGGTCAACGGCGTCTCGGGCGGCGGAAGGTATGAAAGGCTCTGGGTTTTCCTGGCCCTGAATTTCTGCCTGTCGCTGGTTATCGGTTCCGGCTTTTTGTTCTTCGCGGGAACTCACCCGCTGGGGCTGGGGTTCGCCGCGGCGGCGCTGGTGTCCAACACCGTCATGCTCTACGCCGCGCTGGCGCTGCTCTGCGCGCCGCTGCTGCCGCTGCCCGCGGGGCGGCCGCTCATAGGCGCGCTGCTGGCTGTGTTCCAATTGTGGCTGGTCACGGACCTGGCCGTCTACAAGATCTTCAAGTTCCACCTGAATTCCATGGTGCTGAATCTGGTGCTCACCCCCGGCGGCCTGGAGTCGCTGGACCAGGGCTGGGGCACCAAGGCGCTCTTTGCGCTGGCGGCCGCCGGGGCCGGGGCCGCGCAATGGTACTTCTGGCGCCTGGCGGCGGCGCTGGGGCCGGCGCTGACGCTGCGCCGCGCGCGCCCGGTGCTGGCGGCGGCGCTGCTGCTGGTCGCCGCCGATAAGGGTATGTTCGCCTGGGGCACTCTTTACGACTCCGTCCATATTACCCGCAACGCTCAGCTGCTGCCGCTGTACCAGCCGCTGCGCATACGCAGCTTCGCCGTAAAATACCTGGGCGTCAAACTGGACAAGGAGGTGCGCGGCGGCCTGGACCTTAAATATTCCGGGCTTAATTACCCCGCGGCCCCGCTCAGGACGGAGCCGCCGGCGCGGCCGCTCAACTTCCTTTTTATAGTAGTGGACTCGCTGCGTTCGGACATGCTGGCGCCCGGGATAATGCCGAAGACCTGGGCCTTCGCGCGGAAAGCGGCCCTCTTCGAGAACCACTACAGCGGCGGCAACTGCACCCGCTTCGGGATCTTCTCCATACTTTACGGCGTTTACGGCAACTACTGGTTCTCCATGCTGGGAGAGCGGCGCGGCCCGGCGTTCCTGGACGTCCTGAAAGCGCAGGAATACGACCTGCGCGTCTACGCCAGCGCCAAGCTCAGCTTCCCGGAGTTCAACAAGACCTGCTTCGTGGGCGTACCGCGTTCGGGCATTTACGACGAGCCCGCCGGCGGGGACGGGGCGTTAAAGGACAAGGACATCTCGGAACGTTTCGTGGCATACCTGCGGTCCAGGGACCGCGAAAAGCCGTATTTTTCCTTTATCTTCTACGACGCTTCGCACGGCAATTACGACTCCCTGCCCGGTTTCGAAAAATTCACTCCCTGGGCCTCGGTCAGCCAGCTGGCCCTTAACCGCGGCAACGTGGGCGGGCTGTTCAATAAATACAAGAATTCCATACACACGGACGACGCGCTGGTAGGGGAGATCCTGCGGGCGGTGAGCGAGACCGGAGGGCTGGAGGATACGGTGGTGGCCGTCCTGGGCGACCACGGCGAAGCTTTCCTGGAACGCGGGCGCTACGGCCATAACCAGGGCTACAGCCCGGAAGAAGTGCGCGTGCCGCTGGTGCTGTACGTGCCGGGCCGCCGGCCCGAGCGGGTAGCCCGCCCCACCAGCCACCTGGACATCGTGCCCACCCTGCTGCCGCTGGCCGGCGTAAAGAACCCGGCTGCGGATTATTCCAGCGGGCAAAGTCTTTTTGAGGCCGCGCCGCGGCCTTTCCTGGCGGCCTTTTCCTGGGACAGCGCCGGGCTCATTACCGAAAGCAGGATACTGGAGATGCCGCTGGAGATGTATAAAGGCGGGGTAAAAGTTTTTGACGCGGAGTACCGCGAAGTGCCGGGCCGCCAGGCCGCGGCGGAGTTGGCTCCCCACATCCTCAAATTCCAGAAAGAAGCGGGCCGTTTCAGCCGCTGACCCCGGGGCTGCGGGTCAGGCGGGGCGGGTGCCCGCGCCGGGGCCGCCGCGTTTGCGGGCCTTGCGCCGCCGGATGCGTTCTATCTCGGCCAGCCGCCCGGAGGTTTCAGGGGAGATCCTGACCTCTATCTCGTCCACCAGTTCGCGCAGGGCCAGGAAACGGTTGAGGGAGCGCTTGCGCTCGCGCTGGCAGCGCACTACCAGGTCCAGGGGCGCGTAGCGCAGGAGCACGGCGTTGGAGGTCTTGTTGATCTTCTGGCCGCCTTTGCCGCCGCCCCTGGTGAACTGCTCGTCGACCAGGCGCAGGTCTATGCCCAGGCGGGCGATGCGCTCTTTGAGCGCCGCCGTCTTGGCAGGGGTGATGTCGGAAAGCTCTGGGAAATTCACGTTAGCGGGGCGTCAGTCCTGCAATTGGCCGTGCTCGCGCAGGTATTTGCGGATATGGCTGCGCGCGCCGGCCGTCTTTACCGCGCCCAGCCAGTCCTTCTTGGGGGCGGAGTTCCTGCGGGTGACGATCTCGCAGATGTCGCCGCTCTTGAGCGGTTCGTCGAGGCGCACCATGCGGTTGTTGACCTTGGCGCCTATGCAGGTGTTGCCTATGTCGGTGTGGATGGAATAGGCGAAATCTATGGGGGTGGCGTCCACCGGCAGCGGCTTCACGTCGCCCTTGGGGGTGAAGATGAAGATCTGGTCCAGTTCCAGGTCGGTCTTGAAGCTTTCTATGAACTCGCGCGGGCTGGAGAGGTCCTGCAGCCATTCCATCCACTGCCGCAGCCAGTTGAGCTTCTCGTCTAGATGCTTGTCGGCGCCCTTGTCGCCCAGCTTGTAGCGCCAGTGGGCCGCGATGCCGTACTCCGAGGTGCGGTGCATGTCCTCGGTGCGGATCTGGATCTCTATGATCTCTCCTGACGCGGCCATCACGCTGGTATGCAGGCTCTGGTAGAGGTTCATCTTGGGCACGGCGATGTAATCCGTGAACGAGCCGGCCACCGGCTTGAACACGGAGTGGACGGTGCCCAGCAGGGCGTAGCAGTTGATGATCGTGTCGGTGATGATGCGCACGCCCAGGGCGTCCTGGATCTCTTCGAAGGGTTTTTCCTGGCGCAGCATCTTGCGGTAGATGGAGTAGAGGTTCTTGGCGCGGGAAAGCACACGGTGGGGCACCTGCGCGGTGCCCAGGTGCTTTTCCAGCTCCGTCTTGAAATTCTCCAGCAGCTTCTCGCGCATGGTGTAGCGCAGCTGCACCTTTGCCAGCAGGCTCTGGAATTCGTCGGGATGCAGGTACTTGAAGGAAAGGTCCTCCAGCTCCGACTTCAGGTGGAAGATGCCCAGGCGCTGCGCCAGCGGCGCGTAGAGCGAAATGGTCTCGTGGCTGATCTCCAGCTGCTTCTCGCGCGGCAGGAAATTGAGCGTGCGCATGTTGTGCAGACGGTCGGCGAGCTTGATCACGATGACGCGGATGTCCTTGGCGGTGGCCAGGATCATCTTGCGCCAGTTCTCCGCCTGCGCCTCGTCGCGCGAGGAGAACTTGAGCGTCTCTATCTTGGTGACGCCGGAGACCAGCGCGTAGATCTCGGCGCCGAACTCCTTCTGGAAGGTCTCATGGGGGATCTTGGTGTCCTCCAGCACGTCGTGCAGCAGGCCGGCCGCCACGGTCTCCAGGTCCATCTTGAAGTCCACCAGGATCTCCGCCACGGCCGCGCAGTGCACGAAGTATTTCTCCCCGGAGGCCCGGCGCTGTTCCTGGTGGGCCTCGCAGGAGTAGTTCCAGGCGTATTCCAGCACGGTGGTGTCCTGGGTGGAGTATTCTCGGAATTTTTTAAGCAGTTCTTCCAGTTCCATGTGTTTAACCGCCGAAATAGTGGATGAGAAAAACGGTGGCGAAGCCGAGCGGGAAAACCGCGGCGGTGAACCGGTCGGCGGATTTATGCAGCCGCGGCAGGATGTCGGCCATGGCGATGTAAAGGAAGGAGCCGCCTGAGAGGCCCAGCAGGAACGCTTCCGTGCCGGGCGGGATGGACTTTATGAGCGGCGCGGCCAGGAAGGCGCCGGCGGGGGTGGCCGCGGCCAGCCACAGGCTGTAGCCCAGCGCCTGGCGCCGGGTATAGCCCGCGTGCAGCAGCAGCGAGACCAGCGTGATGCCGTCCGCGAACTTGTGGAGGATGACGCCCAGGGCCACGTTGACGCCGGCCACCGTGCCGGGCGCGAAGCCCACGGCGATATTGAAACCGTCCAGGAGCGAGTGCAGCCCCATGGCGGCCAGGGCGAAAGCGCCCAGGTGGTGTACCTCGCAGTCCTCCATGAATTCGCTGCAGGAACTGTGCGCGGCGAAGGTTTCCAGGGTGAAAAGGGCCAGCAGGGCCGTGAGCGCGCCGTAGGCCAGGCGCTGCGGGTCCAGCGCGTTGCCCGCCGGGAAGATGTCCAGCATGGCCGCGGCCGACAGCACGCCGGCGGCGTAGGCCAGGGCCCGGCCCAGGAAGGCCTTGCTGAACCCGCCGAAGCGCAGCACCGCCCCCGCGCCGGCGAGGGTGAAGAGCACCGCGAGAAAACTGAACAGTGTTACCATCAGATCGGTTTGGCCTCGTCAGCTCTGGGCGTCGTAAAGGCCTTTGTAGACCCCGCCCAGCGCTATAAGTTCCGCGTGCGTGCCGGTCTCGGCCAGTTCGCCGCGTTTAAGCACGAAGATCTTGTCCGCGTTCTTCACGGTGGAGAGGCGGTGCGCCACCATGACCACGGTGCGGCCGCCCAGGATGCGCTCTATGGCGCCCTGCACGGCCTGTTCGCTGGCGGTGTCCAGGTTGGAGGTGGCTTCGTCCAGCAGCAGGATCTTGGGCTTCTTTATAATGGCCCGCGCTATGGCCAGGCGCTGGCGCTGGCCGCCGGAAAGCTTCACGCCGCGCTCGCCCAGCACGGTCTCGTAGCCCTGCGGCATGGCGGAGATGAAGGCGTGCGCGTCGGCGGCCTTGGCCGCTTCCACCACTTCGTCCATGGAGGCGCCGGGCATGCCTATCTTGATATTGCCCAGCACGGTGTCGTCGAAAAGGATGGTGTCCTGCGTGACCAGGCCCATGTGCGCGCGCAGGTCCGTGGTGTCGAGGTCGAGCATGTCGTGGCCGTCCACTTCTATCCTGCCGGAAACCGGGTCGAAGAAGCGCAGCAGCATGTGCACTACGGTGGTCTTGCCCGAGCCGGAAGGGCCCACGAAGGCGGCCACTTCGCCGGGGTTGATGGTGAAGGACAGGTCCTTGAGGATCTGCGTGTCGCGGGAGGGGTACTTGTAGTTGACGCCCTTGAACTCTATTTTGCCCTCGAGCTTGGCTATGTTCTTGGTGGTCTGCTTGATCACCACGGCGGGCTTTTCCTCCAGGATCTGGTAAATGCGTTCCCAGGCGGCCATGCCCTGCTGCAGTTTGGAGTTGAGGTTGCCGATGTTCTTGAGCGGCACGTAGGCCGTGACATAGGCCGCGATGAAGGAGAAGAAGTGCGCCACGGTCATGGTGCCGTCGAAGATGGCCTTGCCGCTCATGTAGATGATGGCGATGAGCACCATGCCGCTGATGAATTCCATCACCGGCCCGCTCATGGCGGTGGCGCGCAGGTAGCGCATCATCTTGGAGAAATAGGCGTCGTTGGAGACCTTGAACCTGCTTATGGCCTGGTCCTCGTAGTTGAAGGCCTTCACCACGGTGATGCCCTGCAGGCTTTCCTGGAACTTGTGGGAGATCTCGCCCACTATCACGTTGCTCTCGGCGGAGGCCCTGCGCATTTTCTTGCCCAGCACGCCCAGCAGCGCGGCTATCAGCGGCAGCACTATGGTGGCCACCAGCGCCAGCTTCCAGTTGATGTAGAACAGCAGCCCCACGCAGGCCACCACGGTCAGCGCGTCGCGGATGCCGTAGAGGGGGATGAACTGCACCGTGCTCTGCACGTTGTTGAGGTCGTTGATGACGCGGCTCATCACGTCGGAAGAGCGCTTGCGCCAGTAGAATTCCAGGGAGAGGCGGTGGATATGTTCGAAGAGGTCCTCGCGGATCTTCTGCACCACGCGCTGGCCTATCCAGCTCATCAGGTAGCCGTTGATGTACTCCACGGCCATGCGCAGCACGAACAGCACCGGCAGGCCGATGACGATGAGGCGCAGCAGGTCCATGTCCTTATCCATGAACACGCCCTTGATGACGGGGCCGGAAATGTAGATCACCGCGTTCTTGATGGCGGCGAGGATGATCATGGAGGCGGCCGCCTGGATGAGGCGGACCTTGTGCGGCTTGAGGTACTGCAGCAGCGCCCGGGCCAGGACCTTGAACCTGGCCTTGTCGCTCGCGGCGCGCTCGGCGGGGTCTGTCATGGTCAGCTCAGGTAGGAAAGGATCCTGCCGGCGGCGCGTTCGGCGGCGCCGCGGTCTCCCAGCATGGCGCGCAGGCCGGTAAGTTCCGCCCTGGCGGCGCGCAGGCGCGCAGGGTCGTTGATGAAGGAGAAGGCTTCCTGCGCCAGGTTGTCCACCGTGGCGCGCTCCTGGATGAGTTCCTTTACGGCGGGCTTCTTGAGGAGGATGTTGACCAGGGAGATGTAGGGCGTCTTTACCACGCGCTTGGCCACCTCGTAGGTGAACCGGGGCATCTTGTAGGCCACCGCCATGGGCACGCCCAGCAGGGCGTTCTCCAGCGTGGCCGTGCCGGAGCAGGTGAAGGCGAAATCCAGGCGGGCGCGGTCCTTGTAGTCCTTCTCGCGGACTATCTCTATGTCCTTGGACCAGTACTTCTCCACCGCTTCCAGCGCGGGGACGATGTTCTCGTCGGGGAATTCCGGCACCGCGAACAGGTAGGCGCGCGCCTTGGGGTGCACTTCCTTGACGCGGTAGAAAGCTTTAAGGAACAGCGGCAGGTGGCGGGAGATCTCGGCCTTGCGCGACCCCGGCAGGATGCCTATCTTCCAGGCCCCGGGTTCCTCGGGGGACTGGCGGGGCTGCGGCTCGGGCATGATGTCCAGGAGCGGGTGGCCCACGAAAGTGGCGTTGCCTTTGGCTTTCTTGTAGAGCGCTTCCTCGAAGGGGAAGATCACGAAGACTTCGCGCGTGAGCTTGGCTATCTTGGCGGCGCGGCCGGGGCGGGAGGCCCAGACCTGCGGGCTGATGTAATAGAAAGCGGGGATCTTGCGGTGCGCGGCCAGGCCCAGCACCTGGTGGTTGAAGCCGTAGAAGTCCACGGCGATCACGCAGGCGGGGCGTTTCTCTTCCATGAATCGCCGCACCACTTTTATGAGCTTGAGCCAGAGAAAGAAATGCTTGAAGGGTTCGGAAAAGCCTACCGCCCCCACGGAGACCAGGTTGTAGAGCAGGCGGTTGGAGACCTCCTGCATGCGCACACCGCCTATGGAAGTGACGGTGATCTCCGGGTCCTTGGCGCGCAGGGCCTTTATGAGGTTGGCGGCGTGGAGGTCCCCCGAGGGGTCTCCGGCTACTACCAGGATGTTCTTGTTGGTGGGGGCGATTTTAGCCATATACTGGGGGCGCGGTCTAGTTCTTGTCTATGCCGGCGTTCTTGAGGCCTTCCTCTACCAGCACCTTGGTGGCGTTGCCGATGTCGGCGAGCGCCCCGGCCAGGGACTCCGGGGATTCCTCGGATTTGGCCCCGGACACTTCGAAGCGGCGCATCTGGTTGGTGATGTCCAGCGCCAGGCGCAGCGCCTTCAGGCCCTTCTCGCCGCTGGGCGTGGGGGTCTTGGAGGTCTTGATGCAGTCTATGAAGTGGGCGAGCTCTTCGCGGATGGGCTGCTTGGGGGCGAACTTGGGATAAGTGATCTCTATGTCCTTGAGGGAGTTCACCGTCGGGGTTTTTTTGGTGTAGATCTTGAGGCGGGAGCTGACATAGTCCACCGAGATGTAGGCGTCCTGCTGGTAGATGCGCATGCGGCGGCTGGCTTCCATGGTGGCGCGGCTGGCGGTGACGTCCACCACGCAGCCGTTCTTGAACTTCAGGCGCACGTTGGAGATGTCCTCGTGGTTGGAGAGCAGGCTGGCGCCGATGGCCTCGAAGGAGGCCACCTCGGAATCCATCATAGTGAGGACGATGTCCAGGTCGTGGATCATCAGGTCCAGGGTGACGCCGGTAGCGGCCACGCGCGGGTCGAAGGGGCCCAGGCGTTCTATGGTGATGTAGCGGGGGTTCTTAACGTGCTTGAGGGTCTCCACCACGGCGGCGTTGAAGCGTTCGGAGTGGCCTACCTGCAGCACCACTTTATTCTTCTCGGAGAGTTCCAGCAGCTTGCGCGCGCCTTCTTCGGAATTGGTTATGGGCTTTTCCATCAGTACGTGCACGCCGGCGCTGAGCGCCTTTATGCCCAGGTCCGCGTGGTACTCGGTAGGGGCGGCTATCACCAGCGCGTCCACCTGGCCCAGCAGCTCTTCCACGGTCTTGTAGGCCACGCAGTTGTGGCGCCAGGCCAGCATCTGCGCGCGCAGCAGGTTGGGGTCGGAGACGCCCACCAGTTCCACGCCGGGCATGGAGGAAAGGGTTTTAGAGTGGAAGCCGCCCAGTTTGCCGGCGCCCACTACTCCGAAACGAAGTTTTTTTTCTTTATCAGCCATGATGTCCTCTTGGACCGAGAAAATAGCTAAAACGGGGGCTAAAAGCCCTGTTTAAGGCAGACTTCTATCTTATTATTCTACTAAATATGGGGGGCTGCGGGATAAACAGGGCCGGAAGGGTCACTTGCCGGCTGCCAGCAGGGCTTCGGCTTCCAGGGTCAGGGCGTTCAGGCGGTTCTCCACTTCCAGCGATTTGGCGGCCAGGTCGTCCGTGTCCAGGACGCGGATGGGCTCGCCGTACACGGCCTCTATGCGGCCGAAAGGCAGCGGGAACTGGTACTTGTCCCAGCTGCGCAGGATCTTCTTGTTGGAGAGGGCGCAGGCGGCCGGGATGATGGGAACGCCGGCTTTCTGGGCGATGAAAAGTATGCCGGGATGGACCTTGAAGATGGGGCCTTTGGGTCCGTCCGGGGTGACGGCTATGGAATAACCGGCGCGCGCCGCCTTGGTGAGCGCGCGCAAGGCCTGGCTGCCGCCGGTGGTGGAAGAGCCGCGTATCACGTTGAAGCCCATGCCCAGCAGGATGCGGGCCATGTACTCGCCGTCCTTGCTCTGGCTGACCAGGCCGCAGAGGCCCTGGTTGCGGTGCAGCCAGATCATCAGCACTTCCTGGCGGTGCCAGAGGGCGTAGACGGCCGGGCCCTGGTACCGGCTGTTCCCCTTTACCGTGATGCGGGAGGTGAAACCGAGCAGGCGGATGTAAAGGCGGGCCAATAGCGCCAGCAGCCAGTGGGCCGGGGAATTCTTGTAGAGCAGTTCGTTCATTTGCCGGAGAAAACGCCGTCGTCGGCGCCGAGCACCGTTATACCGGTCTCTTTGGCGGCGGCGAGGAACTCTTCCATGCCGAGGATAAGCGTCTTGCCGGCTTCGAGCACCAGCGTGGAGGCGCCGGAGCTCTTCATGACGCGCAAGGTGGGGGCGCCGGCCACCGGCAGGTCGAAGCGCATGTCCTGTCCGGGGCGGGCAACTTTTACCACGGTGAGGGCGGAGCCGCCGCGGCCTTTGGTCAGCTGGCCCGCGCGGCGGATGCACTCGTCGGTGCCTTCCATGCCTTCCGCGGCTATCACGGTCTGGTCGCGCAGGACCACCGTGAGGCCTATGTCGAGGGCCGCTATGGCCTTGGCGGCCCGCCAGCCGTAGGCGGCGGTCTTTAAAGTGTCGGCGTCCGGCTTTTTACCGGCCAGCAGGCCGGGCTTCACCAGCAGGTGCTCGAGCAGGGTGGCGGTGCTGACCAGTTCTATGCCGTCGGCGGAGAATTCTTCCGCCACGGCCGCGAAAATGGCGCCCGCCTTTTTGTCCCGCAGCTTCAGCAGCAGCTTGGCCGCGCGGAAGTCGGGGAGGATGCCGCCGAAAATATTTACGTGGGGGATGGAGCCCACCATGAGCGCCTGCCGCACGCCGCTTTCCCGCAGGAAAGAAATGGGGCCGTCTATGTTGCCCAGGCGGAACCAGCCGGTCTTTCCCGCGTACTGTTCTATTTCTTTGGGGGAAATGTCGTTGAGGCCGACGGCCACCACTTCGCGGCCGGCTTTTTTAGCCTCGGCCGCGAACAGCAGCGGGAAACTCCCGCCGCCGGCAATTAATCCTATTGGTTCGCCCATTTAGTCGTTGGAGGCCGTCTCCAGTTCGCCCTTGCGGCGGGGGCGGGCTATGCCGCGCTTGGAAGTTTCCACGAAATCCAGGATGAGAGAGGCTTCCTGCGGCAGGTTCTCCGCGCGCAGCTTCGCCACGGCGTCCTTCAGGAGCAGGCCGCGGAAGAACAGGGTCTTGAAAACGTGCTTCACGGCCTTGATCTGCTCGCGGGTGTAGCCGTTGCGCTTCATGCCCACGAGGTTGAGGGCCACGGGGCGGGCGCGGTCGCCCTGCGCGGTAACGTAGGGGATGATGTCCTGGTTGGCCATGCCGCCGCCGGAGATCATGGAGAACTTGCCGATGCGGGTGAACTGGTGGATGCCGGCGAGGCCGCTGATGATGGCGCGGTCGCCTATCTCCACGTGGCCGGCCGCGGCCGCGCAATTGACCATGATGACGTTGTTGCCCACGCGGCAGTCGTGGCCGATATGGGAGTTGGCCATCAGCATGCAGCCCGAGCCCATGGTGGTGATGTCCGTGTGCGCGCCGCGGTGCAGGGTGACGTTCTCGCGGATGACGTTCTTGTCGCCCATGATAAAGCGCTTGTGCTCGCCCTTGTAGGACCAGTCCTGGGGCGGCATACCCACGTAGGCCGCGCCGGTGAACCAGTTGTCCTTGCCGACGGTGCAGAACTCGAAGATGCAGTGCGGGCCGATCTTGGTGCCGTCTCCTATCTGCACGTCCTCGCCTATTACGGTGTAGGGGCCTATCTCCACGTTCTCGCCTATCTGCGCCTTCTTGTCTATGATCGCTGTGGGGTGTATCTTGGTGGGCATCGGGATCTCCTCTTGAATTTTTGCTCAGCCCAGGACGAAGGTCAGTTCGGCCTCGGCCGCCTGCTCGTCGCCTACCCAGGCCTCTGCCCGGACCTTGCTCAGGCTGCTCTTGAAACGGATTATCTCCACGTGCATCTTCAGCACGTCGCCGGGCACTACCTGGCGGCGGAACTTGGCGCGGCTGACGCCGGCGAAGAAGCCGAGGCGGCCCTTGGTCTCGGGCAGGGCCATCATCATGGCGGCCGCGGTCTGGGCCATGCCTTCGAGCATGAGCACGCCGGGCATGATGGGTTTTTCCGGGAAGTGGCCGTGGAAATAGAGTTCGTTGGCGCTGACGCATTTAACGCCCACGCAGTATTTGCCTTCTTCCACTACTTCCACCCTGTCCACCATCATGAAAGGGTAGCGGTGTGGGATGATCTTGAGGATCTCCTCGCAGGGGATGACCCGTACGGGTTTGTAATGGCGGGTTTTGGTTTCGGTCATGCTTTTTTGGCCTTTTCCAGTAATAGTTTAGCAAAATTGACATTTGCGGCATGGCCGGGGCGCTCGGCCTCTATGCGGACGTCCCTGAGCGGCAGGCCGGACAGCGCCAGGTCGCCTATGAGGTCCAGCAGTTTGTGCCGGGCGAATTCGTCGGCGAAGCGCAGGCCGCCTTTGGCCAGCACTTCGTGCTCGGCTATGACCACCGCGTTCTCCAGGGACCCGCCCAGGGCCAGGCCGGCCGCTTTGAGGGCTTCCAGCTCATGCGAGAAACCGAAAGTGCGGGCCGGGGCCACGCGCACAAGGTATTCTTCGGGGGTCAGGGAAAATTCTATGGTCTGTTTGCCTACCAGTTTATGGGGATACTCGTAGGTGAGCCGGAACGAGACTCCGGGCGACGGGTAGGCGCAGTACTTTATATCGCCTTTCGACATCTCCAGCTTGCCGTCCAGGGTGAGCTCGGGGCGTTCCTGGCCGGGTTTCTCCTGGAGGCCGGCCTGGCGCAGGGCCATGGCGAACGGCAGGGCTGACCCGTCGGCGGCCGGGGGTTCTTCGCCGGTTATCTCGATGTCGAGGTCGTCTATGCCGAGGCCAGCGGCGGCCGAGAGCAGGTGCTCTACTGTGTAGATGGTGGCGGTGCCGTCGGTGATATTGGTGCCGCGCACGGTGCCGGAGACTTTGTCGAGGCGGGCGGGCAGCGGCTCTTTGAAGAGGGGGCCCAGGAAACGGTAGCCGGTGGGGCCTTCGGCTGGCAGAAAGGTGACCTTGGCGGGCTTGCCCTTATGCAGCCCTATCCCTTCTATGGTCACCGCCGCTTTTATCGTTGTTCTCATGTTTTGACGGGTGCGCGGCCTGACGGGCGGCCGGAACGCAAAACGCGTTCGGCCACACCGTGGCCTCACTCCTCATTCGCCCTCCGCGCTGCGCAAGCGTCGGGCTCATGAAGGTTTTGCTAACCCGGCCGCCCGTCAGGCCGCGTCGGCAAGTCCTGGGCGAAAAAGACTAATCCAGCCCCAGCTTCTTCTTTATCCTGCTGAGCGTGCGGTGCATTTCCGGGAGCCTGCCCAGTAAAGCTTCTATTTTCATCGCCTGCAGGCGCGGGCGGGCGGTGTGGCCGAACACTATCTGGTTCGGACCCAGGCTGGCCATCACGCCGGTCTTGGCCATCACCACGGTATTCTCGCCTATGGTGAGATGGTCGGAGATGCCGGCCTGGCCGGCTATGATGGCGTTGTTGCCAATGACGGTGGAACCGGCTATGCCGGCCAGGGCGATGATAAGGCAGTTCTTGCCTATCTGCACGTTATGGGCTATATGCACTAAATTGTCGATCTTGGTGCCGCCGCCGATAAGCGTCGTTTCCAGCGCGGCCCGGTCTATGGTCGTGTTGGCGCCTATCTCCACCTTGTCCTCCACCACGACTTTGCCGAGCTGCGGGATCTTCTCGTGCGTGCCGCGCGGCGAGGTATAGCCGAAACCGTCGGAGCCGATAATGGCGCCGGCGTGGATTATGACCTCTATGCCCACCTCGCAGCCGTCCAGGACTTTGACCCCGGGGTACAGGCGCGTGCGTGCGCCTATCTTGGCCCGGCGGCCCACGTAGCACTGCGCTTCTATCACGGCGCCGGTGCCTATTACCGCGCCCTCTTCTATGACCGCGCAGGGCCCGACGTACACTTTCTCGCCGAGCGAGGCTTTGGGGGAAACGGCGGCCGCGGGATGCACGCCGGGCTCGGGCAGGGGGCGGGCTTCCTGCTCTACGAGCCGCAAGGCCAGCATGAAGGCGTACTTGGGGTTCTTGGTGAAGACCACCGTGCCTTTGAAATTTTTGAACGCCTCTTCGGTGCCGCGGGGGGCCAGCAGGCAGCCGGCGCGCGAGGCGAGAGCGGCGGGGACCATGGCGGGGTCGGCCAGGAAAGCCAGGTCGGCCTCGCAGGCCTTGTCCAGCGGCGCCGCCCCGAAGAGCCTGGCGGCGCTGTCGCCCTTAAGGTCGCCCTCGGCGAGGCGGGCTATATCGGCGGCGGTCAGCTTCATATCCCGGGCTCCTCCAGGCGTTTGAGGAGTTTGCCGGTCAGGTCCACCGCGTTCTGCCCGAAAAGGATATTGCGCTTGTCCACTATGACGCTGACCTCTTCCTTCACGGCCAGCTCCTTGAGCGCCACGTAGATACGGCCCAGCAGGATCTCGCCCTTGCGGCTCTCATATTCCAGCAGCTCGCGTTCGGCCATGCGCTGGAAGAGGCGCAGTTCCTCTTCCTTGACCCGCAGTTCTTCTTCGCGCCTGGCCAGCGCGGCGTCTATTTCCGGGACCGAGGTGGAGACGGAGAACTTGAAGTGGTTGACCGGCACTTTGGCCACGCCGGGCATGTCTATGCCGTCCAGCCCGGGCAGGCCCTGGAGGTTCTGCGGCAGGGCGGCGGGCGTTTCCGTGGAGGCCGCGGGTATCCCGGTGGAGAGTTCTATGGCCGCCATCGGCGGCAGGGCGGCGGGCTGGGTGGAGGCCTTTACGGCCGCCTCGGCCACGCTGCGCTGCGTTTCCAGCAGGGAAGGCAGCGTCAGGGCGAACTCGCGCTCCTGGCGCAGCTTGGCCAGTTCGGCCTTGATGGTGAAGATGCCGGCCTTCCGGGCGTTCACCGCGTCTTCCTTCTTCTTTATCTCGGCTATGAACTCTTCGCGGGCGCCGGTGGTGCCGGAGTATTCCTTGAAGACCCGGTCTATGTCGACGTAGCCGATGGTCCCGGATTCGCCGCGGTTCTCCTCCAGGAGCAGTTCCAGCGCTCCCGCCCGGAGCGGGAGCAGCGTTAACAGCAGGAAGACGAATGTTTTCATGATACCTTCCGTTTAGAAGAGGTTCCCCAGCGTGAAGTAGATGTCGGAGCGCTGCTCGCCGGGCTTGTGGTTGAAGCCGTAGCCCCAGTCCAGGCGGATAGGGAACGCCGGCGTGGTGAAACGTATGCCGAAACCGGCGCCCGCCTTGAGGTTGGTGGTGCCGGTGCCGAAGCGCCCGCTGACGTCGTCGAAGCTGCTCCAGGAGTTGCCGATGTCGAAGAAGAACGCCCACTGCACTATGGTGCGCTTGCGCTCGCGGGCCAGCGGGAACTTGAACTCGATGTTGAGCACGTCGTAGACCTTGCCGCCGTTCTGCGGGCCTATCTGGCCGTTGTTGGAGTAGCCGCGCACCGTCTCGGCGCCGCCGAGGAAGTAGCGCTCGTAGACCGGGACCGACTTGGTGTCGCCGAAGCGGCCCACGAAGCCCAGGCGGTTGCCCACCGCCAGCACGAACGGATAGTCGTCTATGGAGAACAGTTTGAGGTTGTAGCTGTGCGAGAACGTGGGCTTGTAGTAGTTCACGTCGCCCTGCAGCGGGCCGCCGGCGAATTCCACTCCCAGCGAGGTGCGGCAGCCGCGGGTCGGGTCCCAGACGTTGTCGCGCGTGTCGCGGGCTATTTCCACGTACACGGAGGAGGTCACGCTGGTGCCTTCCTGCAGTTCGCCCAGGTAGAGCTGGTCCACGTCGGAGATGCGGACCTTCTCGTAGGTGTAGGAGGTGGTCAGGTGGTACTTGTCGTCCTCGAAGCGCGGGCCCAGCGTGACCTTGCCGCCGGTGCGCCGCTCGGTGTAGGCCGAGATGGTGTCGCGGTAGGGTTTATAGTGGCGGGTGTTGAACACGTCCACCCCCAGCGTGGTGGGATGGTTGCCTATCCAGGGGGTGCTCCAGCTCAGGTAGTAGTCCTGTACCCGCTTGCCGAAGTTCCAGGACAGCGAGGTTTTGTACGCGCGGCCGAAGAGGTTCATGTGCGACAGCGAGAGCGTTCCGACGAGGCCGTCGGTGGAGGAGATGCCGGCGCCGGCCGTGAGCATGCCGGGCTTGCCTTCGGTCACGTCGAAGACCAGGTCCACCTTGTCCGGGTCGGCGGTGGGGTTGATGACCGGGCTGACGTCGTCGATGAAGCCCAGGTTGAAGATCTTCTCCTGGCTGCGGCGGATCTTGGAAGAGCTGAAGACCGCGCCTTCCTTCTGCGTGACTTCGCGGCGCAGCACGTAGGTCTTGGTGGCCTTGTTGCCTTCCACGTCGATGTGGTCCACGAAGATCTGGTTGTTCTCGGTGATGTTGAAGGTGACGTCCGTTTCCCCGGTCTTCTCGTTGTAGACCTTGTCCGGGGCCATGGCGGCCTTCAGGTAGCCCTTGTCGGCGTACTTGTCCTGGATGCCGCGGATGGTCTCGTCGAAGCGTTCCTGGTTGTAGAGCTTGCCGCGGCGGTACTCCACGGCCGGCAGCAGTTCGCTGGGCAGGTAGACCGAGTTGCCGTTGAAATAGGTGGCGCCGAAGCGCTGCTTGTTGCCTTCGCTCAGGCTCAGGCGGATGGTCACGCTGGAGCGCTCCTCGTTAAAGGTCACGCTGGAATCCGTTATCCGGAAATCCCCGTAGCCGTTGTTCTTGTAGAAGGCCTCGAGAACCTTGAAATCCGCGTCCAGGTCCTGCGGGGAGTAGATCTTCTTGGGGCGGTTCTTGAGTTTCTTGATGAGCTTTTTTGTCTTGAAGCCGGCGGCGCCGTCCAGCAGCACGGCGGCCACTTTGGCTTTCTTGCCTTCTGTCACGTTGATGGTGAGAAAGCAGAGGGAAGCGGCGGTGTCGAACTTCACTTCGTAATCGGCGCGCGCGTCGATGTAGCCTTTCTCATGGTACTTGTCGGTTATCTTGATAAGGTCTTCGCGGATCTTCAGCTCGTCGAAAAAGTCCTTTTCCTTCAGGGTCATCTCGTCTTTCACGGCGGACTTGGACAGGCCCTTGGCGCCGGTCACGGTCACAGTCTTTACCATGGGCTTTTCCGTGACGAGGTAGGCGATGCGTGCGGGCCGGGTGGACCCCACCACGCCCGCGAGCTTGGGGGAAAGCTTCAGGTTGTCCAGTTCCTCTATGTCCACGGAAACCCGGTCTATGCTGCCCAGGGCCAGGATGGCCTCGATGTCCTGGCTTATGAATTCGCTGGAATAAAAGCGGCCTTTCTTGGCCTTGCCCGCCTTAAGTACGGCTTTGGCCTTCACGTTCCTGACGCCTTCCACCGCGGTCTGCGCCACTTCCCACGGGCCCTTGCCCGGGCCTTTGGTTTCCGGGGCGGCCGGCGCCGCGGCGGGCGCTGGGGCGGCGTTCAGGCCGGGCAGGTCCTCCATGGCGGGCGTTTGCGCGGCGGCGTTCAGGCCGAAAGCGGTCAGCAGCGTTGCGAGGAGCAGGGGTCTTTTCATCGTTTTCCTTGAAAAAGGGATACTGGCCGCTGAACGGGCTGGGCCCGGCCGGCGGCTTAATATAGATATCTTACTATTTTTGGGGGGAAGGATTAAGCCCTGCCCGGCTTGCGGCTCCGTGTTTTTATGCTAAAATTAGCCCGTGAGCAAAATAGAAGCCAAGAACAGGGGAAAACAACTGATGAAAAAAGTATATATCCTCGACACCAACGTCCTGATACACGACCCGCTTTCCTTTACCAAATTCGAAGACAATACCGTGGTGATCCCGATCTCCGTGATCGAGGAACTGGACACTTTCAAGCACGCCGGCGACGAGCGCGGCAAGAGCGCGCGCATCGTGTCGCGCAAGCTCGACGAGTTCCGGACCAAGGGCAAACTTAACGCCGGCGTAAAGACCGAGGCCGGCGGCACCCTGATAGTGGACCTGGACCACGTGCCGGTCCTGCCCAAGGAATTCAAACTGCAGGAGATGGATAACCGCATCCTGAACACCGCGTTCTGGTACGAGCAGAAGAAGCACAGCGCCATCCTGGTCACCAAGGATATCAACCTCCGCCTCAAGGCCGAGGCCGTGGGCCTGGTCTCCGAGGACTACGAGGCCGGTAAGGTGAAAGTGGACGAGCTCTACCCCGGGCTCGTCAGCATAGAGCTGCCCGCCGCTTCCGTGGACAAGTTCTACAAGGACCACGAGATAAAGAGCCCGGATAAGGACCTGTCCCCCAACGAATTCGTGGTGATCCACTCCAAGGAGGACGCCAAGAAATCCGCCCTCGGCCGCGTGGACCCCGCCGATCCGACGAGGATCCGCGCCCTGGGGCCCGAGCCGTCGCCGTGGGGCATCCGCCCGCTCAACAAGGAACAGCGCTGCGCCATGGAGCTGCTGCTCGACGATTCCGTGAAGCTGGTCACCCTGCTGGGCGCGGCCGGCACCGGTAAGACGCTGATGACGCTGGTCTGCGGCCTGCAGAAGGCCGTGGAAGAGAACGTCTACCGCAAGCTTATCATCTGCCGCCCCATCGTGCCCGTCGGCAAGGACATCGGCTACATCCCCGGCACCAAGGAAGAGAAGCTGTCCACCTGGATGGGCGCCATCTACGACAACCTCGAGTTCGTGATGGACAAGCGCCACCAGGACAGCGCGCTGGAGAAGTTCGAGTACCTGCTGCAGAACGAGAAGATCGAAATCGCCTCGGTGACGCATATCCGCGGCCGCTCGCTGCCCAAGCAGTACATGATCGTCGACGACGCGCAGAACCTGACGCCGCACGAGATCAAGACCATCCTGAGCCGCGCCGGCGAGGGCACCAAGGTGGTGGTGACGGGCGACCCGTACCAGATAGACAATCCCTACCTGGACATCGCCTCCAACGGCCTTACCTATATAGTGGACCGCATGCGCGGCCAGAAGCTGTACGGCCACCTGACGTTCACCAAGACGGAGCGCAGCCAGCTGGCCGCCCTGGTGGCGGAACTGCTGTAAGCCCAAGCCGCAAAAGAAAAGGCCGGGAGCGAAAGCTTCCGGCCTTTTCTTTTCCCATTGGCGACTACGGGGGCATTGTCCCGCCGGGCCTTCGCGCGGAGCGGCAGGGGGTATGGGCTCGTCGGACACGCGGTCGCGCACACCGTGCGCGCCGCTCCCCACTCGGCCTCGGCGCTTACGCAAGCCTCGGCCTCCGCGAGGGTCCGACGAGCCCATACCCCCTGCCGCTCTTTAGTGGGTTAAGGCCTGGGACAGTAGACCAGGCGGTCTACGCGCATGGCGGCAAGGCTTTTTTCGGAAGAGTAGAACTGGTCCGGGAAGCGCATAAAGACCGTGTTGCCGCTCACCAGCAGCCGCTCGTTTATGAGCGGGTGCTTCACCTCGAAGGAGGCCGCGCCGCACTCCCGGCGGCAGCGGATGCCCGTGGCCGCCTCCTGCGGCGGCACGTCGGGCATGCCCAGCAGGCAGGTGCGCGTGGTGGTCATGTTGAGGTACGGGTAGTACAGCGTCAGGTTCAGGTCCGCCGGTTTGAAGCCCAGCCGCGCCGCGCTGCTGAAATTGGTGCGCAGGCGGACCCCGGTAGTGGAGATCTCGAAGCGGTCCACGCCCTGCCGGGTGAAGAACCGCAGCGCCGGCGCGTTGACCAGCTGCAGGGTATGCCGGCGGAGCCTGAACAGGTTGTCGTAAAGCAGGCGCCCGGCGTTCACCTTGGCGCGCAGCCCCGTTTCCCCGGCCAGCGCCAGCGCGCCGAAATCGTTCACGGTAAGTTCCAGGCCGGCGCCCAGCCGGCGAAGCAGGCGGAAAGTCCTGGCCAGGCGCCCGAGCCCCGCTTCGCTCACGGGCGGCGTCAGCACGCAGACCTTTTTGCCTTTCTCCAGGAAGAAGGCCGCGGTGCGCGCCAGCGCCTCCGGGGCCGGCAGCAGGTTCTCGCAGAACTCCGCTCCGACGTAGAACCACTCGAACTTTTCCAAAGCGCCGCCCAGCGCTCCGGCGGCCTTCAGTTCGGCCGGGGTCAGCGTGCCGGTCTTGATGCCTTTGGCCGTCATCGCCCGCCCCCTTCCAGCCCGCGCCAGGCCGACATGCGCCGGATGAATTCCGCCCTGGCCGCCGCCGCCGGCAGCGAAGCTTTGAGGGCCTCCGCCAGGTCCAGCAGGGCCCGGAGTTCGCGCACCTTGCGCACTTTCACGCCGGACGGGTCGCGGCGCGTGCCGTATTTGAGGAAATCCACGCCCCCGCGGAAGAAATCGAAAAAGGCCGCCGCGTTGGCCAGGCGGGGCGGGCCGCCGCAGGTCATGCGGGTGTAAAGCCGCCGGGCCAGCGCCGGGGCCAGCGCGGCCCGGGCGGGGGCGACGTCCGCGGGTCTTACTTCCAGCCGTCCCGCCGTGCCGGCGCCGCAGCGGCACATGGCGTCCCCTTCCTTGCCGGAAGTGAACGTGTGAAACACCGGGTCGTGCAGGTTGCAGCGCCCGTTCACGTAGACGCAGCCGAAAAAGCGGTAGTCGAAGATCTCCGTCTCCACCCCTGCGGCGCGGCATTCGCGCAGGATGCCCGCGGCCTCGGCGGGCGCCACCTGGCTGGGCAGGATGAGCCGCGAGATGCCCAGGCGGATGAAGTAGCGCGCCGTTCCGGAATTGAAGCAGGGCTGTACGGAGCTGAGATGCACCGGCGCCGGGACCTTTTCTTTGAGTTCCCTGAAGAGTTCGAACACGGCCGGGCTGGCCACTATGAAGGCGTCAACGCCGTGCTCCGCGGCCTGCCGCAGGCGGCCGGCGAACTGCAGCATCTGCGCCCTTGAATAGGTCAGGCGCATGGAATTCACGGCCAGGCTGACTTTTTTGCCGAGGCGGTGCGCCCTGGTTACCGCGGTGGCCAGGCCGCCGCGCAGCACGCCGAAGCCGTAGGAGGGGATATCCGCCACGGCGCAATAGAGTTCGTCGGCGCCGGCCTCGGCCAGGGGAGCTATCTCGTCGGCGCGGGAGAAGCAGGAGACGATCTTCATCAAAAGCCCTCCGGCCGGATCCCCGCCGGGGATCTGTTCGAGGTTTTCAGTTCGGCCGTGCCGTAAATGCGCGCATAATCCGCCCGGGCGCCGCAGCAGGCCGGCTTAAGCGCGCAGCGGCGGCACTCTGCGCAGGGTGCCGCGGTCTTGACCCCGGCCTCCAGCACTTTGTCTCCCCGGCGCCAGCGCTGGAATTCGAAAGAAAAACCCTCGAAATTCTCCAGCTGGCAGAGCGGGAAATTCTGGACCACGGCCTTTATGCCTGCCAGTTTCAGCTTCGCCAGCGCGATCTTTACGAAAGGGGCGGCCTGCCGGTAGCGCGGCACCAGGGCGGGATCGTCGTTGACGCGTCCGGCGTTGCGCACGAAAGTGAGGTTCACGAAAGCGACACCGGGGAAATGGGCGGCGGTCCAGGCGGCGAAGCCGGGCAGGGCCTTGTAATTGAAAGCCGAAATGATATGGAACAGGCGGATGCGGTTTTCCGCGCCGCAGGCTTTCAGGTTCCGGAGGCCGGCCAGGGCCTGCGGGAATTTAACGCTGCGGGTGGCTTTGGCGTAGAGCTCCGGCAGGTGGGAGGGGAAGTTGACCGTGAAAAAGTCCATGTCACGCACTGCGGCCCTGCACAGCGCCTGGTCGGCCAGGGCCACGGCGTTGGTGGAAAGCATGAAGTTCTTTACTCCCGCGCCGCGCAGCCGGGCCACGATCGCGGGGAAAAGCGGGTTGGCGGCCGGGTCCCCGCCGCCTTCCAGGCTGACGGACTTTATGCCGCGCTTCTTGATGACCGCCAGCGCGCGCGCCAGCGGCGGCATTTTGCCGTCGGGTGGGTTCTGGCAGTAGGCGCAGTAGACGTTGCAGGTGCCGGCCGCCTGCACGCAGAGCTGCTCGCTTATCCAGGCGGCCTTTTTTTCCCTTTTCACGTTTTTATTTTATCATTTCCCCGGTGGGCGCCGTAGGGCTTTAGGCCCAGGCCCTTCTGGGCCCTTGGGCCCTCGGCAACATGGGGTTTTAAATTTAAAATATAGGCGGTGTACGAGTTTAACCCGGAGCCCAAAGGAACCAGCATGCTTAAGAACAAGAACCTGTGGTTGAAGGCCGTAGCCGTACTCATCCTCTCTTTCCAATCCGCTTCCCTCTTCGCCGCGCCGGCGTTTACGGCCGCGGCCGAGATCCCGGCCCTGACCGAACTGCGGGGCGCCGTTCCCGCCAACCTGGTGGAACTGCCCGCCGCCCCCGAAGTCAAGGCGCCGGTGGCGGACGAGCTGAAGGCCGTTGCCAAGCCCGGCCCGGCCCCCGCGCCCGGCAAAGACTTCACCCCCACGGTTTACGACCAGAAACGCATCCAGGCGATCATGAAGCTGGTCTCCGACATCTACAACGTAAAGCCCCTGCCTTACTCCCAGGACGGTACCACGTTCAAGAACAAGGAGGGCAAGCTGCCCGCCCAGCCCGCCGGCTTCTACAAGGAATACACGCTGCTCACCGGCGACGCTCCTCACAAGGTTAAGATAGGCGACGTTACCTACGATGTCGCCCCCGACCTGAGCGCCCGCGGTTCCGAGCGCGTCATCATAGGCGGCGGCCAGAACGTGTACTATACGCCCGACCATTACGCGCACTTCATACTGCTGAAAGTGGTGTACTGATCCCATGACCGCCCCCGGGGAAGGAATTTTCCTGGACCTGAGGGCCGGCGGTCTTACGGCGGAGGGAATAGCCGGACTGTTCCCTCCGCCGCTTTATTTTACCGCCGCCCTGGACGGAGGCGCCGTGTCCGACAAGGCCGCCCTGATGACCGCGCTGGCCGCGGCTTTCAGGTTCCCCGCCTATTTCGGCCGCAACTGGGACGCCCTGCTGGACTGCCTGCGTTCGCTGCCGGAGTTCAACCCGGCAGGCGGGTACGCCCTGCTGATACGAGATTCCGGCCGGTTCCTGGCGGCCAGCCCTAAAGATAAAGAGGATTTCCTGGATGTCGCCTCCGAAGCCGGCCAATTCCTGTCGGAAAAACTCAAACTCCCCTTCAAAGTGGTGTTCCTTTAAAAACCCGTTCGCGTATTGAAATACGCGGATTTATATATTAGACTATAATATGCATGCCGGGCCTCCCCGGCAGCGTATTCTTTTGCCGTTTTTCCCGCCCGGGAGCCAGGGCGAGGGGGTTTTATGCAGAACGAGAATATAGTCACTTTGCAGGTCAGGATGACGCGGACCAGGGCGCTTATGGCGCTGGCCCTGCTCTTCCTGTGCTGGCGTCCGGGCCCGCTGGGGTCGGAGACGCTGACGCTGACCACTTATTACCCGGCGCCTTACGGCGGCTACGTCAGCATCCTCACTACCGGCAATACTTTCCTGGCCCGGGATACCGGCAACGTGGCGGTGGGTAATGTCACGGCTACCAGCAAACTTCACGTGCAGGGCACCGGCAATGTCGCGGTGGACCTGCGCGTCAACGGCCGTATTATGACAGGAGACGGCGGCGGCAACGGCGGCGTCTGGCTGGGCAGCGACACCAGCGGTTTTGTCGGCAGCGCGGGAAACACTATGGGTTTCTGGACCAACGGGGCCGGCTGGAACGCGCTTTCTATCAACAAAGGTAACGGGTTCGTAGGCATGGGCAACACCAATCCGCAAGCCCGGCTGCATGTGTCCGGCGACGTGCAGATAGACAATAACGGCTGGCTGCGCGGCCTTTGCGTGGAAGTGGGCTTCGGCGGCGGCAACTCGTCCTGCCCCGGCGGGCGCAGGGTCATGGGGCAGTATGGGACCGGGCGCTGCTACTCCGGTCTCCTCTTTTTGGGCGGCACTCTGGAATCCGGCGGGAGCTGGGTGCCGCACTATGAGCAGGGCTGCTCCGGCACCATGCTCTGCTGTTACGTAAGGAATTTCTGATCTTCGGGGAGGGAATTTGAACAAGAAGCCGGCAGCCAAGACAAAAGTTTCAGTCAGTCTGAAAAAATATCCCATAGAGACCGTACGTTACGCCGCGCACGCCGTGAGCTGCGCGGCGCGCGTCTTTATCCGGACCGCCGGCCGCGACACGGCCGTGGCGGAGTTCGAACCCACGGGCAGGCTGCCCGGGGCCAAAATAGCCGCGGCCTTCCGGGCCGAGCTGGCCGACGAAGCGCTGCGCGCGTCGGTTTACGCCGCCAACCGCGAACTGCGCGACTTCATGATCCTGAAGGCGCTTTCCGCCCAGGCCGCGCCGCCTCCCCGGCAGGACGATTCCGGCCTTACCCCCGAACAGGAGAAAGAGTTGGACGCCCTGATAGCGCAGGTGGAGAGCGAGATCAAGCAGGAGGCCGCCTCCGGCGCCGCCTCGGACCCCCTCGGCATAACCAGGACATGGGAAGACAAATATGGCGCTAAAAAAAGCCGCAAAAAAAACTGAGCCGGCGGGGCCCCCGCAGCTGCTCTGGCGCCGCGATGGCGCCAGTTGCCTGGTGACCAACGACTTCGGGCAGTACGCCTGGCTCAAGAAAAAGGATTTCGACCTGCTGCTGGCTGGCCGGCTGGGGGGCAAGCACCCCCGCTACGCCGCGCTGGCCGACAAAGGCTTCATCCGCGACAGGCTGGACTTCGACGGGCTAGCCGCCAAGTGGCGCTCCAAGAACGCTTTCCTCAATTCCGGCCCCGGCCTGCATATCCTGGTGCTGACGCTGCGCTGCAACCACAAGTGCCTGTACTGCCAGTCGGCCGCGGCCGGGCCGGGCGCCAGGGACACGGACATGTCCGCGGCTACCGCCAAAAAGTGCGTGGACTTCGCCTTCCAGTCGCCCAACCCGGGCATCACCATAGAGTTCCAGGGCGGCGAACCGCTGCTGAACTGGGAAGCGCTGAAGGCCGCCGTGCTGCACGCGCGCGGCAAGGCCAAAAAGACCGGCAAGAACCTCAGCCTGGCGCTGGTCTCCAATTTCAGCCTGATGACGGAGGAAAAGGCGCAGTTCCTGATGGAGCAGGAAGTGTCCATCTGCACTTCGCTCGACGGCCCGGCCGACCTGCACAACCGCAACAGGGTTTTCTGCGGCGGCAACTCCCACGCCGCCACCGTGAAGTGGCTCAAGTTCTTCCAGGCGCGCCACGCGCGCCAGGTGCCGGAATACCGGGTCTTCAAGCCCAGTGCGCTGCTTACCGTGTCGCGCTATTCGCTGGGCCGCCACAAGGAGATCATAGACGAATACGTCAAGGCCGGGCTCGAGGACGTGTTCGTGCGGCCGCTGGCGCCCATAGGCTACGCCAAGAACCTCTGGGGCCAGATCGGCTACGAGGCAAAGGACTTCGCGGACTTTTACCTTAAGAGCCTGGACTATATCCTGAAGCTCAACCGCCGGGGCGTGGTGATCCGGGAGAAGATGGCCGCGATGATGCTGGACAAGATAGTGAACGCCCGCGACCCCGGCTACCTGGACGCGCGCTGCCCCTGCGGCGCCGCCATAGGCCAGATCGCTTACAACTACAACGGCGACCTCTATACCTGCGACGAAGGGCGCATGGTGGGCTGGGAAGGCGACGACGCTTTCAAGATAGGCAATGTCCGCAAGGACACCTACCGCAAGGTGCTCACCAGCGGCGCCGCGCGAGCCTGCGTGCTGTCCTCCAACCTGGAGTCCCAGCCCGACTGCGCCCGCTGCGCCTATAAGCCGTACTGCGGCGTCTGTCCCGTTTACAACTACGAGGCCCAGGGTTCGCTGTGGGGCGATATGGCCACCAACGACCGCTGCGGCCTGTTCAAGGGCATCTTCGGCGCGCTTTTCGCGCTGCTGAAGAAACCCGGCAACGAGACGATCCTGAAGAACTGGGTGGGAAAATGACCAAGAAACAGAACAAGGGCGGCCTGGTTGCGGACGCCGCCGTTTATTCGGCCGAAGCCCTGCAGCTGGCGGCTTTCGTCTACTCCGACAGGGCGGAGATCTCCATAAAAGCGGGCAAAGGCGTTTTTAACGTTTCTTTTTGCGGCGAAGCTCCCGGGTTCCACCCGGGGGATTACATGAACGAGGTACTTAACCAGCAGTGCCGCCTGGACCTGGCGAAACAGAACTCCAAGGCGGCCGGCATGATAGCCACCAAGGCCCTGCTTTCCGCCGCCGGCGGCACCAAGAAGAAGGCCTGACCCGCCCAGCGCGGCGCGCGCCGATCTTTACGGCGGGCCGCAGAACTATGCCCGATATAGCTTTCTGGAACAAGTGCAACAACAAGTGCGTGATGTGCACCAACGAGGGCGGTTTCTCCCTCAACGATTCCGCTCTTTACGGCCTGCGCCCGCAGGTGGAAAAACTGGAGCGCTGGCTGAAGGGCCGGGGCAAGGTCTACCTTAAGAACGACGACAAGAAGGACTTCGTCAGCCTTACCGGCGGCGAACCCACCATCCACCCGGATTTTTTCCGGCTGCTGGCGTATTTCCGCCGCCGCCTGCCGGGAGCGGGGATAACCCTGCTGTCCAACGGCCGCCGCTTCGCCGACAAGGAATTCACCGGCCGGTTCCTCAAGGTGGCCGCGCCGCCCTTCGCCGTGGCGGTGCCGGTGCACGCGCCAACGCCCGCCCTGCACGACAAGATCGCCGGAGTGCGCGGCGCCTTCGGCCAGACCCTGGCCGGGCTGGAGAACCTGCTGGCCGGCGCCGGACCGCTGGAGGTGCAGGTGCGGCTGGTGCTGCACCGCCTCAATATCAAAAAACTGGGCCCCCTGCTTTCTTTCCTGCTGGCGAAATTCCCGGATACCCGCCGCTACAGCGTTACCGCCATCCATTACGAGATAGAAGGCATGTCGCTGGCCAACCACCGGCGCCTGGCCCTGCGCCTCAAGGAATCCGCCGCCGCCCTGGGCTCCGCGCTGCCGCTGATAAAGCGGTTCCATAATTTCAGGCTCTACCACTTCCCGCGCTGCCTGGTGCGGCCCGAACTGCGCCGCCTCTGCTGGGTCACCCTTCCTCCGGAAGACCGCGTCTACACGGCCAAGTGCCGCGGCTGCCGCGCCCGCCGCGGCTGCCTGGGGCTGATGGGGGAATACTATAAGGCTTTCGGCGACGGGGAGCTGCGCCGGCTATGAAATACCTGCACCTGCTTTACCTGGCCGCCTTCTCCTGGTGGGGCGTGTCCGTGGTAAGCGTGGACATGGCCTCCCGCAAGATCCCCAATTCCAGGATAGTCTTCGGGTTCCGGCTGCTGCTGCTGGCGCTGGGCCTGCTGGCCGTCAATTCGCTGCTCGGCTACGCCGGGCAGGTGACCAGTTTCCTGAACTGGAATTTTTACGCCCTGTGGGCGCTGCACTTCTTCTGGGCCGCGCTGGCCGGCATCATCCTCTGGTACACCGGCATCTGGCCCGCCGGAGACGCCAAATTTTTCATGCTCTGCGCCGCCTGGCTGCCGGTCATAGATCCGTATATCCGGAATTTCCCCAACTATCTTTTTGTCGGCCTGCTGGTGAACACCTTCGTGGCGGCCGCGCTGGTGGCGTTCGGTTCCTATATCGCTTCCGGGTTCTACCAGGCGAGCCCGGCGGATTTTTTCGCGGAGCTCTGGGTCGACGTGAAGGCCCGTTTTGCGTCGCTGGCCGGAGAAGGGGCGCGCGGCGGCTGGCGCATAGCGGCCTACCTCTCCAACATGACCTTCCTGTTCCTGCTGCAGCAGGTGCTCAACATGGAGACCCGCTATTTCCTGGGGCGGTTCATAGGCCGCACGGACATCATCTACTTCTTCCTGTTCTTCCTGTGGGACAAGATCGGCGGCGTCTTCGGCAGCAAAAAATGGCTTTACGCCAGCACGGCCTGCTACGCGCTCTACTTTTTCGCCGGCTACTTTTTCTTCTACGACCGGCTGGCCGCCCTGCTGCTGGCGGCCTTCGTGAACGTGTTCAAGTTCAGTCTGCTGCTTTTCTTCGGCCGGTTCATGCTGGAGCACCTGATGGAGAAGAAAGACACGGTTTACGTGGGGCCGCGCGAGCTGGAGCCCGGCATGATCCTTTCGGCCAAGGCGGCCCGCACGCTCAAGGAGAACCCGGTTTTCGAAGGCGCTTTCGACGACTGTTTCAAGGACGGGCTGACGGAGGAGCAGGTGGGGCTGCTGCAAAACTGGCTGGCCAAGCTGCCGGTGCAGGACCCCAAGATAGAAACGGTAAAAGGCAAGCCTTTCGCGCTCTGGATCTTCGCCGGCGCGGCGCTGACGCTGCTGCTTGACCGCGGCCTGGTGACCTTCTTCAAATGAGAACCGACGGGAAAATGCTCAAGGTGGTGCTCTTCACGGGCTATGCCTGCAACAACAACTGCGTGTTCTGCATAGACGCGGACAAGCGCGCCCTGCCGGAAAAGACCACCGCCCAGCTGCTCCAGGAGATCCTGAAAGCCAGGAACAAGGGCGCCGAGATCCTGGAGATCATCGGCGGCGAGGCCACCATCCGCCCGGACTTCGACAGGCTGGTGGCCGCCGCCAAGAAACTGGGCATCCCGCAGGTGACCTGCGCCACCAACGGCCGTGTGTTCGCGGACCCTGCGGCGGCGGCCAGGATCGTGGCCTCCGGGATAGATTCCGTCATCTTCTCGGTGCACGGCCCCGACGCGGCCGTCCACGACGCGCTTACCTGTTCTCCCGGCAGCTTCGTCCAGCTGAAGAAAGGCCTGCGCAACCTGCGCGCGCTGGGCTTCGGCGCGATAGGCGGCAACACCACGGTGGTGAAGAGCAACCTGGCCGCCCTGCCGCGCCTGGCGGAGTTCTACATAAAGAACCGCGTAGCCAACGTGGAGTACATCTTCGTGGACCCCAACTACGGCGGGGCGCGCAACAATTTCAAGGCGCTGGTGCCGCGCATTTCCAGGGCGGCGCCGCAGATGCGGCGCGCGCTGGCGCTGGGCCGGGCGGCCGGGCTGGGGCAGTGGAAGGCGCGCTACGTGCCGCTCTGCCATTTCCGCGGCTGCCTGGACCAGATCAGCGAGACCAACGAACGGGAACTGTTCCTGACCGAACACTGGGCGCCGGATTTTAAGAACGCGGACGCCATCGGGTCCCGCGCGGTGGTGGGGCGCCGCAAGACGGCCCGCTGCCGCGGCTGCGGGCTTTTTGCCCAGTGCGAGGGCATCTGGGTTGAATATCTGAAGCACTACGGCGACTCCGAACTGAAGGCTGTCAAATGAAAAAAGAGAAGGACGGCACCGGCCGCTGTTACGAGCTGATCCTCAACTACAACTGCAACGCCCGCTGCCGGTTCTGCTCGCAGGGCGATTTCGACAAGTCGCTTAACGCGCCTTTCGACGCGATAGCCCGCAATATTTACGGGGCCTACAAGGACGGCTACCGCCGCCTGGGGCTGACTGGCGGGGAGCCCCTGATACGGCCGGATATACTCAAGGTGATAGCCCTGGGCAAGTCGGTGGGCTTCCGGTTCATCCGGGTGCAGACCAACGGCATCAAGCTGGCCGACCCCGCGTTCTGCCGGGCGCTGGTAAAGGCCGGACTCACTTTCTGCAAATTTTCCTTCACTACGGATTCCGCCGCCGAGCACGACGCGCTGGTGGGGGTTCCTGGCGCGCTCAGGAAGGCGCTGGCCGGCCTGGCCAACCTGCGGCGGCTCAAGATCCGGCTGGGCACCAATATCCTGGTCAACCGGCGCAACTATACCCGCCTGCCGGAGATAATAAAATTCTACCTGGCCCGCGGCATCACCAATTTCGTGGTCATCTACCCCGTCTACATAGGCGCCATGGCCGAAAACTGCAAAAAGCTGGGCGTGCGCCTGTCGGACTGCGAGCCGTATTTCAACGAGGCGGTGGACGTGATGGAGGCCTCCGGGCTGCCGGGCGAGATACTTTTCCTTAACACGCCGCCCTGCTTTTTGAAAGGACGGGAAAAACTCGCCATAGGCCTGGACCTCTTCAATACCGTGGTGACCGACCCGGCAGGCGGCCGCACGGACCTGGACGCCAACGCCGCCGCCGCCAAAGTAAAAGGCCCGCCGTGCCGGCGCTGCGCCCTGGCCGGCAAATGCCGCGGCGCCGACACGCACTATATAAAACGTTTCGGCTGGCGGGGTTTTGTGCCGGTAAAAAAAGGCGCCGCGGCCAGGCCGGCCGGGCCCGCGAAGCGGGTTTACCTTTCAGATAACGAACGCTGCATGGTGGAGATACTTCGCCGCAAACCCGGCGCCGCTACCCGCGACGTCCTGGCGCTGTCGCGCCAGATAGTCCTCTGCCGGGATTGCTCCGACGGCAACGCCGTGCTTACGGCGGCGGCCAGCCTGACCGCCAAGGGGCTCGTGAAAAGCGCCTTCGAACGCGGCTCCTACCGCTGGACCCTCGCCAGGCCTTATACCGAAATAAAAAAGCTGCTTTAGGTCCGGCTCAATCCCCTGCCAGGGTTTTGAGGATGGCGCCGGAGATGTTGTCTGCCAGCAGCCGGTTGCCTTTGGCCGAACAGTGCCCGAAATCTCCGCCGAACATGTCCGTGAAATATTCTGCGTAGCCCTCTTTCTCCACCGCCTTTCTGAAGACGGCTTCATTGTCCACGAAGATCACGTCGGGGCCTTCCCCGCCTTCGAAGATCTTTTTAAGCGGGGCCGGGTCCCGCATGGGGTATTGAACGCTGACCAGGCGGATCTTGCGCTTGTCCAGGGAGCGCTTGAGCGCCAGGTAGTTGGCGGTCAGGACGGGGTCCGCCCTGACGGCGGCCAGTTTCCTGGCCTTTTGCGCATGCGCGGCGGCAAGTTCCGGCTCGCCCAGTTCCCCGTAGAGGGCCGCGAGCCCCCCGTGGAGGCGCTCATCTCCCGGAAATCTCTCCAGCGAGCCTGTCAGCGCGCGGACGGCCTCTTGCGGCCTGTTGGTGGACCTGTAGAACCAGGCGGCGCGCCACGCGAAATCCGGGTTGGGCCTGGGGTTGAGGCGGAAAGCTTCCTGGAACTCCCGCTGCGCCGCCGCCGTATTGCCGCGGAATTTAAAATAGAACCAGCCCAGCGTCAGGCGCGCGTGCCCGCTGGCGGGGTCGCGGCTTGCCGCCCGCTTGAACAATTCCTCGGCCGCGGCCAGCTTTTCCTGGTTCACAAGTTCCCAGGCGCGGGCGATGTCGGCCGAGGTCTCTGCCCCGGTTTCCGTGCCCGGCCCGGGGGGAGGCTCCGCCCATTGTCCGCCGTAGACCACCCGCGGAGGCTGTTTGGCGCGGCCTTCTCCGGCCTGGCCCGGCCGCGGCGCCGCGAGGAGATCTTCCTTGCCTGCCTTTCTCAGCAGGGCCGCCGCGTTCAGACGCAGGAAGCGGTACGCCCGGGAATTTTTAAAAAGCCACCCGCCGGCTTCCGGGATGTCCCCGTAAAAGAGCGTGCCCCTGTCGTTGCAGCCCATCATGGCTACGACCATATCCGGCTTGTAGGTTTCCAGGTCCTTTTCCAGGCGGGCCAGGATGGTGGAGGTGTTGACGCTGGGTTCGCCGCGGTCTATCACGCTGAACTTTATCCCGGAAGAATTCCGGTTAAGTATTTCTTCCAGGAAGGGCGGGTATTGCCCGGCCGTGGTGGATTCCCCCAGGCAAAGGACGCGGTAATTGCCGCGCGCCTTTACCGCCTGGCGGTTGCGGTAGTCCTGGTAGGAGAAGAAAGCGCGGCCGCCCAGGCGCAGGGCGGTTTCCAGGAGCGCGAGGGCCAGCAGGCCGCCCAGCAGCGCGAGCGCGGCTTGCTTCACGAGGCCGGGCAGTCTTTTTCCAGTTGTTCCGAGGGGCATCAGTGTCCTTTCCTGGCCGGCAAGGGGACCTTGTTCCAGCCGCCGGTACGGGAGGGGAGGTTCAGCCGGGTCTTTTTCCAGTCCGCGATATGCACCAAATTTTTACGGCCGCTGGCGTCTTCCAGAGCGAGAAAGACCTTGCCGGCCGCGCCGAGGCTTTCCTGGTCGGCCAAAACAGCTCCGTCGCCTTTGAGCGTGAAGAAAGGCCTGGGGGGGGTGAGCCGCAGCCGCGGCCCCTGGGCCGGGTCTGCGCGCAGCACTTCCTGCCCGCCCAGCATGACGGGGCCCGGCGCCGCGGCGCCGGGGGCGCGGCCCTTCCCGGCGGGAGACAGGAGCAGCGAGGGTCCTTGCCAGGAGAGGGAGCCGTCTACCGTGGCCACGCCGAAATTCAGCCCCTTGGCCGCCAGCCGCACTTCGCCTATTGGCAGCCCGTTCAGCCGCAGTGAGAGTTCCTTCAGGTCCGTTAACTTGAAGTTCAAAGGAAGGAAGACGGCGTCGACCAGGGGCGTTCGCTGGTCCTTGAGGGCCAGCAGGGAAACGACCCCGCTGAAAGTGCCCGGGATGGGCCGGCAGTTGCCCGGGCGGCAATAGTCCTGAGGGGGCCTGGCGGAGTCGTAAAAGCGCCCCAGCGGTACGCCGCCCAGTTCAACGGCCAGGCTGCGGTAGCCGGACAGCGGCTCGCCGGACCCCGCGGTTCCGCCCTGGGATGGCGCGTCGCTAAAGCCGAGCGCACCCAGCCTGGCCGGCGGCTCCCCGGTCAGCAGGTCGAAGAGGCGGCGCGCCACCAGGTAATTCCCGGCCGGGCTGTTGTGGCCGTTGAACGCGGTGTAAGGGAATCCCGGCACCTGGGGGAGCGTGTCGGAAAACAGGTTCTTTGCCCCCAGGCTCCCCGCAAGGGCCGCCACTTCGGGATCGCGGCTTATGACCGCCACGCTGGGGGCTCCGGCGGCCATCTTCAGCAGCAGGCGCCGGGTGAGTTCGCGCTGCTCCGCCGCCGGGTCCTTTTGGTAATAGAAAGGGTTGGCCATCACCCGCGCCGGGGCCAGGGCGGCCAGCGGCGCCCGGAGAAAGGCCGGAGCCTCCAGGTCGTAGCGCAGGTTCTGGAACGAAGGGATGAAGGAAAAATAAGCGTCGACCCGTTCTTTTTCCGTCCTGCCCGGAGGGACCTTCAGTTCCACCCCCGGCCCCGCCAGCGTGTAGCGCGCGTGCAGGTACTGCGGCATGCAGGAGAGGTAGCCGCGGTCGCAGGTGTGGTTGAACTTCAGGTCGCGCACCAGGCTGAGGGCGTTGAAGCCCGCCGGCCAGAGCACCGCGTAATCCAGCCCGTACTTCTCTCCCAGGGCCTCCCAGGCCAGGAAGGCCTGGTGAAAACCGGTGTACTGCTTGCCGAAGTTGAGCACCTCCACGTTCCGGTAGCCGGCCTTTCGGAACAGGGCGGCGAGCACGCCGGGATAGTCGTAGTCCGGGCCTGTCTCCTCGCCGTAGGTAAAAGAGTCGCCGAAGCAGCCTATGCGGAAAACCCCCGGGGCTTTTTTCTCCGGGAAGTTGAGGAAGGAGCTGCGCTTTTCCGGGGTGAAAGGCAGGCCCAGCTGTTTTTCCAGTTCCGGCAGTTCGCGGCCGGAAAACGTCTGCGGCAGGAGCTTGCGCCGGTAGGAGAGATAGGCCGCGTAATCCAGCAGCGCCAGCGCCGCGAAGAGGTAGGCGAGATAGGCCGCCCAGTAGAGTAGCTTTCTTGTGGTCATAGAGACACGGGCGCCCGCCTTCCGCGCTTGCGGCGCCCGCGCAAGCATTGTTATTATAGCGGTAGGGACCTCTTTTATCAACTTTTTACTTGCGCGGGACGCCGACTACAGCTAAATGGCCTTAATACACCTTTTCAGGAAATGCAACCAGCGCTGCGTGTTCTGCTCCTACCCTGAAGAGGGCGGCGCGGACGAGCGGGCGTCGCTCAAGGACTGGCTCAAGGAGATCGCGGCCATGCCGCCAGGGCTGGTGCAGCTCTCCGGAGGGGAGCCGCTGCTGGCGCCCGCGGCAGGGCTCTGCGCCCTGCTGGCCGCCGTGAAAAAGCTGGGCAGGACGGCCGAACTGCAGACCAACGCCATAGCCGCCTGCGGCATGCGCTCCGAAAACCTGGCTAAGATAATAAAAGCCCTCAACGCGGCGGACGGGTACTTCAACGTGAATTTCCCGGCCGCCTCGGCCGGGCTGGACCTGAAGATAACCAGGGTGAAAGGCGCCTTCAAAAAACGCCTGGCCGGGGTGAACCGCCTGATAAAGTCCGGCGCCAGGGTGCGCCTGACGCACGTGGTAAGTTCGCTTAACTACCGGGAACTCCCGGACTTCGCGGCTTTCGCGGTCAAGAACCTCAAGGGGGCGGCCTGGGTGCAGTTCAGCTACATCAAAGGCATAGGCCGGGCCGAAGGCAGCGTGTTCCTGCCGCGCTACGCGCAGGTGAAGCCTTACCTGGAACGCGCGCTGTTCATCTGCGAGAAGAACGGCCTGCACTGCGAAGTGGACCATATCCCGCCCTGCTTCCTGGGCGGGTTTTCCCGGCTCAACGTGGATATGGCGAAGATGCGCAGCGGGGCGCCCGGCCCTCACCTCGAGGAGAAAGAGCAGGTCCCGGCCTGCCGCGGCTGCCGGTTCCGTGAACTCTGCCCGGGTCCCAGGAAAGACTATATAGCCGTGCACGGCGACCTATGAACGAAAAAATTTCGGCCTTGAAAAAAGAATTCCCCGCGCTGGGCGCGCGCTTCGGGGGCAAACGCCTGGTGTATCTCGACAGCGCCTGTACCGTGCTGAAGCTGAGCTGCGCCGCCGAGGCGCAGCGCCGGCACCTGCTGGGGCTGGGCGGCTGCGGCGGCAAGCGGTCCTTCCACGCGCTGGCCTCCGCCATGGAAGAGGAATTCTACGCCGCCCGCGCCAGGGTGGCCGCTTTCATGGGGGCGGAGTCCCCCGAGGAGATAATTTTCACGGCCGGCGTGACCGACGCCGCCAACCTGCTGGCCAACTCTTTTCCTTTCACGCCCGCGCGCAACGAGGTGGTGCTTTCCCCGCTGGAGCATAACGCCGTGTTCCTGCCTTTCGAGCGGCTGGCCGCGGCTGGCAGGATAAAGCTGAAAGTCGCCCCGCTGAAGGGCCTGAAGCCCGACATGGAGGCCCTGGGGCGCCTGATAGGCCGGCGTACCGCGCTGGTCTGCTTCACCCACGCCTCCAATATCTTCGGCGGGCGCGAGGACGTGGCGCGCGCCGCGGACCTGGCGCATAAGGCCGGGGCTTTCCTTTTCTCCGACGACGCGCAGTACGCTCCCACGCACGGCGGCGGCGCGGCGCTCTACGGCGCGGACGCCTGCGCTTTCTCCGGCCACAAGCTGGGCGCGCCTTACTGCACCGGAGCTCTTTACGTGAAACGCGCGCTGCTGGGAAGGCTCCGCCCGTGGCGGGTGGGCGGCGGCACGGTGGAGGACGTTTCGGTCTCGGGCGGCAGGTACACGGTGAAATATCTGGGGAATTACCAGGGCTTCGAGGCCGGCGTGCAGAATTACTCCGGGCTGGCGGGCCTCGCCGCCGCTCTTGCCCGGTTCGAGAAATGCGGCTACGACAATATCCGCGCGCACGTCTCCGGGCTGGTGGAGGATGCGATGAAGGCGCTGGCGGAAGTGAAAGGGATCAAGGTGCTGGGCCGACGCGAAGACCTGCTGGAAGGCTCGCTGATCTCGCTGGCGCCGGAGAAGAAAGGGTTTTCAGTGCCGGACTTCAACCTGTTCCTCAACCACCAGCTGAAAGGGCGCTTCATCGCCGTGCGTACCGGCCGCCACTGCGCGGACCTGGCGTGCCTGGCCTCAGGCTACCGCGAGACCATCCGCCTTTCCTTTTTCGCCTACAATACCCCGGCCGACACGGCCTGTTTCGTCGATGCCCTTAAGAAATATCTTTCGCTGCTCAAGTAGCGGGCAGATTTACAAGGCGGGGGCAGAGATATAGAATATAGGTGGATTTGACTGAACTTCACGGAGGAAACAATGGATAAGACCAAACTGATACGCAAAGCCGCGGACAAATACAAGAAGGACATCGTGGCTTTCGCCCGCAATATAGTGCGCACCCCCAGCTTCTCGTGCCAGGAAGGCAAGCTGGTGGCGCTGATAAAGAAAGAGATGCACAAGGTCGGCTTCGACAAGGTGAAAGTGGACCGCATGGGCAACATCATCGGCTTCATCGGCCACGGCAAGAAGAAGATCATGATGGACGCCCACATAGACACCGTGGGCATCGGCGACCCCAAGGCCTGGAAGATAGATCCCTTCGCCGGCATCTACAAGAACGACACCATTTACGGCCGCGGCGCCACCGACCAGAAGCTCTCCATGGCCTCCATGGTGTACGCCGGCAAGATCATAAAGGACCTCAAGCTTGAAGGCGACTACACCCTGATGGTGGTAGGCTCCGTGATGGAAGAGGACTGCGACGGCCTGCCGCTGCTGCATATCATCAACAAGGAAAAGCTCCGCCCGGATTTCGTGGTGATAACCGAGCCCACCGACCTGAAGGTCTACCGCGGCCACCGCGGCCGCATGGAGATGAAGGTCATCACCAAGGGCCGCTCCTGCCACGCCTCCGCGCCCGAGCGCGGCGACAACGCCGTGGTGAAGATGGCCGACATCACCAAGGAGATCACCGCCCTCAATAAAAAGCTGAAGAACGACAAGTTCATCGGCAAGGGCACCGTGGCCGTGACCGCCATAGAGTGCAAGACGCCCTCCTACAACGCCGTGCCCGACGAATGCACCATCTACCTGGACCGCCGCCTGACCATAGGCGAGACGCTCAAGAGCTCGGTGGCCGAGATCCAGCGCCTGCCCAGCGTGAAGAAGGCCAAGGCCAAGGTGGAAGTTCTCTGGTACGACGCCGTGGCCTGGACCGGCCTGAAGGTGGGCCAGGAAAAGTATTTCCCCACGTGGGTGCTGCCCCGCGAGCACAAGCTGGTGAAAGCCGGCGTGTCGGCGGGCAAGGTGGCCCTGAAGAAGATGCCCGTGGTGGACAAGTGGGTGTTCTCCACCAACGGCGTGGCCTCTGCCGGCCGCCTGAAGATCCCCACCATCGGCTTCGGCCCCGGCAACGAGGTGTACGCGCACACCGTCAACGAGCATATGCCCGCCGAGGACCTGGTGAAAGCGGCGGCCTTCTACGCCGCCCTGCCGCAGTACCTTTGAGCGGTTCCTGAACCGCTGCCAGGAGAAACAAGAGAAGAGGCGCCGCG
>JAMPXK010000077.1 GCA_023701245.1 Elusimicrobiales bacterium | reverse complement strand
TCCCCGCTGAGCTCCAGCGTGGACGCCAAGAGCACCAAGGTGATAGGCGGCAACATGGCGAAGGTGCTGGCCTGGTACGACAATGAGTGGGGTTATTCCAACCGGGTCATAGACCTGGCCCTGCTGATGATCAAGAAAGGCCTGTAAAAGACGGTTTTGTCCGGGGTCGGGTGGCGCCGCAAGGCGCGCGGACCCTAAGACCCCGGGCGTGTTCGTGTGCGACAGGAGTTACAACAATGGCTAAGAAAAGAGTACTGATCATGGGAGCCGCGGGCCGCGACTTCCATAACTTCAATGTGTTCTACCGCAATAACAAGAACGTGGAAGTGGTGGCTTTCACCGCTTACCAGATCCCCAACATCGCCGGCCGCAAGTATCCCAAGGAACTGGCCGGCAAAATGTACCCGAAGGGCATCCCGATATTCGAAGAGAAGGAACTGCCGGAGCTGATAAAGAAATTCAAGGTGGACGAAGTGGTGTTCGCCTACTCCGACGTGGCCTTTAACACCGTGATGGCGAAAGGCAGCATAGTGCTGGCCTGCGGCGCCGACTTTACCCTGCTGGGCGGCGAGCATACCTACATTAAGTCCAAGAAGCCCGTAATAGCCGTCTGCGCCGTGCGCACCGGCTGCGGCGAGAGCCAGACCACCCGCGCCATAGCGTCCATGCTCAAGGAAATGGGCAAGAAAGTGGTAGCCATACGCCACCCCATGCCTTACGGCGACCTGGTAAAGCAGACCTGGCAGCGCTACGAGACGCTGGAAGACCTGAAGAAGCACAAGTGCACCATCGAGGAGATGGAAGAGTACGAGCCGCACATAGCGGCCGGCCACATCATCTACTCCGGCGTGGACTACGGCGAGATCCTGAAGCGCGCCGAGAAGGAAGCGGACGTGATCCTGTGGGACGGCGGCAACAACGACCTGTCCTTCTACAAACCCGACCTGCAGATAACCGTGACGGACCCGCTGCGCTCCGGCCACGAAGCCACCTTCCACCCCGGCGCCGCCAACCTGCGCATGGCCGACGTGGTGGTGATCAATAAAGTGGACACCGCCTCCGCCAAGGAGATCGCGGTGGTTCGCGAGAACATCAAGAAGATGAACCCCAAGGCCAAGATCATAGAGGCCGAGAGCCCGGTGACCGTGGACAATCCCGCGGCCGTGAAGGGCAAGCGGGTGCTGGTGGTGGAAGACGGCCCCACGCTGACCCACGGCGACATGCACTTCGGCGCGGGCCACGTAGCCGCCAAGAAGTACAAGGCCAAGTCCATAGTGGACCCCCGCAAGTACGCCATCGGCACCATCAAGAAGGTGTACGAGAACTTCAAGCAGATCACGGACATCCTGCCCGCCATGGGTTATGGCGAGCGTCAGATGGCCGAACTGAACAAGACCATCAACGCCGTTCCCTGCGACGTGGTGATAGTGGGCACGCCCATAGACCTGGCGCGCCACCTGAAGTTCAACAAGCCCTCCGTGCGCGTGACTTACGAACTGAAAGAGCGCAAGGCCGGCGGCCTGAAGGCCGCCCTGAAGACCGTAATATAAGCAAGCCCGCCCCGGGCCGGTACGCCGGCCCGGGCGCGGTTTTAATTTAGAGAGGTTTACTATGACCACGGAAAGCAAGACCGTACTGAAGCTGGCGAAAGTGCAGGACGCCAAACTTAAGGATAAGAACGTGCTGGTGCGCGTGGACTACAATGTGCCCCTTAAGGACGGCGTGATAACGGACGACACCCGCATCCGCGAGACGATGAAGACCGTTAAACTGCTGCTGGAGGGCAATAACCGGGTGGTGCTGATGGCGCACCTGGGCCGCCCCAAGGGCAAGCCGGAACCCAAGTACAGCCTGAAGCCCGTGGCGGCCAAGCTGGCCGAACTGTCGGGCGCTAAAGTGCATTTTGCCCCGGACTGCGTGGGGCCCGAGGCCGACAAAGTTGTGGCGGCGGCGAAGAAAGGGGAGCTGGTACTCCTGGAGAACCTGCGCTACCACGCCGAGGAAGAGAAGAACGACGACGCTTTTGCGAAACTCCTGGCCAAACACGGGGAGTTCTTTGTGCAGGAGGCCTTTGGCGCCCTGCACCGCGCGCACGGCAGCACCTCCGCCATCTGCAAGCACCTGCCCGGGGCCATAGGCTTCCTGGTGCAGAAGGAACTGGAATACCTGGACCGCGCCATGGTGAACCCCGTACGGCCTTTCCTGGCCATCATAGGCGGGGCCAAGGTGGCCGACAAGCTCTCCGTGCTCTACAGCCTCATAGAGAAAGTGGACACCCTGATAATAGGCGGCGGCATGGCTTACACCTTCCTGGCCGCGCAGAATACCAATATAGGCAAGTCCCTGCTGGAAGCGGACAAGGTGGAAGAGGCCAAGAACATCATACTGAAGGCCCACCGCAACAACGTGGAACTGCTGCTGCCGGCCGACCACCGCGTGGTGCAGGAGATAAAGCCCGACGCCAAGGTGGACGTGACGCAGGCGATGGCGGTGCCGGACGGCTGGATAGGCGTGGACATCGGCCCGCGCTCGGAGCTGCTGTTCGCCGACAAGATCAAGGGCGCCAAGACCATTTTCTGGAACGGCCCCGTGGGCATCTTCGAGACGCCCGCTTTCGCCAGCGGCAGCGTGACCGTGGCCAACGCCATGGCGCAGGCTACCCGCGCCGGCGCTACTACCATTCTGGGCGGCGGCGACACGCTGTCCGTCCTGAAGACCGCGAAGGTGAAGGCCGACGCGATCTCCCACTGCTCCACCGGCGGCGGCGCCAGCCTGGAGTTCGTGGAAGGCAAACAGCTTCCGGGCCTGGTGGCCCTGTCTCAGAAGTAAACTGGAGGAAAAATGTACAACCTTATAGTAGTTCTGCACGTAATCCTGGCTTTCGTGATCATCATCTCGATAGTCGTGTTCCAGACCAGCAAGGGCTCGGCCCTCAGCATGTTCGGCGGCGGCGGCGATTCGCTCTTCAACGCGGCCAGCGGCACTTCTTTCATAAAGAAGTTCACCGCGGTGGCGGCGGGGATCTTCGCGGCCACGTCCATCCTGCTGACCATCTTCGGGGCGAACAACCGCTTCCGCTCGGTGGTGCAGGAATATCCCATGCAGCAGCAGGCCGCCCCGGCCCAGCCCGGCGCCCAGCCCGCTGCCGCCCCCGCGGCCCCGGCCGCGCCGGCGCCCGCTCCCGCCAAGAAGTAAAGGCGGCGCAGCGGCCAAAGAAAAGCCCCGCACTCGCGGGGCTTTTTCTTTTGGGGCCGTCCTTCCGGCGGAAACTACTTCATTACTTTGTTCTCGAAGGTGTGGATGACGTCCATCAGCGCGTCGGGGGTTTTGGCCGAGAGCAGGCGCTTGCGCAGGGTGACGTTGGAGATAAGGCCCGACAGCTGCGAGAGGATGTTGAGCTGGAGGGTGGGTTCGTTGAAGGGCGTGAGGATGAGGAAGAGCACCTTGACCGGCTGGTTGTCCGGCGACGGGAAGTGGATGCCTTCGCGGCTCTTGCCTATGGCCAAAAGCGGCCGCGACAGCGAGGCCAGGCGGGCGTGGGGGAAGGCGGTCTGGTGGCCCAGGGCCGTGGAGAAGTTGGTTTCGCGCTTTATCAGGGCCTTCAGGGCTTCGTCCTTGTCGAAAGAGGGGGAGGCTTCGTGAAGTTTGTTGAGCACCTCTTCGATGGCCTCGAAGCGGCCCGGTTCCTGCAGGTCCAGCACGCAGGAGTGGCGCACCAGCAGGTTGCTTAAGAGCATCTTGGGCGGCTGGTCGAATTCGTCGCGGATCTCGCCGGTGAGCTCTTCCACGATGTCTTCCATGGTCAGCAGGCCTGTCACTTCGCCCTTGGGGTTCTTGGCGAGGGCCAGCTGGATGCGTTTTTCCTGGAACTCGCGCAGGGCGCGTTCCACGCTGATCTCTTCGGAGATCTCGTAGAGCGGGCGCTTGATGGCGGCCAGTTCCGGCTTGACGGGGCCGTTGCCGGCGATAAAGCAGACGGCCATGTCCTTGAAATGGGCGTAGCCGTCTATGGCGCCGTCCCTGGTAAGGATAGGGTAGCGCGACAGCTGCTTTTCGCGGATGAGTTTAAGGTTCTGCTCCCAGGGCAGGGCGGTGTCTATGAAGCTGATGGAGGCGCGCGGCGTCATGACCTCTTTCACCCTGGTCTTGCCGAAGTCGAAGAGGTGTTCGAACATCATGAGGCGTCCCAGCGAGATGCGGCCGTGCTCCTGGCTCTGGCCCAGGATCATGCGCAGTTCCTCGTCGGAATGCACGGTCTCTTCCTGGTTGGCCTTGATGCGCAGGGCCCGGAGCACCAGGTTGGCGCTTTCGTTGAGCAGCCACATGGGCACGAAGAAGACGCTGTGGAAGAACTTGAAGGGGGCGGCGATCCACAGGGCGGAACTTTCCGGCAGGCGGATGGCCATGTTCTTGGGCACCAGTTCGCCTATCACCACGTGGAAGCCGGTGATGAGGGCGAAGGCCAGGCCTATGGACAGGGTGTGCGTGGCCGCGGGCGTGAGCGTGAGGCCGAACAGGGCGAAGAGGGGGGTGACCAGGTGGCCCACGGCGGGCTCGCCTACCCAGCCCAGGCCGATGCTGGCGATGGTGATGCCGAGCTGGGCGGTGGAGAGGTAGGCTTCCAGGTCCTTGGAGATCTCCTTGGCTATCTTGGCGCGGGTGACGCCCTTGGCGGCCAGCTCTTCCAGCCGGGTAAAGCGGACCTTTACGGCCGCGAATTCGGCCAGAACGAAGAAAGCGTTGAGCAGCAGGAAGAAGAGCGCCGCGAGCAAGTAGATCAAATCGGTCATTCTTATCATTTTACAAATAATGGGAATTTGGTAAAATATATAAAGTTCTTTAATACGGCTTTGGGCGCGAAGACCGCCGGCCAGAATGTTTTACGCGCGGGTGGTGGAACTGGTAGACACGCACGTTTGAGGGGCGTGTGCCTAACGGCTTGCGGGTTCGATTCCCGCCCCGCGCAAATTTGAACCGTAAAAAGCGGGGGGACAACCCCCCGTTTTTTTATTGCCAGGCCAGCGAGGCCGGGGCGGCGGAACGCAAGGGGCGGCGGGTTAGCAAAACCCTCCGAAGGCCGAGGCTTGCGCAGCGCCGAGGCCTGAGGCGGAGTGAGGCCACGGTGTGGCCGAACGCGTTTTGCGTTCCGCCGCCCCTTGCGGTCCCTCTCCCGCACAAGCCCGAAGTATTTTTATATCATAATCCTATGCTCGCCAAATATTTCAAGCCCTCCCTGCTCAAGAAGATCGCCGCCAGGGCCGGTACGCCGGTGTACGTGTATTCGGCCCCCGTCTTCTTAAAGCAGGTGCGCGCCTACAAGAAGGCCTTTAAAACCGCGGACCCGCTGTTCTGCTACGCCATGAAGGCCAACTCCAGCCGCGGGCTGTGCGCCCTGGCCGCCCGGGAAGGCTGGGGGGCGGACGTGGTGAGCGGCGGGGAATTGTACCGCGCCCTGCGCGCCGGGTTTAAGCCGGAGCGGGTCATCTTTTCCGGCGTGGGCAAAACTCCCGAAGAGTTGGAGTACGCGCTGAAGGCGGGGGTCCTCTTCGTCAACGCGGAGTCTTTCGAGGAAGTGCGGGCGCTGGAGCAGGCGGCCGCACGGCTGGGAGTGCGGGCGCCGCTGTCGCTGCGCATCAACCCCGACGTAGACCCCCGTACCCATAAATTCATCTCCACCGGCAAGTCGGGCAGCAAGTTCGGCGTGTCTTTCGAAGAGGCGCAGCGGATCTACATGTACGCCGCCGAATCCCGGCATTTAAAGCCGGTAGGGGCGCATTTCCACATAGGGTCCCAGGTGCATAGCGCCGGGCCTTACGCCCTGGCGGCGGGCCGCCTGGCCGCTTTTATCCTGAAACTGGCCAGCCGCGGTGTGAACCTGAAATACGCCGACGTAGGCGGTGGCTGGGGCGTTAAGGAGGGCGGCGAAATGGCCGCCCCGGCCGCGCTGGCCCGCGCCGTCTGCGGAGTGTTCCAGGGCACGGGCCTGAAGCTGATACTGGAGCCGGGGCGCTCCGTAGCGGCGCCGGCCGGCGTGCTGCTGACCCGCGTGCTGTACCGCAAGAGCGCCGGGCCCAAGAATTACATCGTGGCCGACGCCGCCATGAACGACCTGGTACGGCCCGCGCTGTACGGGGCGAAACACCCGGTGTCCCTGGCGGGCCCGGGGCGCGGCCCGATGAAGACCTACGACATAGTGGGCCCGGTCTGCGAAAGCGGGGATTTCCTGGCCGAAGGGGTCCGCTTGCGCGAGCCGGCGCAGGGGCAGCTGCTGCTGGTCTATTCCGCCGGGGCTTACGGGTTCTCCATGAGTTCCCAGTACAATTCCCGGCCGCGCGCGGCCGAGGTGCTGATAACCGGGCCGGCCTCCTGGCGGCTGATACGGCGCCGGGAAACCTATAAGGACCTGGTGGCCGCGGAGCAATAGCCCGCCGCTCGCCAAATAAGAACGCCCGCTTTCGCGGGCGTTCTTATTTAAAAAGGTACCTGCTACCTTTTTAGAAAAGGTAGCAGGTACCTTTTTTAGTCGAAAGAGTCCATCAGCAGTTTGAGGGCGCGCTGCTGGGCGGGGGAAAGGGGCGGCGCGTTGGCGGGGACCACCTGCACCGGCCGGGTCTGCGGGGTGAAGATAAGCGCGCTCAGCTGCGTTTTTTTGGCGTAAAGATCGTCGCCGGGACAGTCGGTATTGCCGATGTCGCGGTGGGCGTAAAAGCTGCTGACCTGGATGGAGTAGGTATCCTTGACGTAGCTGCCCACCGAAACAAAAGAGCCCAGCGAGGCCGGGGTGATGGGGTTGGACACCGGGGGATGGTAGTTGCCGATGATGGAGATGCCGATATTGCCCGGGTTCTTGCGGAGCACGTGGGCGCCTATCACGCCTATGGGGCGGCCTTCGAAGATATTGCCGGCGGGGTCTATCAGGAAATGGTAGCCGATGTCTATCCATTCCTTGGCGGTCTGGTGGTAGTCCTGCACGAACTGGACTTCGTTGATGGCGGCCTGCAGCGTCTGGGGATAATTGCCCTGCGTATGGTGCAGCGTAAAGCCGGTGGGGGTATGGGTGCTGTAGGCCTCGGTGGGGGGCTGCGCGCTCCAGGCCTGGCGGCGGATCAGCCGGAAGGGGGCGTTGGCGGGCACGAACCACGCCGGGTCGGGCACGTAGGTGGCGGTGGAGAAGGGGACGGGGGCTTCTTTGGTGTCTTCCTCTACCAGCAGTTCGGTCTCGTAGATGGCCAGGGTGGAAGCGGCGGCGGCGCCCAGGTCCAGCACGCTCAGCCGGACGGGCTGGGAGGTGAGCGGGACGCGGAACTTGGCCCAGAAGCGGCCGTTGGCGTAGCGGCGGAAGTCCGCCCGCGTTACTACGGGGGGCTTGGCCAGCAGATTTTTGGGTTTTACGGAGAACTCCACCTTTACTTCCGGGTCGGGCATGAGGCCCTGCACCAAAATGGTGTTGTAGGCGGCGGCGGGCGGTTCGCTGTAAGGCGTCTGAAACAGCACATCCCCGGCTTTCTGGGAGCCGTCAAGAACGACCTCTATGGGGTAGGGGAGGCCTTTGAACTTGGCCGCTATCTCGTCGGCAAAGGCCGCCTGGGGCCCGGCCGCGGCGAAGAGCAGCGCCAGCAGAATGTTCTTAAGAGTAGCCTTCATAGATAGATTATAGCCGCTCGCGGACCGCGGGTAAAGCGGCTTTGTGCCTATACGGGGCCTGGGCCTTTAGGCCTGCCCGGACCGGCCGCCGCGCAGGTAACGCAGGGCGGAAGCCAGGACGGTGGTGAAATCCATAAGCGCGGTGCGCAGGCCTACCGCGCCGTCCAGGAAACCCAGCTTGAGCACATAGGCCGAAAGAAAACGGGTGAAAGGGCGCAGCAGGATGAGCGCGCGCCAGCGGCCCTTGAGGGCGTAAGAGCGGGTGAGGATCTCGGTGTAGAAGGCCAGCTTGCGGCGGCGGTCTTCCTCGTCGGAATAGGGGTAGTGCAGCAGGGGTTCCTTAAGGGCGGCCGCGGCGCCGTTCACCTCCAGGCGCTCGTGTACGGGCAGCGGCAGGAAGCGGGCGCTGCCGCGCCGGAACAGGCGCAGCTGGGTGTCGGGGTATTTGCCGCCGTAGCGCAGCCAGCGGCCGAAATAGAAGTTGCGGCGCGGCATGGAGGCCGCCGCGGCGCCGCCGGGCGCGGCCAGGAAGGCGGAGATCTCGGCGCGCAGGGCCGGGGTGATCTCTTCGTCGGCGTCCAGGATCAGGATCCAGTCCGAGGTGCACTGGTCTATGGCGAACTGCTTGTTGACGTAGACGGCCAGGCTGTTGGGGCGGGCGAAATACTTGACCGGGAATTCCCTGGCCGTCAGTTCGGTCCCGTCGGAAGAGCCGCAGTCCACGAAGACTATCTCGTCGGCCCAGCCGGCGCTGCCCAGCGACCGGCGCAGGTTCTTTTCCTCGTTATTGGCGATCATCGCCACTGAAAGCGTGGGCATAGGTGCGGGCTAGCGGCCCGCGGCCTCCTTGAAGACTTTTTCGGTGGCCTCGGCGAAAACGGCTGGGGAAAGCTCGCGCTCGGCCCTGGCGCGGTTGGCGGCGCCCAGCAGGGCGATGGCGTCCGGCGAGAGGAGCAGCGCCTGCAGGCGGGCGGCCAGGGCCAGGTGGTCGCCGGGGGGGACCAGCCACTCGGGAGCGGCGTATTCCGGCAGGCTGCCCACGGCGGAGGCCACCAGGGGGCGGCCGCTGGCCAGCCACTCGGCCGCCGCGCGCGAAACGGCTTCGCTGCCCAGGGAGGGTACCACGCCGATGTCGCAGGACTCCATGAAAGCGAAGGGGCCTTCGGTGCGGCCGTGGAAGAAGACCTTTTTGGCTATGCCCAGGTCTTCGGCTTCTCGGCGCAGGTCGGCGTATTTAAGGTTGGCTTCGTAGCCGGCTATGTGGAATTCCACCGGGAGGTCGGCGCGCAGCAGCTGGCGCGCGGCGCGCAGCAGCACCGCGTGGCCTTTTACCAGGTCCAGGCGGCCCAGCAGGCCCACGCGGTAAGGGGCGGAGGCCCGGCGCTGCGGCGTCCTGGGCAGGGCCAGCCCCTGGCGGACCAGCGTCACGCGGGCGCGGTCCAGGCCGGCGGCGGCGTAGAGGTTCTCTATGTAGGCGGAAGCGGCTATCACGCGCGTTACTCCGGAGAAGGTAAAACCGGCGGAGGGGCGCTTGGTGTCGGCCTTGACGCGCACCACCGGAAGGCCCAGCAGGTAGCCCAGGGTCTGCATGCGGCCGGTGTGGGCGGCCACCACGGCGATGGCGTTGTCTCGGGCTATGGCGCGCAGGCGCAGCAGGGCCAGCGGTACCTTGTGGTACTCCTTGCGGCCGGGGACGGCGTAATGCTTGAACCCTTCTTTTGCGGCGAAGGCCATGGCGGCGCTGTTCTCGGGGCAGGCAAAGACCACCTCATGGCCGAGGCCGCGCAGCGCGTTCGCCTGGGCGAAGGCGTACGCCGCGAGGCCGCTATTCCAGGGGATGTCTATGGCGCTTAAGATTCTCAAGGGCTGTTTCATAACATTTTAAAGTCAGGGCGGCCATGCGCGGGGAGGAAAAGTCCTCGCGGCGGCGGTGGGCTTCGGCGGACAGGGCGGCGCGCAGGCCGGCGTCGCGCATGACGCGCAGGGCGGCGGCGGCCAGGGCCTGCGGGTCGCGCGGCGCCGCGGTAAGACCGTTGGCGCCGTGCTCTATCACGTCGGTGATGCCGCCAGCGGTGGTGGCCACTATGGGCAGGGAAGCGTTCATGGCCTCTACCAGCACGCTGCCCATGCCTTCCTCGCACGACGACAGGACGAACAGGTCCAGCGCGGCCAGCACTTTGTAGGGGTCGCTGCGGTAGCCGATAAGCTTAAAGCGGTCCTGGATCTTGAGCATGCGGGCCAGGTGGGCGGTCTTCTCCTCCAGCGGGCCTTCGCCGGCCACCAGGAAGTACGCCTCGGGGAAATCCTTAAGGACCAGGGCCGCGGCGCGCACCAGGTTCTCCGGGTCTTTGTGGGGGACCAGGGCTATGAGCGAGCCCGCCCAGAACGCGGCGGCGGGTATGCCCAGTTCCGCGGCCAGGGCCTGGCGGGCGGCGGCCCGGTAGGCCGGGAACTCGCCGGGCTTCCAGGGGGTGTCGTCCAGGTCTATGGTGCTGTTGACCACGGCCACTTTCTCTTCCGGCACGCCGGCCTTCAGGAGGATGTCGCGCACCGCGTCGGAGATGGCGATGACGCCGTGCGCGCGGCCGTATTTGAAGCGGGCGGTGAAAGCGCCGGGGATGAAATCCACGCGGCGGTGGGCTATGCGCACGCAGTTAAGGCCGGCCGAGGCCAGCCAGGAGACGGCGGCCGTGTGGCCGGTGTGGGAGTGCAGCAGGGGAGGCTGGCCGCCGGCGGGCAGGGCCTTGAGCGCGCGGCGCAGCAGCACGGCCGAGACCGGGTCCCACTCCGTAAGGTAGGGCAGGGTGAGCGTTTTGAAGGCCTTGCGCAGGGCCGCCTTGTGCAGGGGCGAGCCTTTGCGGCAGACTATGGTGTTGTCGTGGCCGGCCTTGTTGAGCTCTTTGACCAGGTAGAGCATCTGGCGCTGGCCGCCGCGCAGTTCGCGGCCGTCG
>JAMPXK010000076.1 GCA_023701245.1 Elusimicrobiales bacterium | reverse complement strand
GTAGGCAGCGGCGCCGCCGGCCTGCTGGCGGCCCACAAACTGGCGAAAGCCGGGACCGTGGCCGTCATTACCAAGCGCGAGCCCGAGATCTCCAACAGCAACCTCGCCCAGGGCGGCATCGCCGCGGTCACCTCCTCCGAAGACAGTTTTTCCCTGCACACCGCCGACACCCTGCGCACCGGCGCCGGTCTCTGCGACCGACGCATAGTCGACCTCACCATAAGCGAGGCCCCCGCCCGGATACAGGAACTGGTGGCCCTCGGCGCCCGTTTCAGCGTTAAGGGCGGGCTTTTCGAACTGGGCCTGGAAGGCGGCCATTCCCGGCGGCGCGTGCTGCACGCGGCCGACGCCACCGGCCGCGAGATAGAGCGCGCCCTGCTGGAAACCTGCCGGGCGGACCGCAAGATCTCCTTCTTCCCTAATTTCTCCGCCGTGGACCTTATCCTGGAGTCGCGCCCGGCGCGCGTCCGGCCCTCGCGCAACCGCTGCCTGGGCGTCTACGCCCTGGAGCAGGCTACCGGCAAGGTCCGCAGTTTCCTGGCCTCCTGCGTGGTGCTGGCTTCCGGCGGGGCCGGCAAGGTTTACCGCTACACCTCCAACCCCGACGTGGCCACCGGGGACGGCATGGCCATGGCCTACCGGGCCGGGCTGCCGCTGGCCAACATGGAATTCGTCCAGTTCCACCCCACCTGCCTCTTCCACCCGCAGGCCAAGTCTTTCCTTATTTCGGAGGCCCTGCGCGGCGAAGGCGGCGTGCTGCGCGGCGCGGACGGCGCGCCCTTCATGAAGAACTATTCCAGGTACCAGGAACTGGCCCCCAGGGACATAGTGGCGCGCGCCATAGACTCGGAATTGAAGCGTACCGGCGAGGACTGCGTTTACCTCGACATGACGCACCTGAAGGCGGCCTTCCTCCGGAAACGCTTTCCCACCATCCACGCCAAGTGCCTGCAGCTGGGCATAGACCTGACCCGCTCCCCCATCCCCGTGGTGCCGGCGGCTCATTTCTTCTGCGGCGGCGTGGCCGTGGACCAGGATGGCCGCACCGCCATGGACGGCCTCTACGCCATCGGCGAAGTTTCCCACACCGGCCTGCACGGCGCCAACCGGCTGGCCTCCAATTCCCTGCTGGAAGCCTGCGTTTTCGCCCACCGGGCCGCGGAAGCCATCAAAGGCGGGGGCCGGCGCCGCACTTCCGGCAAAACCCCGGCCCCGTGGACCACCGGCAACGCGCGTCCCTCGGACGAGGCAGTCATCATCAGCCACAACTGGGACGAGATCCGCACCCTGATGTGGAACTACGTGGGGATAGTGCGCAGCGACAAGCGCCTGGAACGGGCCAGCGTGCGCATCAACCTCATCTCCGAGGAGATCGCCAAGTATTACTGGGACTTCCTCCCCACGCGCGACCTGCTGGAACTGCGCAACCTCGCCTGCGTCGCGGGTGCCATCATCACCTCCGCCCGGCGCCGCAAGGAAAGCCGGGGCCTGCACTACACCGTGGACTACCCGGAACGCTCGGACAGGTTCCTTGAGCCCACGCTCACCGACCGCTACGGAAATTAGGCCGCTTTATGGACAAACTCATAGTCAGCGGGGCCCGCTCGCACAATCTCAAGAACATTTCCCTGGAGATCCCCAAGAACCGCCTGGTGGTGATCACCGGCCTGTCCGGCTCCGGCAAATCCACCCTCGCCTTCGACACCATCTACGCCGAAGGCCAGCGCCGCTACGTGGAGTCCCTCTCCGCCTACGCCCGGCAGTTCCTGGAGCAGATGGACAAGCCCGACGTGGATTCCATAGAGGGGCTTTCCCCCGCCATCGCCATCCAGCAGCATTCCCCCTCCAAGAACCCCCGCTCCACCGTGGGCACGGTCACCGAGATCTACGACTACCTGCGCCTGCTCTTCGCCAAAGCCGGCCGCCCTTTCTGTCCCTCGTGCCATAAGCCTATAAAGGCCTGGTCCGCCCAGGGCATTACCGCGGAAATACTCGCCAAATACGGCGGAAAGAAGGCCCGTCTCTTCGCCCCCCTCGTGCGGGGCCACAGCGGCACTTACGAAGAGCTGTTCTCGCGCCTTAAGAAAGCCGGCTTCACGAAGGCCCGGGTGGACGGCAAGGTGTACCCGCTGGAAGCGCCGCCGGCGCTCAAGCGCTATGTAAAGCACGACATAGACCTCTTCGTGGACGAATTCACCGTGACTTCCGCCGACAAGGAACGGCTCAGCGAGGCGGTAGAGCTGGCCCTTGCCCAATCCAAAGGACTCCTGGCCGTGCAGGACGCCGCCGGCAAGGCCGAAGCGCTCTACAGCGAGAAGAACGCCTGCCCCGGCTGCGGCATAAGTTTCCCCGAACTGGAGCCGCGGCTGTTCTCCTTTAATTCCCCCCATGGCGCCTGTTCCGAATGCGGCGGCCTGGGCATAAAAATAGAGATCGACCCTGACCTGGTGGTGCCGGACAAGTCCAAGTCGGTGAACGGCGGGGCGCTGGAGGCCTGGGCCAACCCCGTGACCACGCGCACCCACCGCTGGAAGGGCTCCTGGTCCGGCTATTACACCGAGATGCTCAACAGCGCCGCGGCCGAGAACCGCATCAGCCTGGACAAACCCTGGAAGGACCTTACAAAAGCGCACCGCGACGTCCTGCTCTACGGGGCCGGGGAGTTCGAAGGCGTCGTGACCAACCTCAAGCGCCGCCACTCCGAAAGCGAATCCGACTTCGTGAAGGAAGAGATTTATACCAAGTTCATGAGGGAAACGGTCTGCCCGTCGTGCCGCGGCCTGCGCCTCAAGCCCGAGGCCCTGAGCGTGATCGTGGACGGCCGCAACATCGCCCAGATGGCGGCGCTGCCCATAGCGGAGGCCAGGAAGGCCATGGTCTCGCCCGACCTGACCGACACGGAGCGCACCATCGCCCGGCTTATCCTCAAGGAGATAAATTCCCGCCTGAACTTCCTCAACGACGTGGGCCTGGGGTATATTTCCATGGACCGCCGCTCGGAGACCCTTTCCGGCGGCGAGGCCCAGCGCATCCAGCTGGCCACGCAGATCGGCTCCGGCCTCACCGGCGTGCTCTACGTGCTAGACGAGCCCACCATAGGCCTGCATCAGCGCGACAACGCCAAACTGATAAACACCCTCAAGTCCCTGCGCGATATCGGCAATACGCTGCTGGTGGTGGAACACGACGAGGCCGTGATCCGCGGCGCGGACCACGTGATAGACCTGGGCCCGGGGGCGGGCCTGGCCGGCGGGCACGTGGTGGCCCAGGGCACCCCGGCGCAGATCATCAAGGACCGCAAGTCCGTCACCGGCCCCTACCTGAGCGGGGAGCGCTCTACCACCTTAAAGCGGGCCCCGCGGGGCCACGGCGGCAAGTTCCTGGAATTCCGCGGGGCGCGCCAGTTCAACCTCAAAGAGATAGACGTGAAAATACCGCTGGGACTGTTCGTCAGCATCTGCGGCGTGTCGGGTTCCGGCAAATCCACCCTGCTCTACGAGATAGTCTACAAGGCCCTCGCCCAGAAGCTCTACAAGTCCAAGGAGCTGCCCGGCGCTTTCGCCTCCATGAAAGGCGCGGAGCTACTCGACAAGGTCATCATCGTGGACCAGTCCCCCATCGGGCGCACGCCGCGCTCCAATCCGTCCACCTACAGCGGGGTTTTCAATCATATCCGCGACCTGTTCGCCGAACTGCCGGAGGCCAAGCGCCGCGGCTACGAACCGGGCCGCTTCTCCTTCAACGTCAAAGGCGGCCGCTGCGAAGCCTGCCAGGGCGACGGCACGCTCAAGATCCAGATGCAGTTCCTGGCCGACGTCTACGTGAAGTGCGACGAATGCGGCGGCCACCGCTTCAACGAAGACACGCTGGCCGTCAAATTCAAAGGCAAAAGCATAGCCGACGTGCTCGACCTGTCCGTGGAGGAGGCCCGCGGCCTCTTCGCCGATATCCCGCGCATCGCCAAGATCCTCGACACCATGAGCGAAGTGGGCCTGGATTACCTCAAGCTGGGGCAGAGCGCCACCACCCTGTCGGGAGGCGAGGCGCAGCGCCTCAAGCTAGCCGAGCAGCTGGCCCGCCGCGCCACCGGGCGTACCCTCTATATCCTGGACGAACCCACTACCGGCCTGCACTTCGCCGACGTGGAAAAACTCCTGAAGGTGCTGCACCGCCTGACCGACGCGGGCAACACCGTGCTGGTCATAGAGCACAATCTGGACGTGATAGCAGCTTCCGACTGGCTGATAGAACTAGGGCCGGAAGGCGGCGGCGGCGGCGGAAAACTGGTCTTCTCCGGACCGGTCTGCGACGTCTTGAAGGCAAAAGGGTCCCACACGGGCACCTACCTGAAGGAACACCTGGAGCTTAAGAGCCCCGGTCTCTGCGCATGACCGGCGTCCTCCATACCGCCGGTTTCGACCTGGGCGGCTGCGCTGCGTCCTTCTCCTCCGGAGAAAAGGAACTGACAGCCTGGCTGGCCGAGGACTTCGGGGCCTTCCCCTCCCTCCGGACCGGCGCCAGGGCCCGCGTTAGCGTTACCGCCCTGCAAGTGCCGCAGGAGAATTTGCGCCCGGCCGCGCCTCTTTTAAGAACGCGCCGCTGGAGTATCCTGCCTTCCCCGGGCGGCACGCGGCTTGTGTGGTACCCCGAGGGCGCGCTCTGCGAATATGACTACAAAAAAGGCTTTGGCAGCGTGCGCGCGGTGTCCCGGGACCTGTTGCGGGAACTTTCCTACCTCCTGCTGCTCTCGCGCGCCGGGGAAACGCTGGACCTGGCGGGACGGCACCGCCTGCACGCCGGCGCGCTGGCTTTAGGCGGCAAAGCCCTGCTGTTCTGCGGGGCGCAGGGTGCCGGCAAGACCACGCTCCTGCTGGAACTGCTCAAAGACCCGGCCTTCTCGCTGCTGTCGGACGATACCCCCCTGGTCTCCTCCGACGGCAGCATACATCCGTTCCCCGCCCGGATAGGCCTGGGAGCGGATAGCCCCCATAATTCCCGTTTCGGCCAGGCGCGCCTCTTTTTGCGGCGCCACCACCCGCCCAAGCGCCTTATCCCCGCGGCCCTGGCCGGGACGCTTTGCCTCGAGCCGGCGCGGCCCTGGCTCCTTCTGCGCCTCGTAAAAGGAACGGCCCCGGCCTTACGCCGGGGCTCGGCTTCAGCCGCGCTTATGGAGTTATTGGTTTCGCTGGCCGCCGGGTACGGCGTGCCGCAGATGGCAGAATTCCAGTTGAGGTTCGCCCCGTCCGACGCGGCCAAAAAGGCGAAGATACTGGCCGCCCGCTCCGGGGCGGCCCTGGCGCTGCTGCGCCGCTCCGCTTTTTATGTGTTCGAGACGGGGCCGGACCCGGCCGCCAACGCCGCCGCGCTCAAGGCTTTTCTTCGCAGTAGCAGCGGGCGGGTTTTTCCCTCATAGCCAGTTTTTCCGCCAAACCTTCCAGACAGCCGTACAGCCAGCCGGCGGCGTACCCCCCGTGCAGGACAGGGAACAGGGCCGCCACTCCCGCTTTGCGTGCCGTCGGCGCCCCTGAAACGGCCGCCGCCAGCACGCAGCACGCGCAGTAAGCCGCCAGGAGCGCGCCGGCCGCGCCCGGACGCAGCGCCGCGGCCAAAGACAAACCGCAGAGAAAAAGAGGCGGGATCAGAGTGAAGGCGGAGAAACCCAACGGGCTCCTGAGCGTTATCTGTCCCCTGCCTCGGCCGGAGCTGAAGACCTGGCGCAGGAATGCTGCAAGCCCCTTACGGCGCCGGTGCACCAGGTTAAGGTCGCCGCTCAACACCATTTGCGCGCCTTGCGCCGCCAGCCGGTTAAGCAGGAGGTTCTCTTCGGCGCTGGTAAGATGGCCTTCGAAGGCGGCGCCCAGGCGCCTGAGAACGAAGGAATCCAGCGTAAGATTGCAAAGTATGAATTTTTCGGGGCCGGCCAGGCGCGTGCCTGCCACCGGCGAGAAGCGCGGACCGAAAGGCCCGGAGCCCCACGGGGAGGCCAGGAGGTGGAAAACAGCGGTTTCGAAAGCTCCTGCTTCCGGGGCCCGGAGCTGTCCTCCGCCAAAGACAGCCGCGTCCGGCCAATCCAGGATGAGGGTTTGCAGCCTGGAAAAGTAACCGGCCGGGACCACGGTATCGTCGTCCAGAAAACACAGCCAGCGGCCCCGGGCCGCGGCCGCCAGCCTGTTGCGGGCCTCCCCCCTGCACATGCGGGGAAGCGGCACGGGCCGTACCGCGCCCCCGAACTCTCCGAGTACCGCGAAGGAGTCCGGGTCCTGGCCATCCACGCCCACCAGGACCTCCTCCACTTTCCCGCCCGCCAGCACGCTGGAGAGGCAGGCCCGCAGCAGCCCGGGCCTTCCCCGCGTCACGATCAGGACGCTTACCGCGGCGGTCTCGTTTGCGGCAGCTGGATCTGAGCGGCGGATGGCAGGCATAATTTATGAGCGGGCGAAGGCGGCTATTTTTTTACCCCGAAATTGGTGAAGGAAAAAGAAGAGAGCTGGATGGGTTTAAAGTTGAAACTGGCGGAGCGCGGGCCTTGCGGGGCCTGCTCGTCACGCGTGTAATCCGCCAGCCAAATTCCCCATTTGCGGGAGAAATCGGCCGTGCCCCTCAAGCGGTAGATCTTCCATAGGGCCTGTTCCAGCGGCTCTCCCGCGCGCACGGCCTCGCAGAGTCCTTTGAACTGCAGCCTGTTGCCGGGGCGAAAGAGGTAGCGTACCGCCCCGTAGGCCTGCAGGTACCAGTCGGCTATCCTGGTGTCGGACTCCAGCTGTTCTATCTTCAGGTCGAAAAAATGCTTGAACGGGTAACGGCGCTCTTCAGGGAAATACGCCAGCGCCCTGCTCCAGGGACCGCCTTCCGGAGAGACGGACTCCTCCAGGTGCACCGCCAGCCCCTCGTTGAGCCATTGGGGCGGGTACTTCAGTTTTTCGGCGAAATAACCCTCGAAGTAAAGGTGGGAGAGTTCGTGCGCGATAACGGACTTGAGTTTCTGCATGTCCCCGGTATCGTAGACTACCACCGTCTTCTTGGAAAAGTAGGCAAGCCCCTTGGACCAGCGCGGCGGGTTGAATTCCCCCTTTAGATAGGAGTCCTGCGTGGAGTAGATGTAGATCTTCGCTTTCTCTTTTACCATCCAGGGAGCGAACATGGCCATGGACATGCGGATGGAAGCGTACATCTTCTCCATCTCCAGGGAAATGGAGGCCGGCGACCAGGAAGACTCGTGGTAGATCTCGAAATGCGGGGAGGTCTTTACATGCCAGGCGGCCCCGGCAGCCGGCGGCGCCTGCTCGGCGCGGAGACGGCCGGGCATGAACGCGAGGCCGGCTGACAGGCACAGTACGGCTGGAATTACCCGGGACATAGGGTCAGGGCGGGCAGGCCGCGGGGAAATCCTGGTCCGAGGTTATGGTCACGGTGCGCATGCCGGCGCCTAAAGTGCGCACACGTACGCATTGCGGGGCCGAAACTCCGTTGACGACCTTCGGAACACTGTAGGTGACGTCCGCCGGGATGGCTCCCGCCAGCCAGTTGGGGAACTGGCTATGAAAATACCCTGAGGCGGCTATCTTGGTGGTGGTGGACCGGTAATTGCGCGCCGCCAGCATATAACGCGCCAGCACCCACTTGAGCACCATCACGGCGATCATGGACAGGATCACCGAGATAACGAGGGTCTGGAGCAGTACCATCCCCTTCCGTCGCAGGTTCAGGGTCATAAGCATAGTCTAGCAGACAAAACCGCGACCGGCAAGGTAAGGCTGGCTACCAGGCGTAGCGGTGGACCTGTACCGCGCTGTCCAGGGTAAAATCGACGTCCCGCTGGGACTTGCCGAACCCCCGCCCGGAAGCCGACCAGAGCGAGCGCAGGCGCACCCGGACGATGTCGCGCTCATTTACGCCGTCGACAGCGGCGCGGGAGAAGAAGGTGGGAGTGGGCCGGGTGGCCTGCATGAGCAGGGTAACGGTGCCGCCGCCGAAGAAGCCGCAGAAAGCCGGGTAGCCGCCGCCCCACAGGGAAGGGGCGGCCACCGCGCAGCCTGTACCGCCGGCGATGGTCCCGGTATGGTAGTAAAGGCTGTTGATGGCGGGAATATTAGCGTCTGGAGCGATACAGAAATAATGCCACCTGGCCTCTCCGGGACCTACCGGGTAACAGCCGGTCACCTGGTCCACGTTGCTGGCGAAAGCCAGGATATTGCCCGAAGCGCCGTAGGCCGGCACGTCCAGCCGGGTGGACGTGGAAAGGGTGTTCTGCACGGCCCGCATGGCTATGCCCACATTGGTCTTTATGACATTGGCCCGGTAATTCTGGAACATATGGCGGTTGCTGGTGGAATAGATGGTGGCCAGCGACGTAGCCATGAAGCCGAAGATCATGACGGCCAGTATCAGTTCGGCGAGCGTGAAACCGGGGCGTTTTTTCATGTTCAATCCGGGTAGATCAGGCTGAAAGTGACGGTCTTGCAGGCGTACGGCAGGTTGGGCCCCGGCCCCAGGCCGAAGCCGCAGTCGTTGCTGGCCACGGTATAGGTAAAAGAGGCGCCGGTGCCGCTCAAAGAGGTGCCGGTAAGCAGGGAGGTGATGTCGTGCACGCCGTTGCGCAGCGCCCACACGCCGGAAGAATCCGCGGCCCAGATCCCTGGCGTAGCGCCCGCCGAGTAAGCGGCGGTCCAGGGTTCCGCTGAAACGTAGCTATTGAGGGTCTGCTGGGCCCGGCGCAGCACCATGGCCGCGGCGTCGCGCTTATCGGCCTTGGCCCCGGAGACGAAACTGGACAGGATGACGGAAAAGACCGCCGTCGTGGTCATGGCGGCTATCATGGTGGCCATGACCACTTCGATAAGCGTCTGTCCGGGGCGCGCGGCGTGGGTCATCTTAGAATTTGGGACAATCAGGGGCGCCGCCCAGCTCCAGGCAGCGGCCGCTGGAATAGAACCGGTAACCCCAGCCGCTGTAGGGGGCCGAAGCGGGCGGCTTGTGCAGCGTGCAGGACACGCCTATTTCGGAGCCGGAACTGCCGCAGCAGGGGCCGCCGGCGTTGCCGTTGCAGACGTAATAGCCGTAGGCGCTCTGGTTCCAGTCCTGCTGGGCGACGTAATTGCAGGCGACCAGGCGGCAGGCGCCCGTCGCCGTAGTGCAGCTGGCCGCGTTGCAGGTATTGGTGACCTGCCCGCTCACGGGGGCGCCCGGGTTGTCGAGGTTGTACATCCGGTTGGCGTTGCCTAGGAGGTGCCCGATGGCCACAGAATCGGAGGCCTTGGAACTTTCCACGGTCTTGTAGTAGTAGGGAACGCCCATGGAGGCGAGCATGCCCATGATGAGCACCACCACTATCAGTTCTATCAGGGTAAAACCGCTGGATCTTTTCATTATCGGCTCCTTGCCGCCGCCCGCGATCAGCCCGCCCCTATCTGCGAGAGCTGGAAGATCGGCATGAAGATGCTCATGACGATCACGGCTATGATGCCGCCGATGCCTACCACCAGGATGGGGTCGATCATCGACGAAAAACGGCGTATGAACTGGTCTATCTGCTCCTGGTAATACTTGGAGAGCACCACGATGATGTCGGGCAGTTTGCCTGATTCCTCGCCCATCCACATCATCTCGGTAACCATGGCGGGGAAAATGCCCGTCTTCTTGAAGGACTCGGAGATGGAGCGGCCGCTGGCGATGTCGTTCTTGGCCTGCTTGAGCGCGTTCTGGAAGATGAGGTTCTTGCGGAAGGCGCCTTCCAGCACCGACACGGAATTTAGGATGCTGACGCCGGAGCGGATCAGGGTGGCCATGGTGGTGAGCATGCGCTCTATCTGCATGCTGCGTATCAGCCCGCCGAAGAAAGGCAGTCCGAACTGGATATGGTTCCAGGTCAGGCGTCCCGGCGGGGTGGCGATGTAGGCCCTGAACCCGAAGGCGGCGCCGATCATCACCACCAGCATGAAGACCATGTACTTGGTCACTATCCCGGAGATCCCTACGATCACGCGGGTGATCAGGGGCAGCTGCAGGTTGAAGTCGCGGAAAATGTCCGCGAAAACGGGAACGATGTAGACCACGAAGTAGATAAGCACGCCCACGGACATGGTCATCAGCACGGCCGGGTAGGCCAGCGCCGTCAGGATCTTGGACTTGATGTTCTCCTGGGCTTCGTTGTACGTGGTGATCTGGCGCAGCACCGTGGGCAGCTGGCCGGACACTTCGCCGGCCTGCACCAGGGAAACCCAGATCTCGTCGAAAACCTTGGGATGCTTCTCCAGCGCCTTGTGGAGGGCGCCGCCGGCGGACACTTCCTTGGTCACGGAGGACAGGATGACGCCCAGGGCTTTGTTCTCGGAATGCTCGCTCAAGAGCGACAGCGCGCGCACCAGCGGGATGCCGCCGCCCAGCAAGGTGGCCATCTGCTCGCCGAAGAACACCATCTCGCGCCCGGAGACTTTCCCCCCCGGGCCCATCTTCTTGAGACTTAAGATGCCCTTGGACTTTACGGCCTCGGACTGGATGGACAGGATGAACAAACCCTTGGACTGCAGGGATTGTACCGCTGAATCTTCGTCTTCGGAATCCACCGCCCCGGTAGTTACCGTTCCCTGGGCGTCCTGAACCGTATAGAT
>JAMPXK010000014.1 GCA_023701245.1 Elusimicrobiales bacterium | reverse complement strand
ATCAACCGCGTGGGCTCCAACATCGCCAAGGAGATGTTCTTTACCGCCGAGCCGGTGAAGGCGGAACGGGCCTACCATTTCGGCATCCTCAACCACCTGGTCAGTTCCAAGGAGATAGAGGAATTCACTTTCGCCCTGGCGCGCGGCATCGCGGCCAACTCGCCGCTGGCCGTCTCCGTGATCAAGGAACAGTTCCGGATCCTCTCCGAGGCGCATCCCATCAGCCCGGAATCTTTCGAGCGCATCCAGGCGCTGCGCCGCAAGGTTTACAACAGCGGCGACTACGAGGAAGGCATCAGGGCCTTCATGGAAAAACGCAAGCCGAGCTTCATGGGCGACTGACGGCCCGCGCGGCGTAAATTTGCTATATTTGTCGGGTGGTACCGGGGAGCGGGTCTTGAACTTCAAATTCCGACGGGTGCCGTAGCGATACGGAGGGGTGTTTGCTCGATTATAACGCCAGGCGGCTGGTCGCGTGGGTCCTGAAAGAATTCAGGCTCCATATCCTGCTGGCCTGTGCCGGCGCGGTGGCGGCCGGCTACGCTTTCGGCTGTTTCAGCAAGGCCGCGGTCTCCGGCAACAGCGCGGTCTCGGTGTTCGCGCTGAACGCCAGCCCGGCGCGCTACAACGCGCGCAACGTCTGCGTCAGGGGCGTCATCCTCAACCTCAAGGACGCCGGCGCCGAGCCGCAGGACCTGCCCTACTCCATCTTCAGCCTGAAGGAGACCCGCGCCGCGGGGGATTACGATTTTGTCAACATCATCTCTTTCAAGGAGCGCGAGACGGCCCCCGAAGGGCTGGTCCTGGCCTGCGGGGTGTTCAGTTCCATGAAGCAGGTAGGCAAGGACACCTACCATAACATCATCCTGCTCAACCGCTTCAAGAGCGCGCCCAACGGCAAGCTCGAAGGCCCGCTGCGGGGCGCGAAGAAAAGCCGGGCCTTTTAGGCGAACCTATGCTGACCGAAAACAGAAGAGACGTGCTGGCCTGGTTCCTGGGACACTTCTGGGGCCGCTGCGCCGGGGCGCTGGCGGGGCTGCTGCTGCTGGGCTTCCTGCTGGGGCTGTGCAAGCTGCCGGGCTTGCGGCGCAGCAACGTGCAGGTGTCCGTAATGGACCTCAACCGCTCGCCCGCCAAATACGAGGCGGCCTCGGTGTGCGTGCGCGGCGAGGTGCTGGACCTGCGGGTGGAGGACAACAAGCTGGTGACGCCCTACTCCGTCTTCAGCCTGCAGGAAACCGCCCCCGACGGCAGCTATGATTTCATCAACGTCATTTCGCTGCGCCTGCCGGCCTTCGGCAAAGGCGCGCGCGTGAAGGCCTGCGGTTATTTCAACACCGTCAAGCAGGTAGGCAAGGACACCTACTACAATTCCATCCTGATGAACCGTTTCGAAGAAGAGACCCGTCCCGCCCGCTGACCCCGCCCGCACCCCAACCCCTAAAAGGCTCGGCATGGCATGGGCACGCCGGGCCTTCGCGCAGCCCCGAGCTTGCGTAGCGCGAGGGGCGGGTGGAGCGAAGCGACACCGCAGTGTGAGGAGGGGCGGCCACGGTGTGGCCGACCCCGTGCCCGGAGTGCCCATGCCATGCCGAGCCTTGCCCAATTTGGCAGCGTTTAAGGGCTGGGACGCGGAAGGTCAGCGGCGGGCGTAGTTGGGAGTTTCCTTGGTCATGGTCACGTCGTGAACGTGGCTTTCGTGCAGGCCGGCGTTGGTGATGCGCACGAAGCGGGCGCCGCGGCGCAGCGCGGCCAGGTCCCGGCAGCCGCAGTAGCCCATGCCCGAGCGCAGGCCGCCGGCGAGCTGGTGCAGTATGGCCTCCACCGGGCCCTTGCAGGGCACGCGCCCCTCTATCCCCTCCGGCACCAGTTTACGGTTCTCCACCCCGGCCTGCCCGTAGCGGTCCTTCGACCCGGCCTCCATGGCCCCCAGCGACCCCATGCCGCGGTAAAGCTTGTACCTGCGCCCGCCGACCCTCACCACCCTGCCCGGCGCCTCGTCGGTGCCGGCCAGCAGGGTCCCCAGCATCACGCAGGCGGCCCCGGCCGCCAGCGCCTTGGTGATGTCGCCCGAGAATTTTATGCCGCCGTCGGCTATCACCGGCACGCGCCCGGCGCCGCGCACGCAGTCCTTAATGGCCGTCAGCTGCGGCACGCCCACGCCCGAAACTATGCGCGTGGTGCAGATGGAGCCGGGGCCTATGCCCACCTTCACGGCGTCGGCGCCGGCCTTCACCAGGTCGCGCGCGCCGGCGCAGGTGGCCACGTTGCCGGCTATCACTTCCACCTTGAATTTCCTTTTGACCTCCCTGAGCGTTTTCAGCACCAGTTCGGAATGCCCGTGGGCCGTGTCCAGGGCCAGCACGTCGGCCCCGGCGCGCACCAGCAGCCCGGCGCGCTCCACCGCCGCGGCGCCGGCGCCTATGGCCGCGCCGGCCAACAGCCCCCGTTTTTTCACCAGCGCCACCTCGCGGGCCTGCAGCTCCGGGGGCATGGCCCGGTGGATGAAGCCCAGCCCGCCGGCGCGCGCCATGGCTATGGCCATGGCCGAGCCGGTGACCGTATCCATCGCCGCCGACAGCAGCGGCAGGCGCAGCTTTATGCGCGCGGTAAGCCGGGTCTCCAGCACCGCCTGCCCGGGCAGCACGCCGGACCTCGCCGGCAGCAGCAGCACGTCGTCGAAAGTAAGGCCCAGCGGCACATTATCCTGAAGCATTTGAAACTCCTTATTCCCACTCTATCGTAGCCGGCGGCTTGGAGGTCACGTCGTAGACCACGCGGTTGACGCCGCGCACCTCGCTGACGACGCGCGAGGAGATCTTCTGCAGCAGGTCGTGCGGCAGGCGGCTCCAGTCGGCCGTCATGCCGTCCACGGAGCTCACGCAGCGCAGGGCTATCGTGTACTCGTAGGAGCGCTCGTCGCCCATCACGCCCACGGAACGCACCGGCAGCAGTACGCAGAAGGCCTGCCAGATCCTGGAATACCACCCCGCTTTCTCGATCTCCTCGCGCATCAGCCGGTCGGCCTCGCGCAGGATCTTTAACCTGTCCGGGGTCACTTCGCCCAGCACGCGGATGGCCAGGCCCGGGCCTGGGAACGGGTGGAGCATCAGCACCTGCTCCGGGATGTTCAGGCTGCGGCCCAGTTCGCGCACCTCGTCCTTGAAAAAGTAACGCAGCGGTTCTATCAGCCCCAGCTTCATCCTGGCGGGGAGGCCGCCCACGTTGTGGTGGCTCTTGATGACGGCCGAAGGCCCCTTCACCGAAACGGACTCTATCACGTCCGGGTAGAGCGTGCCCTGCAGCAGGAATCTGGCATTTTTCACTTTCTTCGCTTCCCTGTCGAAGACCTCTATGAAGGTGCGGCCGATTATCTTCCGCTTTTTTTCCGGCGAAGTGACGCCCTTGAGGCGGCCGAGGAACAACCGGGACGCGTCGACTATTTTCAGGCTGTAACCGAATTTTTTCCTGAACACTTCGGTCATGCGCTCGCGGTCGCCGTGGCGCAGCACGCCGGTGTCCACGAAGATGCATTTAAGCCTGCTGCCTATGGCCCGGTGGGCCAGCACCGCGGCCACCGAAGAGTCCACGCCGCCGGAAAGCCCGCAGATAACGGCCGCGCCGCCGGCCTGCCGCCTGATCTCCGCCACGCTCCCTGCCAGGAAAGAGGCCGGGGTCCAGCGCTCTTTATAGCCGCAGACGCCGCGGGCGAAGTTCTCCAGCATTTTCACGCCGTGCTCGGTATGGTGCACCTCGGGGTGGAACTGCAGCGCGTAGAGGTTCCTTTCCCGGTTCTCCATGGCGGAGATGTCGGAGCCGCCGGCCCTGGCCGTCACGCGGAAACCGGGAGGGACCCGCTTCACCTCGTCCCCGTGGCTCATCCAGACGTCGAAGTCGCCGGCGATGCCCTTGAAAAGCCGCGAACCCTTCAAGACCTTCAGCTTGCTGAAGCCGTACTCCCGCGAGGCCGCCTTGGAGACCCGGCCGCCGAATTCGTGCGCCAGCAGCTGCATGCCGTAGCAGACGCCCAGCACCGGCACGCCCAGGTTGAAGACGGCCGGGTCCGGCTTGGGCGCGCCCTTGGCGTAAACGCTGGAAGGCCCGCCGGAAAGGATGATGCCGCGCGGCGACCGGGCGAGGATCTCCTCCACCGGCGCGCCGAACGGGAGGATCTCGCAGTAGACCCGCAGGCCGCGCAGGCGGCGCGCTATCAGCTGCGTGTACTGGCTGCCGAAGTCCAGGATAAGGATCTGGTCCATAATTTTTTTGCCTTTCAAAGCCGCTCTTTGAGGAATTCCGCGCAGAACCGGTCCAGGCTGGCCTTGGCCAGCGCGGTGCGGCGCGCCGCGGCGCCCAATTTTTTAAGCTTGGCCGGAGTGAGGGCGGCTATGCGCCGCAGCCCGGCGGCCAAGTCCTCCGGAGTGAGAGAATCGTAAAGGAACCCGTTCACGCCGTCTTGTATGAACCGCTCCATGTACGGCGTCCTTTTTACCAGCACCGGCCGGCCCAGCGCCATGCTCAGGAACGCTATGGAGTTGCCGGCGGCCTCGTTGACGTGAGCGTCCTTCACCGGGATGACCACCGCGCGCGCGCGGCCGGCGGCCTCGCGCAGGTTATGCAGGTTCCTGGCCAGCGGCAGCACTTCGGCGGCGGCGGGCAGGCGGCCCGGCCCGGAATCCGTGAAGATCTTTATCCCGAAACCCGCGCGCCTGGCGCCGGCGGCCAGGGCGGCGTAATCCCGCCCCGCGGAACCGGCCGAAAAAGCGTAGTTGCCCGCCGGCCCGGCCAGCGGCTTGTAATATTCGCAGTCCGACGCGTAGCCCCGGCGCAGCAGGCGCGCGCCGGACAGGCCCATTTCGCGCCAGAGTTCCTTGTCGTCGAACTCCAGCATGCAGCCGGCTTTTACGCCCGCCAGCGCGCGGTACTTGCGCGCCAGGTCGGCGGTGAAATTGTGTCCCGGCATGGGGATAAGGTGGTTGGCCACGAAGAATTTTTCCGCCGCGGGCGCCTGCCGGGCCAGCCAGAGCCAGGAGGTGGCGCAGCGCGCGCGCTTGGGGAAATCCAGCAGCAGCAGCGCGTCGGGGCGGCCAAGATCTTTCTGGAGAGCGGCCAGGCCGGCGCAGCGCCGCCGCCGGCCACGGGGCGGCGCGGGCACCCCTATAAAGTCGTAGTGATAGTCGAAATCGTGCAGCACGTCCAGCGCCAGGCCGCGCCGCCGGGCCACGGCGCGCGCCAGGGCGCGCTCGAAATGCAGGTTCTCGGGGCACTCAGCGAAATTGACCAGCAGCAGGCGCTTCATCGTTGAAATTCTACAATATAGGCGGGGCGCGGGGATAAAAAAGCCCCCCGGCGGCGCCGGGGGGCTCTCTTGCGCCGGACCAGGCGCTACTTTACGCCGTAGAGATACGTCACGAAGTCGTGCCAGCCCGTGGCCTTGGCGAAGGCGAAATCCTGGTACCGGCCTTCGAAGATGCCCTCCAGCTTGGCCTGCTCTATGCGGTCTATCACCGGCGGCAGGTAGATGGAGATACCGTGCGAATCCGCGAACGAGCGGCCCGTGCGTTCCTTGTCGAAGTAGTTGTTGTGGATCACCAGGTCGTTCTTGATGAACTGGCGCAGCGCGGCGGAGCGGGCCTTCGCCAAGTCGGCGGCGGCGCCTGTCGCGGTCATATTCTTTTCCACCAGTTCCAGGTAATTGAACAGGTCCCCGTAGAAGGAGATCTGCTTTTTCGGGTCGGAGGCCTCGCCCACCGCGTCGAAGCGGATCACGCCGTTGCGGGCGGCCTTCAGGGCGGCAGTGTCGTTCACCGCCCTGATGGCGGCGGCCAGTTCTTTTACGCGGGTCTCGAGCTCAGCGGCCTTGGCGACGCGCACGGCCGACAACTGCGCCCCGCGCTTCACGTCCTGCTCGTAGAACATCTTGTAGGCTTCCACCAGGATGCCGCCCAGCTTCTCGGCGCTCATGCCCGGCTCCCTGGCCATGGCGGAAAGGAAAACATGGTAAGGATAGCCCACCCCGGGAATGGTCTCCTCGGAACCCACCATCACCCTGGCGTTGCCCTTCAGCTCGCTGAGCACCTCGGCCATCTGCATCAGGCAGGCGTCGAAGGCCATCACGTCCACGCCGCCGGCCTCCTTGGCGATAAGACCTATTTCCCGGGTGCGGATGTAGTTGCCGGTCTCGTCGTCGAAAGAGATGCCTTTGCCGGTATCGGCTTTTTCCTGCCGGGGGTCCATCCAGCCGGTGCCGTGGTCCCAGAGGATCAGCATGTATTTTTCCGCGGGGTAGTTCTTCTTCGACCACAGCACGAAGTCCACGGCGCGCTTGTAGTCGCCCATGTCCGCCTGCGCGGTGTTGGTGACAACCTGCGAGGTGATCTTCTCCATGTCATTGTCTTTCTTGACGTAGATGCGGCGCACCCCGGTCCAGTTGCCGTCGACGTCGGTATCGCGCTCCTGTCCGTTCATGCGGCCGAATTCGGCCAGGATATTAAGGTCTTTATTGGAGCCCACCAGCTCCATCATGTTCAGGTTCAGCAGGCCGGCCCGTTCCAGGTCGTTCTTGCCGTTGACGAAAACCATGACGGTCCATTTTTTCTTGGCGGCGGGCGCGGCCTTGACCGCGGGAGCGGCGGCCAGGTCCAGCGCGGGGGCCGGAGCGGCCAGCGCGCCGGCGCTGTAACTGGCGCCGGCGAAATCTATGTTAAGGGTTTCCGCGGCACCGGTTACGGCGGGCGCCAGCAGCATCAGGAGTGAAAGTATCGTTCTCATATGGCCTCCGACTGTCGTTTACGCCAATATTATAGCAGACGCGCTTGACCTGTCAAGGGTCGGCCGGTAGCCGCAAGGCCCAGGCCAAAGGACCCAGGCCGGCAGGGCCAAAAAACCCCCGCCTGTTGGCCCAGGCGGACATTGTGCGGCCCGGCCGTTTCTGGCAGAATATATATATCCAAGGAACGCAGTTTCCGGAGGTTCACGAATGAAGAACGTACCGTACATCGCAGCCGCAGTACTGATTTCCCTTTCCGGCGCCATCGGCGCCGGCGCAGCAGAAAACCTGGCCATTTCCCGCGCCGGGCTTTCCCTGGCGGGCATAGCGACCCCCGCCCCCCAGACCCCCAAATCCAACATGTGGCTGACCCTGCGCAAGATCCAGGTCAACACCGCCGCCCCCGAAATGAACGACACCCTGGTGGGCCTGCTGGACAAGAACCAGGACGCCTACGAGGCCGTGCGCGAACTGACCCTGGCCGGCTTCAAGGTGAAGTCCTACCAGAGCAACACCGGCGGCTACATGGTCTTCGCGGACGTGACCGGCGAGGACGCGGCCGACTGGGCCATCGGCCTGGCGCGCTACTACTACATAACCGAGGTCCGGGTGGGCCAGAAAGTTTATGACCGGCTTTTCGGCACGCGCAACAAGACCACCTACGCCGTAAAGCAGGGCACCCTGAAAGGCGTCGCCAACTACGGCCCCGTGGACCTCAAGCTCAACAAACTGGACTGGACCATAACCGGCCTCGCCAACAACGCCGTGACCAACCTGGTGATAGACCACCAGGAAATGGAGATCCGCGGCGCGGCCAACAACAGCCCGGTGGACCTCAAATTCGACTGGAGCACGGAGCAGGTGACCGTGCACGGCAACGCCAACCGCCGCCAGGTACGCTATACCGTCAACTGGGAAAAGGGCCTCCTGGAAGGCTACGCGGCGGCCACCCCCGTCTCCCTCAGGTTCGACATGGGCGAAGGCTCCGCGGACGTGACCACGGTGAACGTGCGCGGCAGCGTGGGCCACTCCCCCGTGGACCTCACCTACAACAAGGTGACCGGCCGCCTCGGCGGCTACATGAACTACGCCCCCGTGGACATGACCCTGGTGAACTGCGACCTCTACGACTTCCTGCAGTACTTCTTCATGTTCATGAAAGACTCCCAGATGTAAGCCTTTCGGCCACGAAAAGCCCTCCCTTCACAAGGGAGGGCTTTTTTATTTGAATTACGTGAAAATAATATATACTATAGGCACTATGAAGCACCTACTCCTGGCGGCAGCGTTTTCCGCCTTTTTTACCGCCAGCGCATCCGCCGCCTGGTGGCTGGAAAACGACTACGCCTCCGGCTCCAACGGCCTGAAAAAAGACTCTTTCGCGGTCTTCACCAAACTTACCCCCCGCCTGGTGCTCGGGGCCAACACCGCCTTCTACCGGGACAGCGCCGCCTACCGGGACAAGACCTGGTCTTTCCGCCTGCCCCTCATGTATTCCGGGGAGACCCTCTCCGTTTCCCTCAAGCCGTTCATTTACCCGGTGGCTTCCGGCTCGCGCTCCGGCGCCTCCGGCGCCAAAGTGTTCCTGCTGACCTCCGTCTCCGAAGGCGACGACGAAAGCTACCTGCGCGCCACCGTGTCGGGGGCCTGGGCCGCCCAGAAGTCCCGCGTACTGGAGAACGCCGTCCCCGGCCGCAAGAACTTCTCGCAATCCGCCTTCGAGGTGCAGGTGGAGAAATCTTATTTCAGCCAGTTCTACTTCCTCGCCTCGGCCGCGGCCTTCACCAAGCCCTCGGGAGTCTCCAACGCCACGCTGGTGACCCCGGCCATGGACCAGTCCGAGCTGGCCTACCTGGGCACCTTCCGCCAGATCACGGCGCTGCCCGACTGGGCCATGACCGCCCAGGTGGCCCGCAACATGCGCCCCGAATTCGACAGCCACATTTACGCGGGATATAGTAAAATATCCTTCAGAAGGGCGGGTGCGGCCAATTCCGGCATAGCCGGCATAAAGCTGGGCCTCAACGAAAGGTCCATGCTGGACCTGGGCTACAACCTTTACAAGGAAGAGGGCGCCGCCTGGAAGAACTATTACAAGATAGGGCTGCAGGTATTTTTTTAGGACGGGATAAAGATGATAACGCAGTCGCAGGAAAGCCTCGAAATGCTGGTGATGGTGAGCCGGCTGCTTTCCTCAAAACTTGATATTTCCGAGCTGCTGACCACCATCATGCGCCTGGCTTCGCGCGTGGTAGGGGCGGAGCGCGCCTCGCTGTACCTGCTCGACGAGAAGACGCAGGAGCTTTATTTCGACGTGGCCCTGGGCCTGCCCGAGGACGTGCAGAAAATGCGCTTCAAGCTGGGCGAGGGCATAGCCGGCACCTGCGCCAAGGAAGGGCGCTCCATCATCATCAACGACGCGGCCAACGACCCCCGCCACTCCAAGAAAGCCGACGCCAAGAGCGGGTTCACCACGCGCTCCCTGCTTACCTGCCCCATGATCATAAAAGGCAAGGCCATAGGCGTGGTGCAGGCGGTCAATAAGGGCGACGGGGATTTCTCCGACACCGACAAGAACTCCTTCGAGGCTTTCGCCAGCCAGGCCGCCATCGCCATAGAGAACTCCCGCCTCTTCTCCTCCGTGAAGGAAGAGAAGCGCAAGATGGAGATAGTGTTCAAGCGCATCAAGGAAGGCGCGATACTCACGGACGTCAACGGCGAGATCATCATCCTCAACAACTCCGCCAGGGCCTACCTGGAGCACGACAAGTACAAGTTCGCCCAGATCTCCAAGGCCTTCTCCGATTTCGAAGTGAAACCCGCGCTGGAAACGGTCATGGCCGCCGAAGCCCCCGTCTCCCGCATGGAGCTTTACCGGGACAAGCCCAAGCGCTTCTACCTCGACGTCTCGGTCATCAAACTTTTCACCGAGGACAAGGACGGCAACCAGACCGTGGAAGGCCGCCTCTGGATCCTCTCCGACGTCACCGCCCAGCGCCTGGAAGAGCGCATGGCCAGGAACTTTTTGTCCCTCATCTCGCACAAGTTCAAGACCCCCCTGGCCTGCATAAACGGCTACGCGCAGATCCTCAAGGACGAGGCGGCCGCCAAGAGCATGCCGGAGATGATCACCAAGTCTTCCGACACCATCTTCGCCCAGGGCCAGAAGCTCAACGGCCTGGTGGAAAGTCTGCTGGATTTCGTCACCATAGACAGCCTCGAATCCGCCTCGCTGGAGAAGATAGAGTTCGACGCCGCGGATTTCCTGGGCGAGATCGCCGCCGACATGAAGGAACGCCTGAAAGCCGCCGAAGGCGTCAGCATAAAGATCGCCGCGCCGGAACCGGTAAAGGTGCGCGCGGACCGCAAGCTGCTGGCCAGCGCCATGCGCAGCCTCATAGACAACGCGGTAAAGTTCAACCCCGGCCGCGACAAGCTGGTGATCCTCTCCGTGCAGGCCCGCGACAACCACGCGCTGCTCTCCGTGGGCGACAACGGCCCCGGCATCCCCGGCGAAGAGCTAGACAATATTTTCCAGAAATTCTACCAGGTGGAGGCCGCTTTCACCGGCCAGGTGGAAGGCTGGGGCCTGGGCCTGGCCCTGGTGAAAAAAGTGGCCGAAGTGCACGGCGGCAAGGTCTTCGCCAAATCCCAGCTGCAGAAAGGTTCGGCTTTCACCATCGCCCTGCCCTACTGAGCGCGGCGGCTATAGAGAACAAGGGCCGGCTTTAAAAGCCGGCCCTTGTTTTTCATTCCCTTTACCGCGGCTTATTTCACTTCTATCTTGTCGGTCTGGTCCTTCTTGATGAATTTCGAAGTGGAAATACTGCCTACGCGGCTAAAGCCCCAGCGCAGGTAATACTTCTTGGGGCCCCTGTAGTTGGGGGCGGGGTCGGGCTGCTCCGGCTTGTTAAGCTCGCTCTCGGCGAAGGTCATCTCGTAGCCGTTGGCGGCGTCGAAAGTGAACTCCTTGTCGCCCTTGGGGGTGTTGAAGAACAGGAACCCGTCCTTATAGAGTTCCACCTTCACGGTCACCTTCTCGCCGGCGTATTCGGCCGCCCAGCGGTCCGACAGCTTGAACGTGAACTTGCCGTCGGCGTACGAGAACGCGCTGACATAGATCCCGTTGCGGTCCGGGGCCATGGGGGTCTTGTAGAGCGGGGTCAGCTCGTAGCGCAGGTCGTAATGACCCAGCTCGCGCACGTCATAGGCGTAGGCGGTGTCGAGCTGGCGCAGCTGCACGCGCGGGCCTTCCATGCAGACCTCGAAGCTGTCCGTTTCCCAGGGCAGCAGCTGGCGGGCGCCAAGGGCGACCTGCACCGAGCGGCGGAAAACGTCGTGCGGCCGCTCATGGCACTGCATGGCCTTCTCGCCGGCTTTGTGCGGGGGCTTGGGCGGGTGGCCGGGCTGACCGGGCTCGCCGGGCTTGGGCGGGGGCGGGGGATCCGGAACGTAATGGCATTCCTGCACGTACTCCACGCTCTCCAGCCGCTCCATCTGCGACTCCTGCGGGCCCGAGGACGGGCCGAAGTTGAAGTTGCGGCAATCCCTGGTGTACCTTATGTGATGAGGCGACGGGCCGGGGTAGCTGTTGAAGTTATGGCTGCCCCATTCGCCGGGGTGGTAGTCATAACCGGGGGCCGGGTAGCCCGGGGGCGGAGGCGTATACAGCGTGCCCGCCTTCTCCATGCTTTCCTTCACGTCAACGCCCTTGTCGAAGTCCATTTCGGCGGCGCCGGCGAAACCGGACAGGCCGAGACAGACAAAGGCGGCAATAAGCTTATTAGTCATCAATACCCTCCATAGAGGCGGGCGCATACAGCGGCTCCCGGCCTTACTATATTGTAGGCCGGGGCGGGTATTTCAAGAAGTGTCTTAAGACCCCCGGCGGCAAGCGCAAAGGGCCTATGACGGAAGTCAACCGGCGGGGCTAAACCAGGCGGTTGTCCGCCACCAGTTTTTTCAGCTCCGCCAGGTCCGGCTTTATGACATACGGCTTGCCCACGGATTTCATGGCGCTCTGGATGTCCTTAAGGCCGTTGCCGCTGATAAGGAGGACCACGGACTCGTTGTCCTTCACTTTCCCCTCCTTAACGGCTTTCAGCAGGCCCGCGTAGGTGGCGGCGCCGGCCGGTTCGGCGAAAACGTTGGACCCGCGGGCTATGCGCGGGATCGCGGCCAGGATCTCCTCGTCGGTCACGGAGACCGCGAAACCGCCGGAGTCGCGGATGGCCATCACCGCGGCCATACCGTCGCGCGGCAGGCTGACGGAGATGCTGTCGGCCACGGTGACGCCGCTGACCGGCTGCACGTCGGAGCCGGACTCGAAGGCGCGCTTTATGGAATCCGAATGTTCGGCCTGCACGGCCACCAGCTGCGGCAGGCGCTCTATGATGCCCAGGCGGTGGAACTCCACAAAACCTTTCCAGATGCCGCTCAGGATATTGCCGTCGCCCACGCTCACGAACACCTTGTCCGGGGTCTCCCAGTTCATCTGCTCGCAGATCTCGAAGGAGCAGGTCTTCTTGCCTTCGCGGGTAAAGGGATTGATGCCGGTACTGCGGTTGTACCAGCCGTATTCCTGCGAGGCCTTCAGGCACAGCTCGAAAGCGTCGTCGTAGGTGCCCTTGACCATGATGACGGTGGCGCCGAACACCAGCAGCTGGGCCACCTTGGCGGCGGGCGCGGTCTCCGGCACGAAGATCATGGTCTTCATGTCCAGGCTGCCGGTCAGGCACGCCAGCGAAGAGGCCGCGTTGCCGGTGGAGGCGCAGCAGATCACCTTCTCTTTCATCTCCAGCGCGCGGGCGGTCACCACGGCGCTGGCGCGGTCCTTGAAGGAGGCGCTGGGGTTGCGGCCGTCGTCCTTGATATAGAGGTTATGCACCCCGGCTTCGGCGCCCAGTTTCTCCGCCCTGTAGAGCGGCGTCCAGCCCACCTGCACGGGCGGCACGTTCTTGATGCTGGCGATGGGCAGGATGTCGAGGTAGCGCCAGATGCTGTGCTCGCGGTTGTCCTTGAGCACGTCGTAGTTGAGGCGCTTCTTGATGAGGTTATAATCGTAGAGCACCTGCAGGTTGCCGCCGCAGGCGTTGCAGTTGTACTTGGTTTCGGCCAGCTTGTGGTCCTTGCCGCAGCGGATGCACTGCAAAGTCTTTATTTTCTTCATAGGTCCTTAAAGAGCTTCCTTAAAAAACACGGTCAGAGGCCGGCCCGCGGTTTTCTTTTCCACCAGGAGCAGCATAGGCTCGCAGGACTGGTGCTTGCTGCCGCTGACCAGCGGCATCCTCGGGTAATTGGAAACGGCAAGGCGTTTGGTCTCGTCGCCGTCCACGTTCACGGCCGCTTCCGACCGGTTCTGCACGCACCAGAGCACGAACTTGCCTTCGGAGGCGGCCGGGTCGGCCAGGACATCCTTATAGCTGAGGCCGGCCGCTTTCGCCTGTTCCAGCAGGGGAGCCAGTTCGGCCCTGCGCTCCCGGGCCGCGCTCAGCCCGTGAAAGGCCGGCCCGAGCCAGAGATAGCAGAACCCCAGCCCGAATATCCCCAATACCGGATAGACCACGAACAGCCGCAGTCTCCTGAAGTTCACCCAGGGCTCTTCGCCCGGCTTTTTTCCGTTGTCTGTCATCGGATCAGCCCGGCAGCACGGTGGTGCCGGCCTTGCCCGCCAGGGTCTCTTCGAACAGCTCGGTCTTGGAAATATAAGCCACGCTGCCGCCGTTCTTTATGAACTCTATGACGGCCTTGATCTTGGGGCCCATGGAACCGGCCGGGAACGGGGCCGGTTTCTGGTTATAGATGGCCTCCAGTTCGGAAGCCTTTATCACGCGCAGGCTCTTTTCGTCGGGCTTCTGGTAATTCAGCTTGGCGCCGTCCTCGCCGGTGAAGATGGTCAGGCTCACCTCCACCTCTTCGCCGCGGGCCTTGGCGCGCTTCATGAGCATGCAGCCCAGCAGGGCGCTGGCCAGGTCCTTGTCTATCACGGCCTCCACGCCGGTATACATCTTCAGCGGTTTCTCGCCCTTGGCCGGCTTGGAGTACTTCACGCCGTAATTGGTGGTATAGATCTCTTTGCCGTCCCTGACCTCGGGGGTCACCTCGCGCACCGGGATGCCGCCGCCGCCCACGGTTATGGGCACTATGCCCTTGTCCAGCAGGGCCTCTATGGCGTCTATCTCCACGATATCGACCGGCACCGGGGAAGGCACCACGCGGCGCCAGATCTCGTTGCCCTTGTCGTCCTTCTTGTACATTTTCATGATCCAGCCGTCCGCCATGCGCTGCTTCGCCTCTTCGGCGTTATAGGACTGGCCCACGTACTTGGAGGGCGTCTTAAAATCGGGATCGTCCTTATCCACCACCACCTGCGTAACTATGCCCGCCAGGATATTGTCTATACCGCGGATGTTCAGCTCGTTATTTAGCTGGGCCATCATGAAGGACATCGCGCCCTGGGTGTCGGCCACGCAGACGTCGAGCGAAAGCGGGAACAGGGTGGGGCGGCACATTTCCGCCCGCATCAGGATATTGCCCACCTGCGGGCCGTTGCCGTGGGTTATCACGTAGCGGTCCTGCGGGTGCTTTTCAAAAATGTCGGCCACCAGCTTGCCGGTCTCGGCGGTGCGCTGCCACTGCATGGCGATGTCGGGGTTTATGGCCTTGCCGTCCTTGTCCTTAAGGCCCACCGGTGCCACCTCGTTGCCGCCGAAAGCGAAGATCCTGATCTTTTTCATTTTGAAGTCTCCTCTGTTGCCGCTTTTGCCTGGCCTGAACTGACGAATTCCAGGGCCGCCAGCCTGACGGCCTCGGTAAATTTTGACAACTCCTCTGCGCTCTTTTCAAGCGCGGCGAGCAGGCGCAGGGTGATCTCCAGCTGCACGCCGCCGGCCGACGGCCGGTTCACGATATTGGCTGCCGCGGTTCCCGGCAGGCGCGCGCAGGGCGTCTCGGCCGCGAAGCCTGCGTTCTCCAGGCGGCGCACCACCAGTTCCGCGGCCCGCTTGTTGGCCCCGCCCACGCAGACCCAGCTGCCCCTGTCCGCCTGGGCGTGAAAGCTCACCCCGAGCAGGCTCGAGGTGGCGATAAAGACCGCGTCTGGATCGTTGAAATGCGAGGAAGTGACGTGCAGGCGCCCGCTGTCCCCGCCCAGCCAGCCGTTGAAGATGTAAAGGTTGAAGTCCTTGCCCGCCGTCAGGCGCGCCAGGCGCGAGGTTCCCAGCTCTATATCCCCCCCGTGCGGCGCGAAAACCGCCACCGGCCCGCCGCGGTAATAGAACTCGCGGGAATAATCCAGGCCCTCGGTATTGGCGGCCCTCAGCGCCTGGAGATCCTTGTAGGTGTCGCCGCCCCGGCGCATGCCCGGCCCGTAGGACGAGCAGGCGGCCAGCGGCAGTATCAGAAATAGGAGCAGGTATCTCATAAAAAGGCCCGGGACGCCCCGGGACTTGTCTTGCTAACCATATGATATAAAAATATGCCCGCCCAGTGGGAGCCGCCGGGCTTAAGGGGTCTCCTGAACAGGAGAGATCTTCACCCTGTAGCTGCCGCCGGCCTTCTCCAGCAGGGTGATCTTCACGTTGTTGGAGGCATCCGTAAAAGCGCTCCTGCCGCCCAGGTCGAAGGCCGCCCCGCCCAGCATGGGGATCCCCGGCTCCGCGTTCACCAGCCGTACCGGCGCTTTCCCGTCCAGGCACTCCGCCACGGTCTCATCCGCGAAAGAGACCAGCACGCCGCTGTCCTGCAGGTAGCGGTCATAGCCTACAGGCTGGCGGTTCTCCACCAGGTAATAAGTGTCGGGGGAAAGCTGGATCTTTATCGCCAGCACGGGAGACGCCCCGTCGCCCAGGGGCCCCAGCAGGACCTCGGCCGTCTCGCCGGGGCGCAGGACCCTGACCTTTTTCTCGTCCAGCCACCCCAGCCGCAGCCGGGTCCACGCCGACATCCCCACGTGGTGATGGCAGGACATCGGGTCCCAGAAGCCCATGAACACCAGCGACTTTAAAAAGACCTTCCTGAAATTCCCCTCCGCGGCCTGCAGGTTCTGGTCGTACAGGCACGGCACCCCGCGCCGGTCGCCCTTCAGGCCTCCGAACTCGTGCAGGGTGTCGTGGATAAGGTTGCCAAGATGCGCGCCGGAATGGAAGACCGCTATCTCCCCGTTAAAATCCGCCCCCTCCCCGGTCTTCAGGGTTTTCGTGGCCCGCCAGGAGAAGATGCCGGGGTAAAGGTAGAGACAGGTCATCCCGTACTCCTCCCTGTCGGCGCCCAGGAAAAAGAAAACATAGCGCGCCTTGGAAAAATCCACCTCTCCCCCGGCGGCGTCCAGCACGTCCCGCAGCAGACGGTCCACCTGCGGTTTGCGCACCTTGAGGTTCTGCTGCGCAAGCCTGTAACTGGCGATAGGGCGCGGCATGGTATACCACCTGGCCGTGACCCGGCTGGAAAGACAGACCTTTCCGTACGACATCTCGTTTATGTACTTGCCCAGTTCCCCGAATTTCCACTCGACCGCTTTCCTGTCCACGGAATGCTTCACGTCCGGGAACTGTACCAGTATGACCTCGGCCTGCCGCTGCTCGCAGGCCTGCGGAACTTCCGGTCTGGAAGTACAGGCAAAAAGGGCGCAGAAACAGGGAATGAGGGCCAGGTGGTATCGCATTATGGTCGGTCGTTTTTTCCGGCGAAGGCGGGGGCCGCCAGGCGGATAAGACCCGGTAATGTTACCAAAGAGGGAGGTTCCGGCGCTATCCGCGGCGCCGCCTGGAAAGCTTCGCCGCCTCAGAAGTCCGCGCCGCTGAGGCCCGCGTAGATCAGGGCGCCGCCGCGCAGGGAGGCCAGCACCGCGGCTATTTCGCTGTTGGCCACGGCCAGGCAGCCGAAGGACCGGCCCTGCCGCACGTTAGCTTCCCTTACATAGTTGGAATCATGGACCACCACCGCCCGGGACAGCGCGTTGGAGTTGGTGGAGGACAGGCCGTGCAGGCGCATGGAGCGGCCGTGCTTGCCGGTGTACAGCGCGCCGGTCAGGTAGAAGCCCAGCGAAGAGGCCCGGGAGTTGGGCTGGTTGCTGAAGCGGGTGGCGTAGCCGTCGCCGTCAGGGTCGGAACCGGTGCCGTGCGCCACGCGCATCGCGCGCTCGGCGCCGGTCTGCATGTCCAGTATCCAGAAGCGCTGGCGGCTGGAATGCGCCGAAAAATCCACTATCCCCAGGTACCGCTTATTCTCTATCCTGGCGGAGTTGGCGTTGAAGTAGTCCAGCGCCTTTTGCTTGAGGTCAGCGGGAATGGAGCCGCCCTGACCGGTCACAGCGTCCGCGCGTGGCTCTTCCCGGGGCCGCAGCGGCTCCTGGGGAAGGTCGGCCGTGTTAACCGGCTCGTAGGCCTGTCCTTCCACATAGGTCTCTTCTTCCTGGTCGTCCTCCAGGACGCCGTCCACCTGGGGCGCGGCTTCCGGGGGAGTTTCGATCTCTATATCGCCGTTAGGGTTGAAGATAAGGCGCAGGATCCTGATTATAAGGTCGGCCAGCCCGTTGGCGGGAGTGGGCTGTATCTCGTACTGGGCGGTGGCGGCGTTCTGGCGCAGGCTGTCCGTATTTATCCGGATGTCTTCGGAGGACTTGCGCATGCTCTCCAGCCTGCCGGCCTGCAGCGGGCCGGCCCAGGAGAAGGCCAGCACGAGTATCAGGGTTATGGTTTTCATAATATCTCCTGCCAATAGGTTAGCACCCGCGGCGCGCTGACAAAAGGGAACTTGGACCCAGGCCTGGCTGGGCCTAAAGTCCCGGTTTGCCGCGCGGGAGAACCGGCAAGTCCTGGTTTTTTGGCTATAATGCTCTTATGAAAAAGATACTTGTCACCGCTTTTGAACCTTTCGGAGGCCGCCGCGAGAACCCCGCCCTGGACGTGCTGGCCGGCCTGAGGGCGGCTTCCTTTGGCCAAAGCCGCCTGTTCAAGGCCCGCCTGCCGGTCAGCGGCAGGGCGGTAGGAGCGAAGATCTCGGCCCTCCTTTCCAGGATAAAGCCGGACCTGCTGGTCTGCCTGGGTTTGGCCGCAGGCGAGACCGGCCTGAGGCTGGAGCGGCTGGGAGTCAACATACTGGATTACTCCATAAAGGACAATTCCGGGTTCAGGCCCGAAGGGAAAAAGATCCGGCCCGAAGGCCCGGCGGCCTATTTCGTCACCACCGATCCGCGCAAAATGGCCACGGCCGCGCGCGCGGCCGGCGTCCCGGCCTATGTCAGCAATCACGCCGGCGCCTATGTCTGCAACACCCTGATGTACGAGGCCCTGCGCGCCATCTCCGCCGCCGGCCGCGGCACGGGCTTCGCCTTCATCCACCTGCCGTTCACCACCGAGATAGTACTTAAAGATCCCCCTGGCAGACAGGTGCCGCCTTCGCTGCCGGCAGCCCTGCTGGTCAAAGCCGTGACCGCCGCCATCAAGGCCGCGTGAACCGGTTCCCCCCCTGCCCCAGGCCGGCCATTCACGACCGCAGGTTCCGGGCTAAAGTTGTAGAATATCAGCGATGGAATTAAAGACGGACGTACTGGTGCTGGGCGGCGGCATTTCCGGCCTGGCGGCGGCCGGGCGCCTCAAGGCGGCCGGGCTGCGCACCGCGGTACTGGAAAAAGACCCGCAGACAGGCGGCCTCTCGCGCACGGCGCGGGCCGGGAATTTTTCTTTCGACCTGGGCGGCCACAGGCTCTATTTCTCAAAACCCGGCGTCCGGCACTGGACGGAGGACCTTCTTAAAGGCGGCCGCCTCCTGCGCCCCCGGCGCAGCAGCGCCGTATTCACCGGCGGGCGCATGCTGCGCTACCCGCCTACTTTCCTAAACGGCCTGCTTTACGCGGCCCCCCTCCTGCTGCAGGGCCGGCGCCGCAAGTCCCCCGCCGGGGAAGCCGCGACGCTGAAAGACTGGCTGGAAAAACGCCTGGGCGCCGGCGTGCACGACCGCTATTTCAGGGATTATACCCGCAAGGTCTGGGGCCTGGGCACGGAGCAGCTTTCCCCGGTCTGGGCCGAACGGCGCATAGGCGGCGGCTTCAGCGTCCGGGCGCTGCTGCTGGAACTTTTCGGCGGCGACCTCGCCTCCAAGGAGAACGTCAGCCGCTTCCTGTACCCGGAAAAAGGCATAGGCGAACTGCCCGACGCCCTGCGCGCCGACGCCGGCGAGAACATCCTTACCGGCGCCAGGCCGCTGGAGCTGCTCTTCAAGGAGGGCCGGCCGGCCGGGCTGATATATTCCCTGGGCGGGACCCGGCGCCAGGTGGCTTTCAAAGCCCTGGTCTCCACTATCCCGCTGAGTTCCCTGCTGGCCCTGCTGCCCGCGCTGCCCGGAGCAAACCCGGCGGCCCTGCGCTACAGGTCCCTGGTGGTGCTTTTCGCCGCGCTCAGGCGCAAGAAGCCCCTGCCGTACCACTGGGTCTATTTCCCGGACGCCGACGCCGCCTTCTCCCGGGCCTGCGAGCTGGCCAACTGGAGCCCGCTCATGGCGCCCGACGGCTGGCTGCCACTGACCTTTGAATTCTTCTGCGACGAGGGCGACTCGCTCTGGAACATCAGCACCGAAGACCTTGCGCTCCTGGCCTTCTCTTCTCCGGCCATGAAGCGGCTGGCCGGCGAGTTCGAGGCGGGCGAGCTGGCCGTGGAGCGGCTGCCGCACGCCTACCCGCTGCTCTACTGCGGGGGCGACGCCCCGCTGGCCGCCGCCAAAACCGCGCTGGCCGCCTTCCCCAACCTTTTCACCTGCGGCCGCACCGGGGGGCACGCCTACATGGACACGGAAGAATGCCTCCTGGATTCCTGGGCCGCCGCCGACAAGGTTAAGGATTTTATCAGGGGAAGTTAGATTAGTTGCCGGTTTTACATAAGGACCGGCAGGGGTATGGGCCCGTCGGGCACGCGGTCGCGCACACCGTGCGCGCCGCTCGTGTCTCCCTCGCCGCGCTGCGCAAGCTGCTTCAGTCCGACACGGCCCGCCGAACCCATACCCTGCCGGTCTGCATCAGGAACTGCATTCCAATGAAAGTATTGTTCGTCCATAACGGCTATGAGAGCCTGGGAATAGAATACCTTTCGGCCGCGCTGAAAGCCGCGGGGCACGAGGTGCGCCTGGTCATGGACCCGTGCCTCTTCGACGAGGCCGGCTTCTGGCGCGTCCCGGCGCTGGCCCGCCTTTTCAGCTTCAGGGAAGCCGCGCTGCGGCAGGCCGAAGCCTTCCGGCCGGACTTCGCCGCCTTCTCGGTTTTCACCGACACCCTGCCCTGGGCCCTGGAAATGGCCCTGGAGATAAAGGCCCGCACCGGCGCCCGCGTCATTTTCGGCGGGATCCACCCGTCCGCCGCGCCCGAAGCCGTCCTCCGGGAGCATTGCGTGGACTATGTCTGCCTCGGCGAAGGCGACCTGGCCCTGCCCGCACTGCTGGCCGCTCCGGAAGGTCCCCTGCCGGCCGGCATCTGGGCCAGGAAAGACGGGCGGATAATAAAAGGCCCGCCGCCGGCCCCGCCCGCGGCGCTCGACGCCCTGCCCCGGCCCGACAAAACTCTGTTTGAGGCCGCCGCGCCGGTCTTCTCCTCCGGGTACCTGGTCTCCACTTCGCGCGGCTGCCCGCACGCCTGCGCCTACTGCTGCAACAGCGTCTACCGCGAACTCTACAAAGCTTCCGGCGTTCCCGCCCTGCGGAGGCGCTCCCCGGAGAACGTCGCGGCGGAGCTGCTGGCCGCCGGCCCCGGGCCCGGCTTCGTGCATTTCACCGACGAGGTCTTTAATTCCGACTATGCCTGGCTGGACCGCTTCCTGCCGCTCTACGCCAAAACCGTAAAACTGCCTTTCTCCTGCTTCGTCTTCCCGGACGCCCGGCTGGCGGAGCTGGCGCCGCGCCTGGCCGCGGCCGGCTGCTTCAAGGTGCAGCTGGGCGTACAGCGCTTCGACGAGAAAAAACGGGCCGCCCTGCTGGGCCGGCGCGCGGCCAACGCCGATATCGCCGCGGCCATAAAGGCCCTGCGCGCGGCCGGGATCTACGTCACCTGCGACAATATCCTGGACCTGCCCGACGAGAGCGAAGCGGAGCTGGCCGCCCTGGCCGCTTTTTACGCGGAGCATCCCCCGGACCACAACGAGATCTTTTTCCTGCGCCTCTACCCCGGCACGCCGCTGCTGGCGGCCGCGGGCCCGGCCAGACCGGCCCCGGGCGGCCTCATGCTCCCCGCCGGCTATTCCCCGCTGCCGCCGGCGCGCCAGCGCGCCTGGGCCTCGCTGCTCACCCTGCTGCCGCGTCTGCCCGCCGCCGCCAGGCGCTTCTGCGCCTCGCGCCCGGGGCTCTTCCGCGCGGCAGGGGGACTGCCGCTGCGCGTGGCCGCAAGGCTGCTCAGCCGCCCGGCGCACGACTTCCACACGCTCCGTTTCGGGCGGCTCTACTTACGCTACGTTATCGACAGATTGTTCCTGGGCCGGTGACCCGGCCAGGGCGCGTCAGCTCCGGTCGGCGCCGCCGTCCCGGCGGCCCAGTTCCTCCGCCAGGCGCGACAGCAGCAGGCCGGCCGCCATCGACGGCAGCACCCGGAGCAGCCCGGCGGGGTTATGGGTCTTGCGGGCGAGGCGCCATAACCTGCCCGGGGTATAGAACTTGCGCTGGGCGCGGAGTATGGCCTGCCTTATCTCGGCGTCCCGAGCCGACCCGGCCCCGGGTGAGAAGAACCCGGCCCCCGCGGCCGGCCTTTCGCCCTCCGGCAGGGATCCGTACAGCTCCGTGCCCGGATAGGCGGTGACCCGGAAAAAATAGGCGGCGTCGAAGGCGGACGCGGCCGCGTAGTCGGCGGTGGCGCGCATCTCGGCGGGCGTCTCCCCCGGAAAGCCGAACATGAAATAGCCGCCCGTGGTCATGCCGTGCTCCCCGGCCAGCCGGACCGCCCGGTCCACCGCTTCCAGCGACAGGTCCTTGCGCATGGCGGCCCTTATCCTGGCGGAGGCGCTCTCTACCCCGAAATGGATCTTATAGGTCCCTATCCCCGCGAGGGCCGCCGCGCTCTCGGCGTCGAACAGGTCCGCGCGCAGCCCGTTGGGAAAAGAGAACGCCAGGCCCGGCGCCTCGGCGCGGACCAGCCGGCAGAATTCCAGCAGCCGGGCCTTGTCGAAATTGAAGACATCGTCCACCACGTGGAATTCCCGCACCCCGTAACGGTCCCTGAGCAGCAGCACCTCGTCGAGCACCGCGCGCGCCCGGCGCGCGCGCACGCGCTTGCCGAAGAGGTTGTGGCAATAGACGCAGCGGTAAGGACAGCCCCTGGAGGTCAGCAGAAGCGCGTAGGGTTTCTGTTTGATGTAGCCGTTCCAGTTGGGCAGGCGGGAATAGGCTTTGAGGTCGGCCAGGTCCCAGGCCGGGTGGGGCAAGTCGTCCAGGTCCTCCAGGAGGGGCCGGGGCGCCAGCTCCGCCCCGCGTACCGCCACTCCCGGGATGCCCGCCGGCCCGCGGCCGGCCAGCACGGCCGCCGCCAATTCCGCGGCCGCGCCCTCGCCTTCGCCGGCCACGCAGGCGTCCACGCAGGCATCGGCCAGGGCTTCGGCCGGGGAGACCGTCGGGTAGGGGCCGCCGAATACGATAAAAGTGGAAGGCGCGCCGCGCCTGGCCGCCGCCGCCAGCCGGTGCGCCAGCGGCGCTTCGCAGCTCAGCGCGCTGAAACCGGTGAGGGCGGGCCGGAAAGCCGCGGCCGCGGCCTCTACCTCGGCCTCCGGGTCACGCAGGAGCCCCGCGTCCAGTAGTTTTATCTCGCAGCCGCCCGGCAAAGAGCGGCGCAGCGAGGCCGCCACGCAGAGCAGTCCCAGCGGCGGCACCGGCGCGCCGGCACCGACGTCGCGGTAGGTCCGGACCAGGAGTATGCGGTTCACTTTTTTTCCAGGAGGGCGCCCAGTTCGTCTATGCGCACGGGGAGCCTGGCGGGCCCGCGCGCGAAGAGGCTCTCCCGGAAGCCGGGCTCGTTCATGAGGCACATGGAGCATTTCCCGTACTTCTCGAAAAAGGGGTGGCCTTCCATCGCCGCCGCTATGCCGGCGAGGCTTTGCTCGCGGATATTGCCGAAGCTCACCGGGATGGCCGGGCAGGGCTGCACCTCCCCGGTGGGGGAAATGTAAGCCAGGTTGCGCTCCATGGCGGAACAGCCTTTGCCGCGGCTCTTGACCATCTGCAGCGCGTCTTCCAGGTAAACGTACGCCGGGTCCATAAGGCCGAGCAGCAGTTTCTCCTCGTCGGCGCTCAGCCGCTCGTCCTCGTTCTTGCGCCAGTTGCCTGAAAGTATCGGGAAAAGTATCTTTACCCCGGCGGCGCCCAGGTCCCTGGCCAGGGCGACGACCCGCTGCATGTCGCCCTCCTTTAAAGCGCGCTTAGAGGCGTAGGTAGAGACCAGGCACGGGATCTTGAGTTCCACGCAGGTCCGGATGGCGGAGACCGCGGCGGTAAAACACCCGGGCTGCTTGCGCAGCGCGTCATGCACCGCGGCGTCCGCGCTGTCCAGGCTGACATTGATGTTGCCTATCCCGGCGGCCTTCAGGCGCGCGCCCATCTTCGCGTCCAAAAAAAGCCCGTTGGTATCGAGGGAGGAGCGGAGGCCGCGCGCGGTGGCCCGTTCCACCAGCTCCGGCAGGTCGGCTCGGACCAGCGGCTCCCCTCCGAAGAAAGTCACTTTTACCGCGCCCCAGGCGGCGATATCGTCCACGAGAGCTAACGCCTCTTCGGTGGAAAATTCGTCGGCCGGCACGCCGTAGTCGGCCACGGAGCAGTGCACGCAGCGGCACTGGCACTTGTAGGTCACGGCATAAACCACCGAAAAAGGCACCGGTTTGCGCAGCAGGAAGCGCCTGACCATAAAAACAGCTATGCGCCGGATATTGGCCAGGGTCAGGCCGCGGAAAAACACCCGCAGGCCGAACCGCAGCTGCCTGATAGCTGTAAGGGGAGTATTATTCATCGGTAGAGGTATTTTATAAGACCGGAGAGGACCTTTACAAACGCTTCGGCTTCGGCCTCCGCCGGGACCCGGCAAGGGTCGAACCAGCCGCAGCGTTTTTCCTCCGGCATCCCTTAACGCTCCACCCAGGAGGCCAGGCGCGAGGCCTCCCCCCGCTCCCGGTACTCCCCGAGCAGAGCGGAAAACCGGGCGATCTTTTCCCCAAAGAAAGCGTCGCTTTCGCGCACGTAGCGTTCTTTATCGGAGAAAGGCAGATAGTACCAGTGCAGCCAGATATTGAAAAGGATGAATTGGAAGCAGCGGGCCTGCATGGCCCGGTCTAGCTTCGTCCCCTTCACGTTGTCGGAAGGCATCAGCCCCAGCTCGAAAAGTTTATGCCCGGTGGTCTGTTTTTTCTGTGCCAGGAAGGCCGCGTCCCGCTTCGCGGAAAGCCCGGGCACGCGCTCCAGGTGGAACCGGTCCCCGAACTCTATGTCCGGCGGACTCTCGAAATCGAAGACCGGGTTGGAGTACTCTATACCCGCGCTCGCGTACATTTCCCGCAGCATGCCCAGCACACCAGGCTGCTGGTCCGGGAACAGGTCCATCCCCTTGTTGGCCCCGTCGCTTACATGCTTTATGCCGTTGTCCAGGCAGTAGACCGCGGCCCGCAGGTGCATGGCCAGTTTGCAGAGCCCGCAGGTGGACAGCAGGAAAAAGCCATGCCGGAACAGGTTCAAAAAGAACCTGTCGTAGGACACTTTGCGGAAAAGCCGGTCCACGGGCAGGTTCTCGTGCAGGATCTTCGCGGCGCCGTATTTCACGCGCAGTTTTTCCGCGTTCACTGCGGCTTTGTCCGTGGCGAACAGCCCGAAGCGCCGGAAAGTGAGAAGGCGCACCCGGTCGTATTTCTCCGCCAGCAGGCAGGCCGCCAGCGTGGAGTCGGTGCCCCCGGAATAAAGCAGCAGGGCTTCTTCAGGCATGCGGCCCCTCTTTGCCCTTCTCCAGTTCACGCAGGATGAACTTGAGAATGTAGATGTAATTCAGGTAGACGAACTGGACCACCCAGCCCAGCGCTTCGGAATACAGCACCCGCAGGCGCCAGGGCATAAGCACCCCCGCCAGGCAGATAAAAAAGGCCAGTACCCTGCGCGCCTGCTTCATATTTTTAAATTATATAATTATCGGCATGTCCTCCTGCGGAAAAATCCCCGGACCGGAGCCGGCCCGATGAGCTGCCCCGCCTGCGGTTCCCCCGACTCAAAGCCGCATTTTTACCGGCTCGACATGGAGATCCGCCGCTGCGAAGCCTGCGGCATGATGTTCCAGGGCCCCGGCAGCGCGGCGCGCCTGGACCGGGAGCTCATCGAGAACATCTACCGCGAGTACGTAGGTCACGCACAACAGCACCTGCTCCTCAACGCCGACCGGCTTGAGCGCCTGGCGCGCCTGCTTGGCCGGCCGCTGAACGGCCTGCGGGTATTGGAGATCGGCGCTGGCAACGGCGCGCTCGGCAGCCTGCTGCTTAAGGCCGGGGCCGACTATACCGGTATCGAGCCCCTGCCGCTCTGCCGCGAAGCCGCGGGGCGCCTGTTCCCCGAACTTGCCGCGCGCCTCATCCCGGAAAAATTCCAGCCGGGGCAGCTGCCGCCCGGCTCCTTCGACCTGATCCTCGCCACCGACACCCTGGAGCACATGGAAGACCCGCTGCTCTGCGCCACCGCCCTGCCCGGCCTGCTGGCGCCCGGCGGGAAAGTTTACCTGGAGGTCCCCAACGAAGCCCTGCTCTGGTTCAAAGGGCGGCTCAGGATCGCCCTCGGCATGTACGGCCGCGGCTACCCCACCAACCCGGAACACCTCTCCCTCTTCACCCGGCGCACGTTCGGGCTTTTTCTGCGCAACGCCGGCCTCAAGCCGCTCGCCCTTTTCCAGGACAGCGTCTGGGGCAACCCCTCGCGCATAAAGATCGCCTTCAACGGGGCTCCCCCGCCGCACATTCTGGCGGCCAGCTGGTTTTTCCGCCTGACCCGGCTGGACCTGCTGCTGCAGCAGGGTGTCCTGGCAACCCTGGCGGAGCCGGCGGCCCGATGAAAGAACCCGGAACTTTCGCCAAGGCGGCCCTGGCGGCCCTGGTCCTGCTGGTGCTGGCGGCGGCCGCGGAAACAACCGCCCGGCTGCTTCCCCGCCCGCGCGGCCTGCCCGAGATCACGGCGGTGCTCAGGCAGGACCCCGAACTTTTCTGGACGCAGAAACGCGGGCTGCGCGCCCGCTTCGCCGGGGCCCCGCTCAGGACCAATTCCCTGGGCTGGCGCGGCGGCGAGCCCGCCGGCGCCGGCGGCGGACCGCGCATCGTGGTCATGGGCGCCTCGCCCGCTTTCGGCTGGGGCGTGGACGAAGCGCTGACTTACGCGGCGCTGCTGGAGAAGGCGCTGCTGGCAAAAGGCGTGAACGCGCAGGTGCTCAACGCCTCGGTCATCGGCTACTCTTCCTTCCAGGGCCGCAAGCTCCTGGCCGGCCAGGTCCTGCCCCTCAAGCCCGACATCCTGATCTTCGCCTACGGCGTGAACGACGTGGACAAGTACAGGTTCTTTCGCGATTCCCCGCTGCCCGACGCCAGGCAGCCACTGGCCTCGCCGGCCGCCGCGGCCGCGGCCAACCTGGCCGCCTCCAGCCGTTTCATAGCGGCGTACTCCTGGTTGATCCTGAAACTGACCGGCGCGGACCCGGAACTCTACGGGCTCCGGTCCAGGGAGTTCCGCGAAGGCCGCCGCGTTGAAAAATCCGATTTTACGGCCAACCTGGACGCCATGCGGGCCCTGGCCGCCGGTTCCGGCGCGCGGGTGATCTTCGCCACCGCTCCGTTCATGACCCCTCCGGGGCCCGAGGAAGACGCGCGCGCCCTGCTGCTGGCCGCCGGACAAAAAAAGGGCGCGGACCGCGTCGCCCTCCTGAAGAGAGCCAAGACGGCGGAGCTGCACTCCTGCCGCGGCGCGGCGCAGGATTACAACGCCGCCCTGCGGGCCCTGGCAAAACAAAAGGCCGTGCCCCTGGCGGACCTCGAGCGCCTCTTTTCCGGGCCCGGCGGCCGCCCGGACCCCGCCAACTTCCTGGCGCCGCAAAAGGACATGGTCCATTTCAGCCCGGCGGGACACGCCGCCGCGGCGGCCCAACTGCTTGGGCTGGTCGAAAAGATGATAAAATAACGGCATGGAACCGGAGAAAAAGAAAGAGCAGCAGGAGAAGGCCCCGGATTCAAGCTGGGACGTCATCCTGCTGCTTTTCGTGATGATAAAGAACACCAGGAAGTGGTGGCTTATCCCGCTGCTGATAATCCTGGCTTTCCTGAGTATCTTTGTCCGCCTGTCGGGCAACTCCTCTATCCTGCCCGCTATTTACGCGCTTTTTTAACCGCAACGGCGCCGGCTTTCCCGCTCAACGCGCCAGCCTCCAGCAGATAGTAATGCTCCGAAATTCTCTCCCCGGCCCGCTGCGCCAGAAGCTTCAGGGCCGCCGGCCGGCCGGCCGCGGCCAGGGCCTGTTTTGAGGCGGCCGCCGCGCGCAGGTTCCCTACCCGCCTGTCCAGGTATTCCTCGTCGTAAAGCCTGATGTCCGCCAGGATGTGCGTCACCTTGCCGGCGGCCGCCAGTTCCCGCAGGCCGGAAATGTCCGCCGCGTAATAGGCCGCTATGCTGCTCCTGAAACGCCGCGCGGCCTCGGCGCAGCCTTCTTTGTAGCCGAACCCGCAGAGCAAATCCTCCCACTGGTCGTGCGAATAAACGGACCTGGCCGCGTACAGCCCTATAAGCCGGGCCGTATGCGGATGGGAGAACACGAGTGAGTCGGCAGGCAGGGCGGCCAGGCGGTAAAGGTGCTCTTTCGGCTCGGCGTCCAGCGTAAGGAAGCGTTTTTCCGCCAGGACAAACAGCAGCAGGGCGGCCGCGGCCAGCGCGGCGGCAGGCTTCCCCCGGAGAGAAGGCCTCCGGTAGAAATTAAAGCAGAACAGTACCGCCAGCAGCAGCGGCAGCGCGTGCAGCAGCTGCCGCGAAGCCAGGTTCACGTCCACCAGCGCCGCCCCCAGGAACGCCGCCGTCATGGCCGCCCCGAAGATACGCGCCTCCCGGGGCCATTCAAAAGAGTTTTCGCCGTAGTACAGCAGGCCCGTGCCCAGCAGCAGCAGGGCGGTGAAGATCATATACAGGCCGCCGTGGTCGTTGAAGCCCAGGAGCAGCCGCAGCGCCGCGGGACCGGCCCCCACGTTAAAGGTGCTCTTCCAGGCAAAGGCGGCCCGGAGCATCTCCCGCGTCTCCGGATGAAAGAAGAACACGTAAGAGAAAAGACCCGCTACGGCGACAGCCGCCCCCGCGAAGACCGCGGCCCGGGCGCGGCCGGCGGTATGAAGAAAGAGAAAGATGCCCAGCAGCGCCAGCGCCAGCGGCAGGGCGGAAACGTAGAGAAAATAGGTAAGCGCCGCGTACGCCAGCAGCCCCGGGAGGGAGCGCGCCTTGAGGAAATAAAAAGCCAGGCCCACCAGGCAGACATGGGCGCCGCGAGGCAGCCCCCCGAAGAAAACGTCCATGGAGGAAAAATAGGCGTAAAAAACAGCGGCAAAAAAATACCCGCCCCCGGCGCCGAAATAAGCCAGGCCAAGAAGAAAGACCGGGATCCCTGCGAGGACCTGGAAAATGACGGACTTCCAGACCAGCACCTTTCTCAGCGGCAGTTTATCGAGCAGCGCCGCCTCGGCCCTGGCCAGGACGGGGTTCATGGGCCACTTCCAGGCGAACCCGGCCCCGCCGTCCCCCCGCCTGTACGCCGCCATCAGCAGGTCCCCCTCCAGCGCGGCGGGATCGGCCGCGCCGTGGAGCACGTAATAGTAGCCGTTGTCGTCGTAGACGGCGTCCCGCGCGGAAAGTTCGTGCCGGTGAAGGAATAGCGCCCAGGCCGCGAAAGCGGCGCAGGCCAGGAGCAGGTGGAGGACCTTTGACATAGGGTTCTGCCGAACAGCGGGGACGCCAAGCGAAGAAATCAAGTTACGGAGTTATGATAGAATAAAACCGTGGCTCGTTAACAGCGCCGGACCGCCAAAACAACATGCTCACCCCTTTCGATCCTTACAGGCTTGACGCCGCGCTGACCGCGCGTTTTTGCGCCAGGCTCAGGCGCGAAGCCGGCAAGCGGCCGGCGGCGCTGAGGGGCGCTTTCGAGGAACAACTGGCCGGCCGCGCCGGGCGGCGCTTCTGCCTTCTGACCGCCAGCGGCAGGGACGCGCTCAAAATAGCCATGAAGGCCCTGGGGACGGGCCGCAATAAAGAGGTCTGGATGACCAACCTCACCCACCCTTCCGCCCCGGAAGCGGCGCTCTGGGCCGGCGCCAGGCCGGCCTTCCTGGAGATCTCGCCGCTGAACCTCAACCTGGATGTTTCGCGCCTGGCGCGGTCCGGGAAAAAACCCGGCCTGCTGCTGGCCACCCACATGTTCGGAACCTCCTGCGACCTGGAAGCCGCGGAAAAGTACTGCGCCGCCGCCGGCGTCCCGCTGCTGGAAGACGCTTCCCAGGCCATCGGCGGCTCCCGCGCCGGCAGGCCCTTCGGCTCCTTCGGCGAACTCAGCGTTTTCTCGCTGTCGCCTTACAAACCCGTCTCCAGCCGCGGCGCCAAAGCCGGGGCGGTGCTCTGCAGCGACGCCGGGCTGTTCGCGCGGGTAAAAGCCGCGGCGCGGGAATTCGCCCGCCCGCCCGCGGGCAGTTTGCCGCTGCTGGCCCTCAAGCTGGAAACCCTCGACGCCACCCTCGCCGGCCTCCGTTCGGTAAACGCGGCCTACCGGGCTGCCCTGGCCCGGCTCGGCGCGCTGACGCTGCCGGCTGTCGGGGAAAGTTCCCACGAATTCCCGCTGCTGGCCCGCAGGTCCGGGGCGCTGGCCGCGGCCCTGCTGGCCGCCCGGGTGCCGCTGGAGCGGACCTATGAACCTTTCAACGCGGTTTACCGCCGCCCGGGCAGGTACCCCGCCAGCGCCCGCTACGCGCGCGCGGCGCTGCATCTTCCGTCCTACCCGCTGATGACCGCCGCCGAGATAAATTATGCCGTCAAAAAGATCAAAGAGTTCTACGCCGGCTGAAGCGTTCGATCCGTCCTACGTGGCCCTGGACCTGACCTACAGGTGCGGCTTCAACTGCCCCTTTTGTTTCGTAAAGAACAACTCCCTGCGCAAACCCGGCCGCCGTGAATTAAGCACCGCCGGCTTCAAGCGCCTCATCTCCGCCTTTGCCGGCAGGCCGCGCCGCTTCTACGTGACCGGCGGGGAACCGACCCTCCGGGCGGACCTCCCGGAGCTGGTGCGGCACATAAAGGCGGCTGGCCACAGCTGCCTGGTCACCACCAACGCCTACGCGCTGGACCTGCGCCGGGCCAGGCGCCTGGCCGCGGCCGGCCCCGACGAAGTGGTGATCTCCCTGCATGGCGGCCCTGCCGCCCATGACCTGGCGGCCGGCAGGCCCGGCGCCTTCAGGCGCGCGGCCGCCGCCGTGCGCCTCTTCAGGTCCCTGCCCGAACCCCGGCCGCGGGTTACGCTCTGGTGCACCATTAACCGGGCCAACCACGCGCAGCTCCCCGCGGTTTACCAGGCCATGAAGGCCATCGGGCCCGACCATCTCGCCTTCAACCACCTCGAATTTGTTTCCAGAAAGGACCTGCAAAAGACCGCCGCGGCCCTGAAGGCCCTGGGGCGGACAACTCCCCTGCGGGCCGGCGAAGCCTTGGCTCGCGGCATAAACCCGGCGGCCCTGGCGGCCGGCGTAGCAGCGGTCTTGCGCGCCGACCCGGCGGTTAAATTCTATCCGGACCTGGGACCCGCCGCTATCCGGGCCTGGTACGATCCCGCGCGGTCGTTCACCAAGCCAGGCCGCTGCTCGGGGCAATGGAACGCGGCCTGGTTCTCCCCTTACGGCGACCTCCTTACCTGCCAGCCGCTGGCCGTCAGGATCTCCGGCCCCGGGGTCGCCCCCGCGGCCGCCTGCTCCTCCCCCGCCGCCGCAAGTTTCCGCCGGGCGCTCACAAAGGCCGGCGGCTTCTTCCCCGCCTGCGCCCGCTGCGGCAGAGAGCCTTTTCAGCGGCAAAGCCGGCGCAGTTGAGTCCTGGGGCCCTTAAAGTTACAATATTCCCGTGAAGCGCATAGACATAAAGATAACTTTCCACTGCAACAACCTCTGCCGCTTCTGCGCGCAGGGGCATAAGCGCGATATGTACGCCGACCGCAGCCTGGCCCGGGTCACGGGGGAACTGAAAAAGGCCTGGAAGGACGGCGTGCGCGGCGTGGTCTTCACCGGCGGCGAGCCCAGCATGCATCCCAAGCTGCTGGACCTGGTGCGGGCCGCCAAAAAGACCGGCTTCACCAGTATACAGCTGCAGAGCAACGGCCGCACGCTGGCCTACCCCGGTTTCTGCGCGGAACTGGTAAAGGCCGGGCTCACCGAATTCGGCCCCAGCCTGCACGGCGCCTGCGCCGCCACCCACGACCGGCTTACCGGCGCGCCTGGCAGCTTCACGCAGAGCGTGGCCGGCATCGCCAACGCCGCCCGCACCGGCCTGCCGGTCATCACCAATACCGTGGTCACCGCCGACAATTACAAGGAGCTGCCAGCCATAGCCGCCCTCCTGGTAAAACTGGGCGTCACGCAGTACCAGTTCGCCTTCGTGCACATAGTGGGCACGGCGGCGGAGAATAAAAAGAGCATCGTCCCCAAAAAAACGGCGGCCATGCCGTACATAAAGAAAGCCCTGGACCTGGGCCTGCGCCGGGGCGTCGCCTGCTATACAGAAGCCATCCCTTTCTGCCTGATGAAAGGCTACGAGAACTGCGTGGCCGAGCGCATGATCCCGCCCGGACCGGTGGCCGACGCCGACCGCTTCATAAAAGATTACGCCGCCTACCGCAGGGACGAGGGCAAGGCGAAGGGCCCCCGCTGCCCGGAGTGCAAATATTACGACCTCTGCGAAGGACCCTGGCGCGAGTACCCGGAACTTTACGGCTGGAAAGAATTCGAACCCGTAAAAGATTTCAAACCGCTGCGCCGGGGCAAAAAGTAATGCCCGGCAAAGACTGCTACGAACTGATCCTCAACCAGAACTGCGACCTGCGCTGCTCTTTCTGCTCGCAGGCCGATTTCGACCCGGCCGCCCGCTGCGCGCCGGCCGCCGCCGTCAGGCGCATCTATACCGCGAAAAAGCTGGGTTACACCCGTCTTGGTTTCTCCGGGGGCGAGGCGCTGCTTTGCGCGGACCTGCCCCGCCTGGCCGCGGCGGCGAAGAAGGTCGGTTTCCGGGCCGTGCGCCTGCAGACCAACGGCATGCGGCTGGCCAGCCGCGCCCTCTGCGAAAAACTGGCCGCGGCCGGCCTGACGGTCTGCAAGTTCACCTTCCTCGGTTCCGAACCGAAGGTGCACGACGCCCTCACCGGCGTGAAGGGTTCCTTCAGGCGGAGCCTGGCCGGGCTGGACAACATGCTGGACCTGAAACTCGCCGTGGGCGTGAACCTGCTCCTGACCCGCTCCAATTACCGGCGCCTGCCCGAAGCCCTGAAATTCTTCATGGACCGCGGCGTGACCGATTTCGTGCTTATCTATCCCATCTACGTGGGCGCCATGCGGGCTAATTACCGGCGGACCGGGGTAGCGCTGCCGGAGGCCGCTCCGGCCGTGGTCCGGGCGCTGGACCTGGCCCAGGCCGCAGGCCTCGCCGACGGGGTAAAAGCCCTCAACGTGCCGCCCTGCCTGCTGCCAGGGCACGAGAACAAGGCGGTGGACCTCTACAAGTTCAACACCGTAGTGGCCGCCCCGGACGGGCGGACCTGGGACATAGACAAGAACGTGGCCGGCGCCAAGCGCCACGGCCCGCCTTGCGCCCGCTGTCTGCTGAAACCGCGCTGCAAGGGCGTGGACCACAATTACCTGGACCTTTTCGGCTGGGCCGGCATCAGCCCCGTGCTGAAACTGACGAAGAAGCGGCCCCTCTCCCCCGTCGCCGGCTACCTCAACGCCATGGAGAAATGCTTCATGGAAGCGCTGAAGCTGGAGAACGGGATCTCCACGGCCAGGCTGCTGGAGCTGGCCCGCGGCCTGCCGCTCTGCCACGACTGCCGCGACGGGGCCGGCGTGATGACCACCGGCGCCGCGCTGGAAAAGAAAGGGCTGGTAAAAAAAGAGTTCAAAGGCGGCCGCTACCTATGGCGCAGGCGCTGAAGACCGGCAGGGCAGTCCTGGCCGCGCTGAAAGCGCGCGGCGTAGGCTGCGTTATCAGGCCCGCCTCGCGCGAGGTGGAACTTTCCCTGCTGCCGGCCGCCCGCCCCGCCGAAGCGCGCGAACTCCTCTACAAGGCCCTCAATGGCCTGGAGCCTCATTTTTCGGTTTTCCTGCGCGGCCTGCCCGCCTGCTTCATGCCCGACGCCTGGGACCACGCCCTCTACGCCAAAAAGCCCGGCCGCCGCTATTTCCGCTTCCCCGCCTGCGGCCGCTGCTCGCTGGCCGCCCTCTGCCCCGGGCTGGAAAAGGGAGGGGCTTTCGACGGGCCGGCGCGGCGCCTGCTCGCCCCCGTGCTGCCGGCCCCGGCGGAACTGGTGCTGGAGCTCACCAAGAAATGCAATCTCGATTGCAGGCTCTGTTTTTCATCCGGCTCCCACGCGGCCCTGCCCCTGCCGGCCCTGAAGAAGGCCCTTAAAGAAGCGCGCGCGCTGGGCGTGCGCAGCGTGCGTTTTACCGGCGGCGAACCTTTCCTGAGCCCGCACCTGCTGCCGCTGCTCGAAGAAGCGCGGCGCCTGGGCTTCTACACCCTGGTGAACACCAACGCCGCGCTGGACAACGCGCCCCTTTTCAAAAAGGCCGCGCCGCTCATCGATAACGTGCTGGTTTCCCTGCAGGCCCCCGGTCCCGCAGAAGAAAAAGCGGCGACCGGCGCGGATTTAAAGGTGAAGCTGGCCAATATGCGCCTGTTGCGCTCGAAAGTGCCGGTGTTCCGCCTGGGCACCGTGGCCTCCAAAAGTCTCATCCGCGGCTTCGGCCGCTGGCGCGCGCTGGCCGCCGGGCTCGGGGCCGATATCTGGGAGCTCTACCGACCGATGCCCGACGGCCGCGGCGCGCCGCGCCAGGGCGATTTTGACCTGGGCCCGGCCGACCTGAAGAAACTCTCCAAACTGGCCGCGGCAGCGGAGAAGACCGGCCTCAAGACACTCGTGGCTAACCCGGCGCCGCTCTGCCTGGTGCCTCCGGCGGAAAGAAAGAACCTGCTGGGCGCCGCTTTCGACGACGGGCATACCCGCCTGGTGCTGGACCCGCGCGGCTTCTATAAGCCGAGCTATTACATCGAAGAGAACCTGGGCGCTTCGCTTAAGGCGGCTTGGGCTTCTCCTTACCGCCGCCGCCTCGTCTCTTTCAGCTGGCTGCCCGGGCGCTGCCGCGGCTGCCGCTGGCTGCTTAAATGCCTGGGCGGCAGCCGGGCGCTGGCAGGGGCGGCCAACGGCACTTATTTCTCGGGGGACCCGTGGCTTTGACCCGGTACCTCTTCCTGCGCGACGACGACGCGGCCGCGGCCACGCCGGAGTTCCTGCGCCTTTTCAATTTTTTAAAAGAAGAGAAACTGCCGTCGGTCTACGCTGTGATCCCCGCCCTGGCCGAACCCGCCCTGGTGCGGCGCCTGAAAGGCCGCGGCGCCGGCCGTCTCTTCGAAACGGCCCAGCACGGCCTGCGCCACAAGGACCACGCCGGCAACCGCTTCATGCGCCAGGAATTCGGCCCCGCCCGGACCTACGCCCGCCAGCTGGCGGACATAAAGGCCGGCGCGGCCCTGATGCGCCGCAAGTTCGGCAAATTCTTCGCGCCCGTCTTCGTGCCGCCTTTTCACACCTACAATTCCGATACCGCGCTGGCCGCCGCCGCGGCCGGACTCAAGGCGCTTTCCGCCAGCAAGTTCAACCCGGCCCTGCGCGGGGCCGGCCTGAAATTCCTGGGCACCGAAGTGGCCGTGAACAGCTACGGCCTGGACCTGCGGCCGCGGCCGCTTGACCCGGCGCGCCTTAAAGCGGCCACGCTCGCGGCGCTGCGGGCGCCCGGCTTAACGCTGGGCGTCTATTTCCACCACGACCACCTGGGGGAGGATTTCGGGGCTTTCAGGGACTACATCCGCTTCTTAAAAGACCTCTGCGCGAAGGGCTTGCTGCAGCCGGCCTTGTTCTCCAAACTGCTGAAGCTTAAAAATATCTGAACGCTTCCAGCCGGTGGCAGCACCGGGCGCAGCCGGCGGGGAGCCGGCGGCCGATGGTCTTTTTCTTAAGGGCGGCCATTGCCGCCAGCGGCGTGCGCAGCGCGTCGCCCGCCTTCAGGCCGTAAAGCACGCACAGCCGCGCGCGGCCGTCGGGCTCCACGTTAAGGGTGTCGTAAACCCGGCAACAGGCGCCCTCGGGGGAGACCGCCCGGTTGTAATACAGGTCCAGCGCCGCGGCGGACATCAGCGGCCGCACGTCGAAGCGCGCCGGCCCGCCAAGGCGCCGTATTTCCTCCAGCTGCCGGGCTATGAGCGCCGCGTCGGCCTTGTAGCCGGCCAGTTCCGGGGTTATCACCCCGCCCCTGCGCAGCGCCGCGGGCAGCGCGGCGGCTTCTTCAGGGCGCAGGAACTGCAGGTGCTCGAACACCACCCTGCCGGCCCCGTGCGCGCAGGCCAGCCGGTAAACCTCCGCGAGAACCCCGGCGTTCTCCCTGTTCACCACGCAATTCACCAGCACCTCGGTCCCCGGCCCGGCCGCCGCCGAAAAAAGTTCCATATTGCCCAGCAGGGCGCGGCAGGCCCCGCGGCTCCCCGTCAGTTTATCATGCACCTTCGCCGGGCCGTGCAGCGAGAAGATCACGTAGTCCGGGCCCAGGGCGGCCAGCCGCCGGCCGCGCGCGGCGTCCAGCAGCGTGCCGTTGGTGTTCAGGCCAAAGCGCCCGCCGCGCTCTTTGATGCGGGCCATGAGCGTGAAAATATCCGCGCGCAGCAGCGGCTCCCCTCCAGAGAGGTAAAAACGGGTGCCGGCCGGGAACCGGTCTATGAGCTTCAGCGCCCCGGCCGTGCCCAGTTCGGGGCCGCCCTTATTGAGCAGCCCGCGCCCCAGCAGGTAGCAGAAAGAGCAGCGCAGGTTGCAGCGCCACGTGAGTTCCAGCATCACCTCTTTAAACATCCAGGTCCTCTCCCAGCAGGGCCGCCGTAGTCCGCGCCCCGTCGAAAATCCCGGTTTTGCCGCGAAAAGCCGGCGCCGGCCCGGAAAGCGCGGCGTCCAGGGCCGCGGCCAGCGAGGCGGGCGTGAGCCCGGCGTAAGGCAGCACGCGCGCACCGGCCAGGTCCCGCATCATGGCCGCGCGCGCGGCCTGGTCGGAGTGCTCGGCCCCGGGCTCGCCCAGGTAAGGAATAAGCACGCAGCGCCGGCGCAGGCGCAGCGCCTCGTAAACCGTGCCGCCGGCCGTACCCGCCGCCGCGGCGCAGCCGGCCAGCAGGCCGGGGAAATCCCCGGTTTCTTTCACAAGCTTTACGCCGCGCGCGCCCCGCAGCAGGCCGCGCCACTTACGCAGCTGGGCGGCGGAGCTGGCCGGCCCCGCCACTATCAGCAGCGGCAGGCGGCTGCGCAGCAGCGGCCGCGCCTTTATGGCGCAGGTAACTATCTCCGGCGAAGTGGACCCGCCGCCCCGGTGCACCAGGATGTATTTCCCCTTTGCGGCGGGTGCGGGCAGGCGCGCCGGCAGCACGTAGCCGGTGAAACTGATCTTGGCCCGCAGTTTTTTAAAGGCGCCCAGGAAAGCGGCGGGGCTGACGCGGCGTTCGGCCGCGACGGCCCTGGCCATGTACTTCAGGTCGAACCCCGGCGGGCAGTGGATGAACAGCCGGTCGTAAAGTTCTGCCGCGCCGAACAGGCGGCCCAGTTCCCGCTCCGGCCAGGAAAAGTACGGCAGGGCGGCGGAAGAATAAATTTTGGCCCCGCCGCGGCGCGCCGCCGCCAGCAGCGGCAGCAGCTCGCCGGCGCAGCCGGTGCGCCCCAGCGGGAAGAAGGAGGTAACTATGAAATCGCAGCCCGACGTGAATTCCCGGGCCAGGACGGCCGCGCGGCGGGCGCCGGCCCGGGGCAGGCGCAGGGCGCGGCCATGCGGCCAGTTCTTTTGCGCCGGGTAACCGGCGCCGTCGCGCAGAAGGGTGAGTTCGAGGGAGGGACCGAACCGCCGCTTAACAGCGTCGGCCAGGCGGAACAAATGCACGCCATGGCCGACATCTTTCCCCGGGCTATAGTGATAGAACAACCCTTTCATAGGGCCGGGCCCGGGACCGGCGGCGCTCAATAAGACCCGTGGGACCCGTGGGACCCGTGCGAGCCGTGCGACCCGTGCGAGCCGTGCGAGCCGTGCGAGCCGTGCGACGCGTGGGACCCGTGCGAGCCGTGCGAGCCGTGCGAGCCGTGGCTGGTATGGCTTACGTGGTAGGTGGCGCCGAAGTAGTTGGAATGCACGTTCTGCGCGCCGGCCTGGTCCACCATGGTCATGCCGAGTATGCCAAGAGCCAACCCGGTCTTGACTATGTCGGAGTCCAGCATCTTTCCCTCTTCGCTGGAGAAGAAGAGCTTTACGTTCTTTTTGATCTTGGACGGTTTCTTTTTCATAAATGTTTCCCCGTACGGCCTACTTTTTCTTCAGCGTCTCGCGCACCTGCTTGTTGACCTCTTCCATCAGTTTCTGTTCCTGCTTCTTGGCGGCGGCGGCCTCGTCCTGCTGGGCCTTTAACTTGGCCAGTTCCGCTTTAGCCTCTTCCTTGGAAAGCCCTATCAGGCCGCCCGAAGCTTTCTTTACGCGCGCCACGGTGGCGCAGTAGAACTTGGACATTTCCTGCAGCGTCTTTTCGCAGGGCATCGCGGACCGCTCCGCCAGCGCCTGGCAGATCTGCCCGTAGCCGGACGGGCAGCTGGAAGGCTTGCCGCTCTTCATGGCCTGGTAAAGCAGGAATTTTTCCAGGCATTGGGCGTCCCCGCCGCAGTCCGTTTTGCGCACGGGATACTCCCTAGCGATATCGGCCGCGGGGATCTGGGGATAAACGCCGCGTATATAGGCGCTTGCCTGCTCCGGCCCTTTCTGGGCGGCGGCGCAATATTCCGGCACCGAAACCCCGGCCAGGTCTTCCTTGGGCCAGTAGCTCATCTGCAGGCGGCAGTAGCCGTCGCCGGCGAGCGCGCCCGCGAGATAGGCCTCGAAGAACAGCGAGATGGATTTTTCGCGGCAGCGGTAGTTGGCCGTGCCTTTAGGGTCTACCTTGAACGGCGCGTTTTCCACCAGGCCCGGCAGCGCGTCGCACAGGCTCACGTCCGTCCTGGCGGCCGCCTGGCAGGCCGTGTAATCGGCCAGGAAGGCGTACATTTTCTGGGTCTCATCCTCGCTGAAAGACGCGTTGCGGGCGAAGAAGCCCCAGTACCGGTCATGGGTACTCAGCATGCCGCCCAGGGAAGCGCCCTCGCAGGCGCCTTTATAGGAAGTCTGGACCGTGGGCAGAGCGATGGTACCGTAACCCGCCCCGGTGGTCACGGGCGGCACATAAACGTCCACGGAAGAATTTTGGAAATAGGTCGCGCCGGCCGGCAGGGCCACGCCCATCGGCTCGGTGGTCACGGCCTGCTGCCCGCCCCCGGGGGCGGCCACTTTTTTCTTCTCTATTATGTACTGCATTATCAGCAGCACGGCAGAGAGCAGAACTATGGTCAAAATGGTCCACTTTTTCATAAATATAACGAACGCCTCCCTCCGCCATTTGCGAAAGGCGGCCCTATTTATATCTATATGTTGTAGCAGAAAAACGGCTAAGATTCAAGCCACTTTTCAAGCACGGGCCCGGTGCGTTTATCCAGCAGGCGCGCAAAGACGGCGTCGAAGATCCCCAGCAGCGCCCGGCACCTGGCGTTGCCCGGCATGGAGCCCCAGAAACCGCCCTGGGCGGCCTGGTTATAGGCGGGACAGACGCCGCAGAACGGCCGGTAGGCGCAGCGAGCGCAGACCGGCTGCAGGTCCAGGCTGGAGGCTATGGCGCACGCCTTCACCGGGTCGGCGGCTATCACGTCCTGGTACGCGGAACCGCGCACGCCGCCCAGCCGGAACGAGGCGTCCCCGCCGCGCGCCAGCATGCGGCCTTCGTCGCAGGTGTAAATGCCGCCGTCCCAGTCGTAAGCCAGCTGGCCCAGGCCCGCGCCGCACGGGCAGCGCAGGTCCACGTAGCGGTTGTCCTGCGACCCGGCTATCTTCTTGACCATCAGGAAGGCCGTCTTCTCTTTCATCTCCACGCCCTCGAGGTTCAGCTCCAGCACGCGGTCCAGCCCTTCGCGGTAGAATTTCACGAACTCTTCGGGGCCGTAACCTATTTCGGCCCAGCGCTCCAGGGCCTGCCCCATCGGGGACAGGGGCCTGAGGAAGACATAAGGCAGCCGCAGACGCGCGTACTCGTCCACGATGGCGTGGGCGCGGCCGAGCGAGGCGCGGGTGACCGTCAGCAGGGCGCTGGGCCCGCCAGGCGGCCGGGTGCCGCGCCGCTTCTGGAAATATTTTATCCACTTCACCGCGGCGGCGTGGGAATCCCCGCCGGAGTAAGGCCGGTTGGCGTTGTGCAGGTCCGCGGGGCCGTCCAGCGAGGTGCAGAGGGAAATGTCGTTCTTTATGATGAAGGCCGCCTTGGCCTCGTCCATCAGGCTCAGGTTGCTCACCAGCGCCAGGGCCAGTTCCTTGCCGGTCTTTTTCGCCTTGGCGCGGGCGTAAAGCGCGGCCTCTTTGAGCACCGGCCAGTTGGCCAGCGGCTCGCCGCCCTGGAATTCTATGGTCAGGCCCGGCACCGGGGCCGTAAAGGAGAAATCCACGGCTTTCTTCGCGGTAGCCGACGTCATGGAACTCCCCGTGACCTCCCCGGCCTGGCAGTAGACGCAGCTGTGGTTGCAGACCTGCGTCAGCACCAGGATATGCAGCCCCGGCCCCTTGCCCAGGTATTCGTTGGAATCGCGCCAGTCGGTGAAAATAGAGTCGAAGTCCAGCCGCGAGCGCAGCAGGCCCGCCTTCTCCAGCCTGGCCAGCGCCGGGCCTTTCTTGAGCCTGCCGGCCGCGAACAGGCGGAACTCTTCGGGCTTCAGCACGGCCCAGCCGCCCATGTAGCCGGTCACCAGCACGCCTTTCTTCAGGCGGCGCCAGTTGAAATAGGCGGGGGAGTTGTCCGGTTTTTTCATTGGATGCGGGCCCGGGGGGCCGAGTCTGGATATCATATAAAACTTGCCCTCCGCCTTGACAATACGACGGCGAAAGACATTTAATTGAATGATATTTCAGCTGAACACCGGAGAAAAACCATGGCCTTAGACCTGAAAGCATCCATAGCGGAACTGGAAAAACTCGGTGCCGACCTTTACGGCAAGGACTTCCTGCTGACCTGGCAGAAATCCGACGCGGAGATCCACGCGGTCCTCAAGATCGCCGAGATCCTCAAGGAAATGCACGCGCAGAACATCGACGCGGCCATGTTCAAGACCGGCCTCGCCGTGTCCAACTTCCGCGACAACTCCACCCGCACGCGCTTCTCGTTCTCCAGCGCCTGCAACCTGCTGGGCCTCGCGGTGCAGGACCTCGACGAAGGGAAGTCCCAGATCGCCCACGGCGAGACCGTGCGCGAGACCGCCAACATGATCTCCTTCCTCACCGAGGCCGTCGGTATCCGCGACGACATGTTCATCGGCAAGGGGCACACCTATATGAAGGAAGTGGCCGAGGCCCTCGACGACGGCTTCAAGCAGGGCGTGCTCAACCAGCGCCCGGCCGTGGTGAACCTCCAGTGCGATTTGGACCACCCCACCCAGAGCATGTCCGACCTGCTGTTCATCAAGAACCATTTCGGCGGCTTCGACAAGCTCAAAGGCAAGAAGATCGCCATGACCTGGGCCTACTCCCCCAGCTACGGCAAGCCGCTCTCCGTGCCGCAGGGCGTCATCACCCTTATGAGCCGCTTCGGCATGGAAGTGGAGCTGGCCTACCCCGAAGGCTACGACCTGCTGCCCGACACGATAGAAGTGGCCAAGAAGCACGCCGCCAAGTCCGGCGGTTCCTTCAAGGTCTCCAACAGCATGGAGAGCGCCTTCAAGGACGCCGACATCGTCTACCCCAAGAGCTGGGCGCCGTTCAAAGTGATGGAGCGCCGCACCGCGCTGCTCGAAAAGGGCGACCAGGCCGGCCTCAAGACGCTCGAGAAGGAATGTCTCGAGAACAACGCCAAGTTCAAGAGCTGGGAATGCGACGAGAAGAAGATGGCCCTCACCAAGGGCGGCAAGGCCGTGTACATGCACTGCCTGCCCGCCGACATCACCGACGTCAGCTGCAAGGCCGGCGAGGTGAGCGCGAGCGTCTTCGAGAAGGCCCGCATCGGCACCTACAAGGAAGCCGGCTACAAGCCCTTCGTCATAGCGGCCATGATAGCCGCCTGCACCAAGAAGGCCCCGGCCAAGCTCCTCGCCGAGCTGGCGGGCGCCGCCCGCAAGCGGGTGCTGTAAGCCCTCCTTGCGCAAGGCAAAAGAACCGGGCGCCGCCGCCCGGTTTTTTTGCGCCCCGGCGGGCAGGACCCACGCGGGGCGTGGGCCAAAAAGCGCCCGCCGCCTGGGCCGTTCGCTTCATACGCCGCCTTTCCCTTAATGCTAACCTTACACTAGCGATGAAAAAGATCCTGCTGCTCCTTGGCTGCGCCGCGGCCGCTTTCCTGGCCCCCGCGGCGGCGGCCGCCGCCCCCGCGCAGGTTATCCTTATCCGCCACGCGGAAAAGCCCGGCAACAGCAACGAATTGAGCGCAAAAGGCTTCGAACGGGCCGAAGCTCTCGTCTGGTTCTTTCAGTCCGAGCCCGCCGTCACCCGCTACGGCACGCCTGTCGCCATTTACGCCATGGCCCAGAAGGACGAGAACAGCTCCGTCCGCGCCATACAGACCGTAAAGCCGCTGGCCAAAGCCCTGCAGCTGCGGCTGAACACGGATTTCACCCGCGACCAGACGCGCAAACTGGTCCGCGACATCATGGAGAACCCGGAGTACGCGGGGCGCATGGTCCTGGTATGCTGGCAGCACACCGCCCTGGTGGAGATAGCGGCCCAGCTGGCGGCCTACAACTCCTCTTCGCCAGCCATCCAGTATTCCCTGCCCGGAGAATGGAACGACTCCTCTTTCGACAGGGTCTGGGTCCTGGACCTGAGCCGCGGCAAAGTGACGCGGTTCCAGGACCTCCCGCAGCGCCTGCTGCCCGGCGACAGCTTCTGAATAAAAAAAGACGGGCCGCACGCTTGCGTGTGCGGCCCGTCGTTCTTTCCCGCCGTTCGTCAGCTTTTTTTCTTGAAGAGGTTCTTTACCTTGTCGCCCATGCCGCCCAGGTACTTGTCGGGCGCGGCGCGGAAGGCCTCCAGGGCCGCGTCCCCGGCGAAGTAGTAGGTCTTTCCCTTGAAGTCCAGCGCCGGGGTCTTTTCGGTGATCTTCAGCTTCTTGCGCGTCACGGGACAGGAGGCGTCCTGCCCCACCTCGGCGGCCGCCACCTTATGTATCGCCACCAGGGGCTTGGCCACGGCGGTTTCCTTCATCACCCCCACCTTCGGCATCCCTTCCAGGATCTTGCCGTCCCGGTGAATGGCCTTGGGCGCTTTATTGTGGATATCGGAGCTCAGGTCCGTTCCGGCGTCGTGCAGCTTCATATGCCGGCCGGTCTTCCAGTATTTGGAACCGGACAGGTCGTAGACGATGCCGTCCACCGCCGCGTAGACCGGCTTGCCGTCCTTGCCGTTGTACTGCTTCAATTCCTCCGCCGTAAAGGTCCTGGTCTTCCAGGCGTCGGCGGCGGGCTTGTTTTCAGCCGCGGCGGCCGTGCCGGCCAGCATCGCGGAAATGATCATGGCGTTCAATAGTTTCATGTTTCCTCCTGTTATTTCAAAGCCTCGGCCAGCGCCTGGCCGTATTTCCTGGCCGGCAGCGGCCCGCTGGCCGTTATCAGCCGGCCGTCCGTCTCCAGTTCCGCCCCCGTATATTTCCCGCCTCCCCTCTCCACCTCGGCGGCGCCGTCGGGCCAGCAGGTTACCGTGCGGCCTTTCAAGAGGCCCGCGTGCGCCAGCGCCACGGGGGAAATGCAGATGGCCCCTATCACCTTGCCGAGTTCCGCGCCTTTGCGGAACACGGCGTGCACCGCCGGCGTGTCCAGGTGCTCCAGAGCGCCGGGGCCGCCCACCAGCGTCAGCGCGTCATAGTCGGCGGCGTCTATCTCTTCCACGGTCTTGTCCACCTGCGCGGTCACGCGGAACTTGCCGCGCGCCTCGCCTTTGGCGGTGGAGACCGTTACCACCTTGTGGCCGGCGGCCTCCAGGGCCTTCTTCGGCTCCACGTATTCCTCGTCGCGGAAGCCCTGGAAGGCTATGAACATAGCTATTTTTTTACCCATGGGGTCCCCTTAAACGGAGGCTTTTATCAACCGCTTTATCAGCGGGTTCCTGAGCGGCTTGTTCGGGATGAAATAGGCGTTGCCCTGCATGTAGATGGGCTCGGGTATGGCCTTGCTGGAAAGCCGCACGAAGAGCGGCCCGCATTCCAGCGCGCAGGCCGAGGAGTTGAAGTCCCGGATATAGGAGCAGTAGCGCGTGACCGACTTGAACCCGAAAGGATAATGGAAGTGCACGGGCCCCGAAACGCCCTTCAGCTTGGCCAGCACCTCGGCGCTGTCCGTCTCCACCCCCGCCACGCGGTATTCGCGGCAGAAGGCGTTGAGAAAAGGCTTGTCCATCTCGCCTATCTCCCACATCAGCAGGCGCCCCAGCACCGGCCGCACCAGTTTATTTTTCTTAAGCAGGCGCAGCAGGCCCCAGTCGTTCACCACCACTTCCAGCGGTTTTTTGCGCTTCGCCGCGGCCAGTTTTTTTATCAGCGCCAGGGCCTGGTCCAGACCGCCGTCGGTGAGCAGCGGCGTGGCCAGCGTCACCGGCCCTTTGAACAGCTTCTCCAGCCGGAGGAAAGCGGCGGCGGAAGGCAGCTTGTTCTGGCAGAACTCGCTGCCGATATAGACCCGGTCATAGCCTTTCAGCGCGGCGGGCCTGAGGCCCGGCAGCTCAGAAACGCTTAACGATATAGCGTTTTCCATAGTTTTGAGAAGAGCTGACTATCTTTTTGCCTTCGTGCACGAAGGCCGCGCGCGACACGCCTTTCTCCAGCAGGCGCGTGAGCAGCAGCGACTTGTAAAAAAGCTCTATCACCTCTTCGCCGTTGGGGCCGCGCGCCACTTTCATGCACTTGGCGCCCAGGTGGTAATAGTCGTAGAAATAGTTGAGCAGCGTTTCGCTGTTCGGCATGGGCATGGTGTAGAAGCCGCCGTCGTCGGAGCGCTTCAGCGCCGAGAGGCAGGTGTAGGCCTTCTGCAGCCGCGGGTCGGTCACGGCTTCCTGCGAGCAGGGGCAGGACAGCGAACACAGGGAATTGATGTTCACTTCGTAGAACAGCGGCAGGCAGAACACCTCTATGTCCATGCCCAGCGCCTTGTCGAACATGGGCGCGGCTTCCGCCGGGGCCAGGTGCTGCGGCAGCACTATGCGCGCCACGCCCCGCTCCTTGAAGAATTTCAGCGCCTCGCGGTTGAAACAGAGGCCCAGCGTGCTGAGGGTAAAATAAGTCCTGAGTTTACGCTTCTTGAAATATTCCAGCAGGGCCATGTCGCGGATGATGACGCCGCTCGCCCCGTAGCGCACCAGTTCGGCCACCTTGGCCGCCGCCTTGGGGAACACGCCGGCCGGGAAGACGTCGTTGGCCACTATAAAGACCTGCTTGCCCAGTTTTTTAGCCAGGTCTATGGTGGCCCGCAGCTCTTTCTCGGAGGAAAAATTCTCGGCCGTCACGCCGTGGTTGGGGATCTCGGGCAGGCCGCAGTAAACTTCGTCGGCCCCGCGAGTCAGGAAGAACTCCGCCTCGTTGAGCGTGCGCACGCCCACCAGGACGCGCATCTTGTGCTTTTTGGCCGCGGGATTTTTTTTGGTGGCTGGCATAACTACCTCTGGTCTAATCTTATTAAAAACCTTCCCGCCTTACAACACGCCAAACCCCGGCCGGCGGCCTGGCCGACCCGCCGGGCGTCAGGTAAACTTTCTCCGTGAGCAGCAGCGGAGCTTTCAGGTGCGGATTTTTCAGCTGGAGCACCCGGCCTTCGCAGGCGAAGCCGCATTTGGCTTTAAAATGCCGTTCGAAAGGACAATACGTGGTAACCGCCTTGAAAGCGTGCGGCGCGTGCCAGGAGACCTTCAGCCCCAGCGCCTTCAGCCGCGCCGCCATCTTTTTATCGTCGGTCTCGGCGGCGGTTATGCCGTACTCCCGGAGGAATTTTTCAGTCCACCCGGGTTCGGTGGCGGACAACTCCACGCACAGCAGGCGCCCGGCGGACAGGGCCAGGCCGCGCAATTTTTTTAAAGGTTCCAGCAGGCCCCAGTCGTTGACTATCACTTCGTCCATAAGGCCGCGCCGGAAAGCGGCGGCTATCAGCGCCGAAACCGCGGCCAGGCCCTCGTCGGTCAGGATGGAGGTCGCCAGCGTCACCGGGGCGTGACGGCGCAGCGCGGCCAGCGTCTTAAGGTCCGGCAGCCGGTTCTGGCAGTATTCGCTGCCGGCCACCAGCCGCGTACAACCTTTAAGCGCGGCGCGCGCCGGGAGCAGCCGGCCTGAAAGTAAAGCTTTTTCCATATTCCGTCGGTTTCGAGTCTATCTTCAATCCTTCATGCACGAAAAGCTTGCGGGAGGCGCCCTTGTCGAGCAGCTTAACCAGGTAGCGCACTTTGTGGAACAGGTCGGCCTGCCGCAGGGTATTGGGCCAGCGCGCTATCTTCACGTAGTCCGCGCCGCCGTGGTAAAAATCGTAGAAGGCGTTCATCATGTATTCCGGCCCGGGCATGGGCATGCGGAATTCCCCGCCGCGGCATTTGAACGGCAGCAGGCAGGTGAAGTCCGGGAACTTGCGGCTGCCGCTCTCGGCGGTCTGCGGGCAGGGCAGGAAGCACATGGAGTCCACGTTCACGCCGTAATAAAGCCGCTGGCAGAACACCTCGGTCTCTATGCCCAGTTTGTTCTTCAGGAGCGAACCCGCGTTCTCGGGCATCAGCTGCATGGGCAGCACCAGCCGGTTTATGCCCAGCCGCCCGAAGAACTCCAGCGCGCCGCGGTTGAAACACAGCGCCAGCGTGCTGAGCGTCACGTACAGGCTGAATTTTTCGGCGCGCAGGAAAGACAGGAAGGCCGGGTCGCGCAGGATCACGCCGAACAGGCCGCGGCGCCGGAGGCCCTTTAAAATGTCCAGCGCGGGGCCGTAAAGTTCGGCCGGCACTATCTCGTTGACGGCCAGGAACACGCGTTTCCCGCCGGCAAGGCGGATTATCTCCTCCGCCCCTTCGGAGCCGGGCAGGTTCTCGCGCGGCAGGCGGTTATTGAGCAGGCCGGCCAGGCCGCAATACAGCTCGTCCGCGCCGTTCTCCAGGAAATAACGCGCCTCTTCGGCAGATTTCACTCCCACCGTGAACTTCATCTAGTTAAACTACCAAATTGGGCCGGAGGGTTCAATCGGGCCGGGAGATCGGCCTTCGGCGTAACTGGCGGGCGCAAAAACAACAGCCGCCCGTTCGGGGCGGCTGTTCTCTCCGGCTGAAGCCGGCAAAAGGTGGAATTACTCCGCGGCGGGGCCCGAAGAGGCCTGTTCCTTCAATTGGTCCAGCGCCGGTGAGCTCACGCCGCCAAGTTCGGCGGGGTCCCAGGTCAGGTCCACTACCATGGACTGGGGCTCCAGCCGGTTTCCGACGGCGTCGTGGATGATCGGTTTGCCGGGACCCGGCGTCAGCTTGTCCGGCGGGGGAATGGTGAGAGACTGCGTCCCGTCGGTGGTCAGGTAGATCTTGGCGCCGGCATTGCGCAGGCGGGCGAGGGCTTCCTGGTGGGGATGGCCGTACTTGTTGCCGATACCCACGGAGATGAAAGCGTAGTCCGGCCGCACGCGGGCCAGGAAAGCGTCGCTGGTGGAAGTGCGCGAACCGTGATGGCCCACCTTCAGGATATTGGACTGCAGGCCGGTCTTGAAGTGGCTCAGCATGTCCACCTCGATATCGGAATTGGCGTCGCCGGTCAGGAGCACGCCGTTGCCGTTGTAGTAAAGGCGCATCACGAGCGAGCAGTTGTTGGTTTCGTCGTTCTCGTGCATGATCACCGGCTGCCAGCAGGCGTTGAAGACCTTTACCGTCACCTTGGGGTCCCAGTTCAGGATCTCGCCGGGCTTGGGATAGTGGGTTTTGCAGCCGGGCTCCGCCGCCGCCAGTTCGCGCAGGTTATTGTCGCCTGCCGCGTCCCTGTTCTCGGCCTTGGTGTCGTAATAGTTGTCCACCTGGTAGTTGGTGAAGACCTTCTTAAGGCCACGGTAATGGTCGCTGTGGGGATGGGTAAGGGCGACGTAGTCTATCTTGGTCACGCCCTTCGTCTTCAGGAAATTGTCCACGAGCACCCCGGAGCTGCCGCCGTCTATCAGGGCGTTCTTGCCGCCGGGGAACTCCACGTAGATGGCGTCGCCCTGGCCGACATTGATAAAAGTGACTTTCAACTGCGCCCAGAGGTTGGACGAAGCGGAGAGGGCCAAGACGAGAGCTATAAGAAGTTTACGCATGTTGCTTTGTTTGCCTGCGAGACCTGCCGCATACAGTAAAGATAGTATAAATGAAATCCTATAGCAAGGAGAGTGCCAAAGGGCCTACTCCTGGCCAGGCAATTGGGTAACGCCCCCCGCCGGCCAGCCCGCCATGCCTCCCGCGAGCCCGAGTATTATTGTAAAATAGCCTCTGTCGCCGACTTAGCTCAGCGGTAGAGCAGCTGTTTTGTAAACAGCAGGTCATCGGTTCAAATCCGATAGTCGGCTCTGTTTTTTGCCCTAACCGCCGCTATTTGGTAAAATATAGTCTTACGGCCCCTTCGTCTAGCGGTTAGGACGCTGCCCTCTCAAGGCAGAGATCACGGGTTCGAATCCCGTAGGGGCCGCCAAATTTCTTCCCGAAGATTTTTGGCGCAAGAAGTTTCCGTTAGCGCCTTAAATTCCCGCAGTTTCTCCGCCGGAAAATTAAATTTTAAATTTATTTTTTTCCCGCCT
>JAMPXK010000013.1 GCA_023701245.1 Elusimicrobiales bacterium | reverse complement strand
GCTCTTCCGATCTCTGCCGCCCTCGCGGCTCCGCCTTTCAAATCCTGCCGCGGGTCATCATTATGACCCGCTTACCACCTTGTTAAATCTGGTGGGTGGTACAGGATTTGAACCTGTGACATCTGTCGTGTGAGGACAGCGCTCTACCGCTGAGCTAACCACCCGCGCTACAGGATAAATTTTACCACATTCCGGCCGCCGCTGGCCAGACGGCTAAATATAGAACAGCACGGCGAAATAGTGGCACAGGCTGCCGGCCAGGACGAACAGGTGCCAGACACCGTGGAAATACGGGAAGCGCTTGTCCATGACGTAAAAGGCCACGCCCGAGGTATAGAACAGGCCGCCCGCCATAAGCCAGCCAACGCCCCAGGGTGGCAGCGCGCGAAAGAGCGGCCCCAGCGCCAGGACTATAAGCCAGCCCATAAGGAGATAGATGATCAGCTGCGGGATGCGCCGGCCGCTGCCGTGCAGCGCGTCCAGCACCACGCCGAAAGCGGCCAGTCCCCAGACCACCCCGAACAGCGACCAGCCCCAGGGACCGCGCAGCGTCACCAGCGTGAACGGCGTATAGGTGCCGGCTATCAGCAGGTAAATGCTCTGATGGTCGATAACGCGCAGGACCTTCTTGACGTTGCCGGTGGCGCTGTGGTAAAGCGAGGAGGAAAGATAGAGCAGGAACAGCGTGGCCCCGTAAATGGAGAAACTGGTGATGCGCCAGGCGTCTCCGCGCATGGACGCGGAAACCACCAGCACCACCAGACCGGCCAGGGCCAGCACCGCTCCGGCGATATGAGTGACGCAGTTGAAGAGCTCGGGTTTTTTCATGGGGCAAGCACCTTTATCGCTTTGGGCAGCACTTCAAAAACCGCCGGGAACCTGCCGTCGGCTTCGCCGTCTATGTTGAGGTAAACGGTCTCGCCGCAGGAGGCTTCCAGCCGGCGCACCCGCGTAAGGGTGATCCCCGGCTCCCCGAGGTGCGTGCCGGCGTACAGCTTCGGGAAATTCCTTGCCAGGGCCAGGCGGCCCATATCGGAGACCAGCACCAGGTCCATCAGCCCGTCGTCGTCCGCGGTACCCGGGGCTATCAGCATGCCGCCGCCCATGGAAGACGTATTGGCCAGCACGCCCAGGTGATAGCGTCCCGAAATATCCTTTCCGTCGGCTATGAGGCGAAGCTCCTTCGCGCGCGCGGTCAGCATGGCCTTCACGGAGGCGACGGCGTAAGAAAGCGTTCCGCCCAGAGGCTTCCCCATCGCTTTTATGCCGTGCGCCACGTCCCCCGCCAGGCCGAACGCGGCGATGTTGATGAAGTGCCTTTCGGCGGGGGCACCGTCGTCCCGGGTGAAGCGCAGGCGGCCCACGTCGAGCGGCCTGGCCCGGCCGCGGGCCAGCAGGGCCACCAGCCCGTCGCGGTCCGCGGGGTAGCGCAGGTGGCGCGCCAGGTCGCAGCCGGAGCCGGCCGGAACGGCGCCCAGCGTGACGCCGCGCCGCAGATGTTCGGGCGCGGCCATCACGCCTTCCAGCATTTCGCTGAACGTGCCGTCGCCGCCAACGGCGATAAGGCGCGAAACCCCGCGCTCTGTCAGCGCGCGCGCCAGCTGGGCCGCGTGCCCCGCTCGCTCCGTGACCAGGCATTGGGAATCCGGCTGCAGGCGCAGGGCGGCGTTCTTCAGGCCCGCCCAGACGCGCCCGGCCCGGCCGTGGCCGGCCGCCGGGTTCAGGATAAAGACCGTGCTCGCCATATCGCTATTCTAGCAGTTTGCTCCCGTCGTACAAAAAGAGAGGCGGCGCTTGAAGCATCCGCTCCAGCGCCGCCTTCCTAGTTCTTTTGCGAATTACTTCTTTTTACCTTTCTTCGCTTTTTTCACGGACTTCTTCGCCGTCTTTTTTTTGGCTACTTTCTTCGCCACTTTCTTTTTAGCTTTAGGCATTTTTCTTTGTTCTCCTTGCGCAGTACTTAGCGCTGATTTGAATTCTATATATTGTTCCGGTAAAATGCAACACTTTTTTTATTTTTTTCCGGCTTTATTTTCAACGCGCGGTTTCCAGGCGGAGTTTTGAGGCAAAAAAGAGCCGCGCGCGAAGTTGTATAATTTCCGCATGGTACAGGATTGGCTGGAGATCGCAAGCCTCGCGGCGCTGGCCGACGGCCGGCCCCGGGCTTTTTTTCCGAAGGGGCTCCCCGTGCTGCTGATAAGGCGCGGCGGCGAACTCTTCGCGCTGGAGAACCGCTGCGCCCACATGGGCTGCCCGCTGACGTCGGGCTCACTGGAGGGTTACTCCCTGCGCTGTCCCTGCCATGACTGGACCTTCGACATCCGCGACGGCCGCCTGCTGGCCGCCGGGGAGATAGCGCTGAAGAAGTACCCCGTCGAACTGCGGGGAGAAAAAGTGTTCCTGGGGATATCATGAAAAAAATAACCGTCTACGCGCTCACCACCTGCCTGTGGTGCAAAAAGACCAAGAAATATTTCGAGGAGAGGAAAGTGCCTTTCGAGGCCGTGGACTACGACAAGCAGCCGCAAGAGAAGCAGGAAAAGATGATGGAGGAGATGCGCGCCGCCGGCTGCACCGGTTCCTTCCCCTTCACCAAAATAGGGAGCGCCTGCGTGCAGGGCTACGATCCCGACGAGTTCGAGAAACTGCTGGAGAAGAAGTGACCGCCGAGCCGCGCAAAAAAGCCCTGCGCTACCTTTTCGCCCCGCTGGCGGAAAAGCTGGGGTACAAGTTCACGCCCAACGAAGAGGACGCGGACTTCCTGCTGGAGCAGGAGGCCCTGCTGGAGGCCCAATACGGCGCGCCGTACTGTCCCTGCCAGGCCCGGTCCAAAGACCGCGCCGAGAACATGAAGATAGTCTGCCCCTGCATCCCCTTCCACCGCGAACACTACGACGCCATGCGCCGCTGCTGGTGCGGGCTGTTCGTGCACAAGGACGTGACAAACCCGGACGCGCTAAAACAAATACCGCCCGCCCGGTTCGAAAAGAACTGATATGCTGACAAAAGCCGCGGCAATAGACGAGATAGCCCCCGGCGGCATGAAAGCCGCCGTACTTGGCGGGCATAGCCTGGTCCTCTGCAATTACGAGGGAACTTTTTACGCCGTGGAGCGCGCCTGCGGCCACGCCAACGCCCATCTGGAGCGCGGCGCACTGACCGGCTGGATCCTCACCTGCCCGCTGCATTACGCGCAATTCGACATCCGCAGCGGCGAAGCCCTGAGCGGACCGGTTCCCAAGGCCCCCGCCAGCGTCCACCCCGACCCCGAAGATCCCGCCCTTAAGACCCGCGGCCTCAAGACCTGGCCGGTGGTCCTGCGGGACGGGGCGATCTACGTAGACCTGCCCTGACGCAATAAAACCCGCCTCCCGCCCGTTATACCTGTACACGGGAACAGGAGCGAGGTTATGAAAGAACAAACACTGCTGGTGATGGTTTTAGGCGCGGGCCTGGGGCTGGCAAGCGCGCTGCCTGCCGCCGCGGAGCGCAGCGGCCCCTGCGCCGCGGACGCGGCCAGGTTCTGCAAGGACGTGAAGCCGGGCGAAGGCCGCGTGGCCGCCTGCCTTAAGGAACACGAAAAGGACCTCTCCCAGGCCTGCCGGGACCGCAAGGCGCTGGCCAAAGAGCGCCGCGGCGAAAATAAAGGCTGGGAAAAAGGGCGCGGCGCCAGCGGGACCTGCATGCGTGAATACGGGCAGGGTTTCGCCTCCGGCTTCAAACGCGGCTTCAAGATGCGGGGCAAAACGGGCCGCGCCGAAGGCCGGGGCAAGAGGAACAAAGAGGCGGGCAAGGTCTGCGCGGAGGACGCGCAGAAACTCTGCGCCGGGATAAAGCCGGGCGAGGGCCGCGTACGCGACTGCCTGCTCAAGAACGCCGGCAAACTCTCGGACGGCTGCAAACAAAAAGTCGAGAAAGCGAAAGCGCGGCAGGAGGAGCAGGGCAAAAAGGTTTAACCCCTCCCGTGGAAAAAAAGGGCGGCCCGGTTTACCGGGCCGCCTTCATTTCGCGGCGCGGCGCCTCAGCGGGCGCGGGGCTTTTCAGGGGACACCGGGGCGGGTTTGGCCAGGTCTATCTTCTTGGAGACGAACAGCAGCGAGGCGGCCTCCGTCCTGAGGCCGTAAAGCACCCCGTTAACCGCCAGCAGCCAGCGCGGATAGTCCTGCACCAGGGCGTCCCTGGTAACGGAATAGTAATACAGGCCGTCATGCCCGAGCCGCATGGTAACGGTCCCTTCCTCTTCGGAGAGCGGTTCCAGGTTGCGGAAAACCGCGTAGGTCACCAGCCCGCCGAAAGTTATCTTGAGCGAATCGGCATAAAGTTTGTCGAACAGGCCGGAGATCTTCACCTCGGCCTTCTCCCCGCCGGGCCCGGTTATGGTCACCACGCCGTCCGCGGCTTTCAGCAGGAATTGCGCGCCGCCGTACTTATAGACCGCGCCGGCGCCCAGGCTGGTCTCTTTCCACGCGCCCGCGCCCAGGCCAGCGGCCGGCTTCAGCGTAAACCAGGTCTCCCACTCCGCGTCGAAGACCACCGAAGCGAGGAAATCCATGCCGGCCAGCGTCACCGGCAGGCTGGCCTTGTCCTTGGCCGCCAGCAGGTCCGGCAGCGGAGCCCCGCCGATCACCTCTATCTCCGCCCTGGCGGCGAGCAGCCGGCCGGCGGAAAGGTCCTGCGCCTCTCCCCAGGGAGCGGCGGCCGCCTGCGAGGCGGCGAACAGCAGAATGAGAAATATGCGCATAGGAAGATTTTACCAAATCCCCTCAAAAGAAAAACCGCCCGGCTTTGGACCGGGCGGTTCGTCAAGAGAAAGAAGGATTACTTCTTCTTCTTGCCGGAATTCTTCATGATGGCGCGGGACACATTGCCCTTCTTATCGATGAAGTACAGGTAGCCTTTTTCTTTCTTCAGGCCGACCTTCACGGCAACCTTGGCTTTGCCGCCCTTCTTTTTGCCGCGGGCCATCAGCGCGCAGGATATGTCGCCTTTCTTGTCGATGAAATAAAGGTAACCCTTCTCACGCTTCAGACCGACTTTCTGTATCATTTCTGCCATGTTTTTACTCCTCCGTATTTGCTTTCCCCCCTGCTCTCGCCGGGGCAGAATTTCGTCCCCGTCGGGGCCGATAGTGAAATACTACATTATGCCGCCGGGGAATGCAATACTTATCTGCCGGATATTTTCCAGCGGGCCCGAAGGCCCCCCTCAGGGCCTGGCCGCGGCGGGCGTCTGGGCGGGCAGTTTTTCCTGCTCCGGTTCGCGCAGGTGCTCGGCGAAGAAAGCGGAAACCTTCTGCCGGTAGACCTCGCCGCCCACTTCGGCGCATTTGGCGTGGGAAGCGCCGGCTATGGTCCACATCTGCTTCTTCTCCGAAGGACACAACCCGAACAGGCGCTCCGCGTCCTCGGCCGGCACGAGGTCGTCGTGGTCGCCGTAAATGAACATGGCCGGCATTTTCACCTTCCCGGCGTTATAGAGCGGGCTGTAAGGTTCCGGGTCCGCCTTGAGCTTGCGCCTCACGAAGAAAAGCGTCAGCGCCACCAGCGGGAAATACGGCGTCTTGAGGCGGTTCCAGCTCCAGCAAGCCACCACCTTGTTGTAAGAAAGGAACGTGTTCTCCGCCAGCACGCAGGCCAGCTCGGGGTACTTGGCCGCGGCGTAAACGGCCACGGACCCGCCCATGGAGGTGCCGAACACCCCCACCGATTCCGCGGCGTACGGCCGGTTGTTTTTGAGGAATTCATAGGCCGCGTCGAAGTCCCGCGTCTCGAGATACCCGACGCTGGACAGCGAACCCTTGCTCTCCCCCGAGGCGCGGAAGTCGAAGTAGAACAGGTTGAAGCCGCGCTCGGCCAGGAACCAGGTGTCACGCAGCATCTCGCCGCGGTTGGAGCCCCAGCCGTGGCAGAAGATGATGGTGCGGCCGTTTTCCTCTCCGGGCGCGGGAATGAACCAGCCCTTCAGCCTGACCCCGTCGGCGGTGACGAATTCCACCGTTTCGGAGGCCAGCCGGTACTGGTCCGGGCTGTAAGCCACTCCGGGCTTGCGGCCCGGCTGTATTATGCCGGCGCTTTTGCGGTAGGCAACGTAGACGGCGGCGGCGGCGATGGCCCCCACGGCGAAAAAGAACCAGTTGATCATCTCTGCTTTGCTCATAGTTTTCCTTGGAGGAGGGCCTTAAGGCCGAGTAGGTCCATGTAATCGTAAAAGCCGGGTTTGCGGCCGGCCGCCCAGGCCGCGGCCCGCAGCGCCCCGGCGGCGAAAACCGCCCGGGAATGGGCGCGGTGCGTAAGTTCCACGCGCTCGTACGGCCCGGCCAGCAGCACGGTATGGTCGCCCACGATGTCGCCGGCCCGCGCGCTGGTAATGGGCGGCCTCGCGCCGCCGCGCGCGGCGGCGATATGTTCCGCGTAGCGCAGCGCGGTCCCGCTGGGAGCGTCGCGCTTGGCGGCATGATGCGCCTCGCTCACGTGCGCGTCGAAATTGGGCAGCCGCCCGGCGGCGATGGCGGCCAGGGCGAAGGTCAGGTTGACCGCGGGACTCATGTTGGGGGAGCAAAAAACGGCGGTGCGGCGGGCCGCGGCCTTGAGCGCGGCCAGCTGTTTTGGGGAAAAACCCGTGACCCCGGTGACGAAAGGCTTGCGCGCGCGGGCGCAGGCCGCCGCGTAACCGCAGGCCGAGGCCGGCACGGAGAAATCCACCACCACGTCCGCCCCGGCCAGCTGGTAGCTGAAAGCGTCCGGAGATTCGGTGCCGGGCCCCTGGCGGGCGTCTATGCCGGCGGCCAGCAGGAACGCCCCCGACGCCGTCTCTATTTCGGCGCGCACAGCCCTGCCCATGCGCCCGGAGGCGCCGCAGAGCAGGACCCTTAAAGCCTTGGTCTTCATAAGAATTAATTATATTTCTTAATAGCCCCTTAAAGCAAAACGTCAGCGCCCCGCTCTGTGGCTTTTCCCCGCCCTCTTTTGCTATTCTTTTATTAATGATATACCTGCTTTCGCTGGTAATAGTCATACTGCTTTTCGCGGTGGCCGCCCTGCTGCGCAAAGTCTACGCCTTGCGTCTGGATAAACATTCCGGGGACACCGACGGCCGCGACAACTCCCTTAAGACCACCTGGGGCAAGTTCGACGAACTGCTCACCAGCCTGCTGACCATCCACGAAATAGGCATCGTCAACGCGGGCACCATAAAGAAAGAGGATTTCTACCAGACCGTGGTGGATTCCGCCTGCGAACTCATCAATTCCCCCCGCGGCTCGCTGATGATCCACGACGTCCAGGCCGACGAACTGAAGATCGCCGCCTCCAAGAACATCTCGCGCGAGGTCATAGAGAACACCCGCATAAAGCCGGGCCTGGGCATAGCCGGGCGCGCTTTCCAGACCGGCGAAACCATTTTCGTCACGGACCCCGCCCAGAACACCCAGTACAAGGACTTCCTGGGCAAGGAAGAGCAGAAAGACCCGTTCATCGCCATCCCGCTCAAGCTCAAGGACAAGCCGTTCGGCGTGCTGAACCTGCACCTGTCGCGCGAAAAGGAATCCTTCACGGATTACGACCTGAAGTTCCTGACGCTGCTGGCCGGCGAGACCAGCATAACCCTGGAGAACATCAAGCTTTACGAAAGCCTGGAGAATTTCTACCTGGAGATGGTGCAGACCCTGGCGCGCGTGATAGACGCCAAGGATTCCTACACCGGCGACCACGCGGGACGCGCCCGGCAGAAGGCCCGCCGCCTCGCCGAGGAACTGCACATGCCCGACCAGATGCTGCGCTACGTGGAGTACGCGGCGCTGCTGCACGACATCGGCAAGATCGGCATAGACGGCGGCATCCTCTCCAAACCCGGCAAGCTGACCGCCGAAGAATACGACGAGATAAAGAAGCACCCCGCCATAGGCTACCAGATCCTTTCCCCCATCCATTTCCTCGGGCCCGTGGCCCAGATGGTGCTTTACCACCAGGAGTGGTTCAACGGCATGGGCTACCCGGAAGGCCTCAAAGGCGAGGAGATCCCCCTGGGCGCGCGCATAGTGGCCACCATAGACGCCTGGGACGCCATGCGCAGCGACCGCCCCTACCGCAAAGCCCTCAGCCGCGAAATAGCCGAGAGCGAACTGACCAAGGGCGCGGGGCGCCAGTTCGACCCGCAGGTGGTAAAGGCTTTCCTTAAACTGGAAACCGAGAATTGGCCCCCGGCCGAGAAGTAAGACCGTGCTTTCCATAGTCCCTACCCCGATAGGCAACCTCCAGGACATCACGCTGCGCGCGCTGGAAGCGCTGAAGGCGGCCGACGCCGTTTTCTGCGAGGACACCCGCCGCACCCTCAACCTGCTCAACCACTTCGGCATAACCAAGAAGCTCTTCCGCTACAACGAGCACGACGAGCGCTCCGTGGCCGGCGCCATGGCCTGGCTGCGGTCCGGCAAAAGCGCCGCCCTCGTCACGGACGGCGGGTCCCCCTGCATTTCCGACCCGGGCCGGAAGCTGGTGGCCCTGGCCAGGCAGACCGGCATAAAGGTGACCGCCCTGCCCGGCCCTTCCGCAGTAATAGCCGCGGCAGCCGGCTCCGGCCTGCCCTGCGACTCCTTTATTTTCCTGGGCTTCCTGCCGCGCTCGCGCGGCAAGATCGTAAAGGCCCTGACGGCGGCCTTCACCCTTAACAAGACTGTGATCCTGTTCGAGTCCCCCTTCCGGCTCAAGAAATTCCTGGCCCTGGCGCGCGAAGAGTTCGGCCCCGGCCTGACCGCCCTGGTGGCAAGGGAGATCAGCAAGATCTACGAAGAGTGGACCGGCGGGCTCATAGACGAGACCATAGCCAGAATAGCCGCCGCGGGCGACGTGAAAGGCGAAGTAGTGGTGCTTCTCCGCCCGCCGCAGGCGACAGAAGAGGAAGAACCCGCCAACCCGGACCCCATGGCGGACCTGCCTTGAAAAAAGTCCTCTTCGTCTGCACCGGCAACACCTGCCGCAGCGTCCTGGCCCACCAGTACGCGGCCAAGCTGGCCGCGGAAGAACACCTGCAACTCCAGTTCTCCTCCGCCGGTCTGGCGGCCGAAAAAGATATCCCACAGCCCAGGGCCGTGGCCGACCTGCTGGCCAAGGAAGGCATAAAGGATTTCAAGAACGTCCCGGTAATGCTGACCGGCAAGCTCATAAAGAGCAGCGACCTGGTGCTGGCCCTCACCGCCGGCCACAAGGACGAGATAATACGGCGCTATCCGCGCGCCGCCAAAAAGACCCAAACCCTGATAGAGTACGCCGGCTTCGGCAACGGCGACATCGCCGACCCCTACGGCCGCGACGACTTTTTCTACTTCGAGATCTTCAAGCTCATCAAGACCGCCGTCAAGGCCGCGCTGGAAAAGCTGAAAAAAGAAGTAAAATAAACCTACGCTTTCGCTGCAGACAAAGGAGACCAACATGTACGACGAGATAAAAAAGAACGATCCCCAGCTTTACGCAGCCATCAAAGGCGAAGTCCTGCGCCAGCAGAACAACCTGGAACTCATCGCCTCCGAGAACTACACCTCCAAGGCCGTGCTCGAGGCCCTGGGCAGCGTCCTCACCAACAAATACGCCGAAGGCTACCCCGGCAAGCGCTATTACGGCGGCTGCGAACACGTTGACGTGGCCGAGAAACTGGCCATCGAGCGCGCCAAAAAGCTCTTCGGCGCCGAGCACGCCAACGTCCAGCCCCACTCCGGCACCCAGGCCAATATCGCGGCCTACCTCTCGCTCATCAACCCCGGCGACACCGTGATGGGCCTCAACCTCTCCCACGGCGGCCACCTCAGCCACGGCCACCCGCTCAACTTCTCCGGCCGCTACTTCAAGATCGTCACCATGAACGTCTCCCAGGAGACCGAGCTGATAGATTACGACGAGATGGAGAAGCTCATAGAGAAGCACCGCCCCAAGCTCATCATGGCCGGCGCCTCCAACTACTCCCGCAAATGGGACTGGGCCCGCATCAAGCGCGCCGCCGACACCTGGAAAGCCTTCCTGGTGACCGACATCGCCCATTACGCCGGCCTCATCGCCGCCGGCATCTACCCGTCGCCCGTGGAGTACGCCGACATCGTCACCACCACCACGCACAAGACCCTGCGCGGCCCGCGCGGCGGCTTGATCCTCTCCAAGGGCTGCTACGCCAAGAACGTGGACCGCACCAACTTCCCCGGCAACCAGGGCGGCCCGCTGATGCACGCCATAGCCGGCAAGGCCATCTGCTTCAAGGAAGCGCTGAGCCCGAAGTTCAAGGAATACCAGACCCAGGTGCTCAAGAACTCCCGCAAGCTCGCGCGCGAGCTGCAGGGCCGCGGCTACCGCATAGTCTCGGGCGGCACCGACTGCCACCTGATGAGCGTGGACCTGCGCGCCAAGAACATCACCGGCCTCGAGGCCGAGCAGGCGCTGGACAAGGCCGGGATAACGGTGAACAAGAACACCATCCCCTACGACCCCCAGAAGCCCATGATCACCAGCGGCGTGCGCCTGGGCACCCCCGCCATCACCACCCGCGGCATGAAGGAGAAGCAGATCTCCATCGTCGCCGGCCTGTTCGACGACGCCATCGCCCACGCCAAGGACGACAAGGCGCTCAAGGGCATCAAGGAGCAGGTGAAGCTGCTGTGCGCGGGCTTCCCCATGTACCCCGGCTTCGAGAATTAGCCCGGACCGCCGTTCAGGGAAAAACCGCGCCGCAAGCGCGGTTTTTTCTTGGCGGCAGCCGCCATTGACAGCGGTTTTTCCCGGTGGTATACTCCAAATATGAACAACCTGCTATTTGCCGCCGCGGCGGCGCTATTGCTTGCCTGCCACTCTTTCGCCCAGGACGCAGCCGAAAGCGAGGAAGAGGTTGCCGCGGAAATATCCGCCCCGGACACCCGTGACCAGGAGGCCCTCCCGGCCCAGGGCCAGGCCGCAACACCCGGAGGCGCCGGCATACAGCAGGGAATAAAATTCAAGCCCGCCACTTTCTCGCCCTCGGCCGGCGGCGCCAAAGCAGCTGCCAGGCAGGAAGAAAAGGAAGCGTCCGTAGAGAGCCTTAACGCCCCCTGCCAGCCGGAAGACCTCAACTGGAACCCCGGCAAGGGCGGCCCGGCCACGGCCGTGCAGGGACAGGCCCTGCGCGCCCAGCGCGAGGACACCACCACGGCCTACCGCGTGCGGGCCAGCCAGATGGGCAGGCGCGGCAACTTCGGCTTCGCCTCGGACATCACCCACGTGGACACTTTCATGCGCCTCTCCAATAAACCCTGCGAAGTCACCCTGAAGCGCGACGCCTGCGAAGTGGACTACGGGGCGGTAACGCTCTGGTACCGGACCGGCGGCAAGCCCTCCACGCGCATAGGCGACTGCGTACTGCCCAAAGCGGCGGGCAAGTACATGGGAGAAGACTACTGGTGGCTGAACGTGCATACCCGGGGCCCCTGCGGCGGCGGCCGGGGCTGGTGGGGCGGAGTTAAGACCCAGGACGGCGAATGCACCCGGGCCATACTTTACGAGAACACCGAACCCATAGAAACCGCTTCCGGAACCCCCGCCGGCGGCACCGGGCAGACCAATAACCCCAAGCCCTCCGGCACGGACGAGAGCAAGGACTGCTGGAAAGCCCCTTCCGGGCGCACCTGCTGCAAGGTGATGTTCAGCCCGGTCCCGGCCGAGTGCCAGCGCCGCTGACGGCGACAGCCGCCATGCCCGGGGGGAAGGCCGGCGCGGGCCTTCCCCGACCCTCCAAAATTGCCGTGTTTTAAGCCTCCAATTATTATAAAATAATGATAATGGCGGGACTGCCCTTCAGGGGCCTCCGGTCATAGGACGATTTTATCCTAAATAAGGCTGACAGGAGAAAAAATGGCTAAGAAAGTGCTGGCGGAGATAGGTGTAATAGGCGGTACGGGCCTTTATGCCATGAAGGAACTCCGGATACTCAGGGAAATAAAGGTAAAAACCCACTTCGGCCTCCCCTCCGACAACCTTATTCTTGGCACCCTTTCCGGCATCAAGGTGGTTTTCCTGCCCCGCCACGGCCGCAAGCACGCCATGCTTCCCGGGGAGATCAACCAGCGCGCCAACATGTGGGCCCTTAAATCCATAGGCGTGAAGACCATTATTTCCGCCAGCGCGGTGGGTTCCCTTAAGCAAGAACTCGCCCCCACCCATTTCGTCTTTCCCGACCAGTTCGTGGACCAGACCAAGGGCCGGCCTTCCACCTTCTTCGGCAACGGCATAGTGGGGCATGTGCCGCTGGCCGAGCCGTTCTGCATGAACATTTCGGACATGATGTACAAAGAAGCCAAAAAGCTGGGCATCACCTGCCATAAGGGCGGCACCTACTGCTGCATGGAAGGCCCCGGCTTCTCCACCAAGGCCGAATCCGAATTCCACCGCAAGATGGGCTATTCCATCATAGGCATGACCATGGCCACCGAAGCCAAGCTCGCCCGCGAAGCCGGCTTCCACTACGCGCCGGTCTCCCTGGTCACCGACTACGACTGCTGGAAGGAAGGCGAGGAAGTGGACCAGCACAAGGTTTCCGAGACCGTGCAGGCCAACGTGGAGAACATCCGCCGCCTGCTGCTCCGGACCATTCCCCTTATAGCCAAGGCCGGCTGCCGCAACAGCTGTCCGGACTTCACCAGGAACTCGCTTTTGACCCACCGGGAGAACTTCCCGGCCAAGACCTACGCCAAGCTGAAACTGATCCTGGAGGGCTAATGGCCAAGAAAGCGTCCAAGAAAAGCTCCAAATCCGCCGCGCGCCGCAAGCTCATAGACGCGGCCAAGGCGGCCCAGAAGAACGCCTATTGCCCCTACTCCCGCTACCCCGTAGGCGCCGCGGTGCTTACGGATAACGGCCGCATCTACACCGGCTGCAACGTGGAGAACGCCTCTTTCGGCCTGGCCATCTGCGCGGAGCGCGTGGCCATTTTCAAGGCCGTCAGCCACGGCGAAAAACGCATAAAGGCCCTTTGCGTGGCCGCCAAATCCGCCAAGCCCTGCGGCGCCTGCCGCCAGGTCATAGTGGAGTTCGCCCCCAAGGACGCGGAGATAATCTACGTGGACTGGCAGCCGCTGGAGAAGAAGGAAAAGATCACCCGGACCACCGCGGGCAGGCTGCTGCCGCACGCCTTCAACCCGTCGGAAGCCGGACTTTAGAATTTACGGAGGTACTATGGACGTGAAAACCCTGACCAAGCTGACGAAGTGGATGGAAACTACCGACCTGGAGGAGATCACCTGGCGCAGCGGGGCCGATAAGATCAGCCTCAAGATCAACAACACCCCGGAGCACAACACCACCATAAATTCGACCATGGAGCCCGTGCTCTCCAACTCCATCGGCATTTTCCGCTTCGCCCGCCCGGGCAAGACCAACCACCTCAAGGAAGGCACGCTGGTAAAGACCGGCCAGGAACTCGGCGTGGTGGAAGTAGGCAAAGATTTCAAGAGCGTCGCGGCCCCCTCCAACGGGCTGCTGCGCATCATCTCCATAGAAGAGGGCAAGCCGGTGGAATACGGCCAGCCCCTCTTCTTCATCGAGCCCAGGTAAACATGCCGGCAAAGCCTTCCGTCATCAAGTGTCCGAAGTGCGGCTACCAGCCGAACATCATCAGCGACACCTGCCTTAAATGCGGAGCGCAGCTTGAAAAAGCCTGCGGCGAATGCGGCTTTGCCAACGCGGTGGAGAAGAACTATTGCGGCGGCTGCGGGGCGCTGCTGGCGCTTACGCCGCCCCCCAGGGACGCCGCCCCCCCGCCGCCCCCGCAGGCGGAGCAGCCCAAGGCCCCGCCCAAGCTGGAAATGGAGTCCATCCAGGACACCGTAAGCGACAAGTCCCAGTCTTTCCACCGGCACAACGACGAACAGAAGAAACAGGCCGAAGCGCCCAAGCCCGCGCCCAAGCCGCCCGCTAAACAGGAAGCCGCCGCCAGGCCCTCGGCCTCTCCTTCCGGCTCTTCCCCTTTCATGGCGGACTCGTCGCGCCTGATGCGCGAGGTGCCGCTGCCAAAACCGGTGAAGTCCGGTCTGATCCGCCGTTTTTCCGGCCCCGTGGTGACCGTGCTGCTGACGCTGGTGCTGCTCGTCATCATTTACATGATCATGGCCCCGTCGCTGCCCCGCCTGCGCCTCATCATGACGGCCAAGTCCTATCTCACGGCTATTTCCGAGGCGCGCTTCGAGAAGGCCTACGACCTGCTTTCCACCAACTCCAAGGCCGCCTGCACCCTGGAGGAATACGTGAAGTACAGCCGGGACTACTACGCCAAGGCTCCCGCCTGGCAGTTCCGCAATGTCCAGGTCTTCACCATGGACAAGAACGCCGCCATGATCCGCTACGAGCTCAAAGAAGGCGAGGCGGAGTGGAAGAACGACTATATTTCCTTCGTGCGCGAGCACAACCGCTGGACCCGCCCCTATATCTGGATCATGTTCCCGCCCATAGACGACGCGATAAAACGCCAGGATTTCCCGCAGGCCCTGTTCCTGGCCCAGAAACTGTACCTGACCGACCCCATAGACCCGCGCTCCTCCGGCTTCCTCTGTTCCACCGAATTCTTCATGGGCATCTACGACAAGGCCGTGGAATCCTGCCGCCGGGTGATAGACGGGGCGGAAACCTACCCCGTGGGTTATACCAGCGAGGAACTCTACTGGTTCAACCTCAGTTATGCCGACAGCCTGCGCTACCTGCAGCGCGACCGGGTGGCCCTCCAGGAATACGAGAAACTCATGAAATGGCCGGGCCTTACCGCCAAGGAGCAGTGCCCGCTCTACCTCAACCGCGCGGACTCCTACGTGGCCCTGCAGGACTACAACCGCGCCCTGCAGGACGTGATGTCCGCCGACGGGGTATGCTTCGAGGCCCAGTCCAGGGACGAGGCTAAAAAACGCCTGGCCTACCTCAGCGGCACGGCCGGCGCCGCCGCCATCGCTTTCGCCCAGAAGTCCCGCTTCCAGCAGGGCATGCCGCCCATAGCGGAGGCCCGCCGGCAGCAGCTGGAGGCTATGAAGGCCAAACTGGGCCCCCAGAACGCCAAGTACCTGCCCAAGGACCAGTGGATGGCCGCCCATATAAAGGGGCCCGAATACCGCGTATTCCTGCGCCAGGAGATCCTGAACCCGCGCACCCGCCGGCAGGAAACCCAGGACATCTTCATTTTCAACGTCAACCTCTGGAGCGGAAAGGCCAAGGTGGAGAAAGCTCCCCCGCCGCCGCCCCCGCCGGGCGGCCCCCCGCCCAGGCAGCCTAACTGATATTCTGGAGGACTTATGTTTAAAAAAGTTTTGATCGCCAACCGCGGCGAAATAGCCGTGCGCGTGATACGCACCCTGCGCGAGCTGGGCGTGGGCTCCGTGGCGGTCTATTCCGAGGCCGACCGGTCCTCGCTGCACGTGCGCCTGGCCGACGAGGCCGTCTGCATAGGCCCGGCCATGGCCAAGGACAGCTACCTCAGCATCCCGGCCATCATCTCGGCCGCCAAGGTGACCGGCGCCGACGCCATCCACCCCGGCTACGGCTTCCTCAGCGAGAACGCGGATTTCTCCGCCGCGTGCCGCGACAACGGCATCACCTTCATAGGCCCCTCCCCCAAGTCCATCCAGCAGCTGGGCCACAAGGCCGAGGCCCGCAAAATGGCCGTAAAGGCCGGCGTGCCAGTGACGCCCGGTACCAAAGACTGCGTCTCGGTGAAAGAAGCGGCCGCCGCGGCGGCCAAGATCGGTTTCCCCATAATGATCAAGGCGGCCGCCGGCGGCGGCGGCAAGGGCATCCGCATAGTGCGCGAGGCCGCCCAGCTCGGAAAGGAGATGACCATGGCCTCCAGCGAGGCCAAGGCCGCCTTCGGCAACGGCGAAGTTTATTTCGAAAAATACATCGAACTTCCCCGCCACATAGAGGTGCAGTTCGCCCGCGACATGCACGGTAACGTGATAGCTTTCCCGGAGCGGGACTGCTCCATCCAGCGCCGCCACCAGAAGCTGGTGGAAGAAACCCCCTCTCCCGCAGTGGACAAGAAACTGCGCGCGAAGCTGGAGAAGGCCGCCGTGGACCTGGCCGAGGCGGCCAAGTACGTGGGCGTGGGCACCGTGGAATTCCTGCTCACCCAGACCGGCGAATTCTATTTCATGGAAGTTAACACCCGCCTGCAGGTGGAACACCCGGTGACCGAGTGCGTGACCGGCTTCGACCTGGTGCGCGAGCAGCTGCTGGCCGCCTCCGGTGAGAAGCTCACCTACACCGGCGGCCACAACGTGCCCCTCACCGGCCACTCCATAGAGCACCGCATCAACGCCGAGGATTTCAGCCGCAACTTCGCGCCCTCGGTAGGCCGCATAGAGGAGTGGCTGCTGCCCGGCGGACCCGGCCTGCGCGTGGACACCCACGTTTACGCGGGCTACAACCTGCCCATCTATTATGACAGCATGCTGGCCAAGCTCATAGTCTGGGCCCCCACCCGCGAGATGGCGGTGGAGCGCTCGCGCCGCGCGCTGGCCGAATTCAAGGTGAAAGGCGTAAAGACCACCATCCCGGCCCACCAGCTCATAGTCGAAAGCGCGGATTTCAAGGCCGGCAAGACCGACACCGGCTTCATGGAGCGCCTGCTGGCCCCGGCCGAGCCCGTAAAGGCCGCCTGACGGGGTCAGGTCTTTACTTTTGACCTCATGCGAACCAACGGCAAGATAGTTTCACTAGAAAAGGCCCTGGCCTTGCGCAGCGCCCTTAAAAAGGCGGGGCGCCGGGCCGTTTTCACCAACGGCTGCTTCGACCTGCTGCACGCGGGGCACGTCTATTCCCTGGAGAAGGCCCGCTCTTTCGGGGATTTCCTGTTCCTGGGCCTTAACTCGGACGCTTCCGTACGCCGCCTCAAAGGCGCCTCCCGCCCCTTCAACAAGGCGGGGGACCGAGCCCTGGTCCTGGCCGCCCTGCAGGCGGTGGACGCGGTGGTGATCTTCGGCGAGGATACCCCGCTGAAGCTCATAAAGGCCCTGCGCCCCGACATCCTGGTAAAAGGCGCGGACTACCGCGGCGGGACCGTGGTCGGCGCCGAATACGCCGGCCGGGTAAAGCTGGTCCCACTGCTCAAAGGCCGCTCCACCACCGCCCTCGCCCGTAAACTCGGCCGCAAGTGAATCCAACCGGCCCCAACCGGCCCTAAATATAATAAAATATCAGGATAATATGACCGACATTTTTGAAAAGTGCAAGAATTTCCACATCGTAAAGCAGCTCATCGCCTCAGGCATCTACCCCTATTTCAAGGAACTCGAAAGCGAACAGGCCCCCGAGATCACCATAAAGGGCAAGAAGTTCATAATGTTCGGCTCCAACAACTACCTGGGGCTGGCCAACGATCCCCGCATGAAGAAGGCCGCCATGGACGCGGTGCAGAAATTCGGCACCGGCGTGGCTGGCAGCCGCTTTCTCAACGGCAACACCGTCCTCCACACCGAGCTGGAGACCAAGCTGGCCAAATTCAAGGGCCGCGAAGCCGCCCTCATTTACGCCACCGGCTACCAGATGAACCTGGGCGTGGTCTCCGCGCTGGTCGGCAAGGGCGATTTCGCCATAGTGGACAAGCTCAACCACGCCAGCATCCTCGACGGCTGCCGCCTCTCCCACGGCGAACTCCGCCGCTTCCGGCACAATAACCCGGCCGACCTGGAAAGGGTGCTCAAGGAAATAGGCCCCAACCACGGCAAGCTGGTCATCGTGGACGGCGTTTTCTCCATGGAAGGCGACATCGCCCCCATCCCCGAAATTTCCAAGGTCTGCCGCCGCCACGGCGCCCGCCTGATGGTTGACGACGCGCACGCCACCGGCGTGCTCGGCAAGCACGGCCGCGGCACCTGCGAGCATTTCGGCCTGTCCCACAAGGACGTGGACCTGGTGGTGGGCACCTGCTCCAAGTCCTTCGCCTCGGTCGGCGGTTTCGTGGTGGGCGACGCGGACATCCTCCACTACGTGCAGCACATCTCCCGCTCCATGATCTTCTCGGCCTCCCTGCCGCCTTCCTCCGTGGCCGCCATCTCCAAGGCCCTGGACATCATAGAGGCCGAACCCCAGCGCATCAAGAAGCTCTGGGACAACGCGGCCTACCTGATGAAGCGCTTCAAGGCCATGGGCCTCAATACCGGCGAGACGCAGACCCCCATCATCCCGGTCATCATAGGCGACAATGAAAAGACTTTCATGCTCTGGCGCATGCTCTACGACCACGGCCTGTTCACCAACCCGGTAGTGAGCCCCGCGGTGCCGCCCAAGCGCGCCATGCTGCGCGTGGTGGCCACCGCCACCCACACCAGGGAACAGCTGGACCGCGCGCTGGACATCTTCGAGACCTGCGTAAAGAAAGTCCTTAAGAAAAAGACGTCCGCGCTGGTAAAGTAGCCCGCGGCCCCCTGCAGTCCGCGTTAAATTTATGCCGTTAGAAATTCGGAATATCGCCGAAAAGGACCTCGGCGCTTTCATAGACTATCCCTACGAGCTGTTCAGGGAGGACCCCTGCTGGGTGGGCGACCTCAAGAAGGACGTGCGCCACCTGCTGGAGACCGGCCACCCGTTCTGGCGGCACGGCGAGCGCCGCCTGCTGATGGCCTTCCGCGACGGACGGCCCGTAGGCCGCATAGCCGCCATCGTCAACCACGCCCACAATAATTTCCACGCCGACAAGAGCGGCTTCTTCGGCTTCTTCGACTGCGTCAACGACCGGGAAGCTTCGGGGGCGTTGTTCGCGGCCGCGGGCACCTGGCTTAAGACCAAAGGCATGGACTGCGCCATCGGCCCGGTGAACCCTTCCACCAACGAGACCTGCGGCATGCTGCTGGAGGGTTTCGACGCGCCGCCCATGGTGATGATGCCCTACAACCCGCCCTATTACCTGGACCTGATGGAGGCCGCGGGCTTCAATAAGGCCAAGGACCTTTACGCCTACCGCTACGCCCCCGCCTCCGGCTTTCCGGACCGGTTCGAGAAGATCCTCGCCCGCATGAACCGGGACGGCAAGGTGACGGTCAGTTTTACCGACATCAAGCGCATGAACGAGGCCATAGACGAGGTCAAGGACATCTACAACTCCGCCTGGGAGAAGAACTGGGGCTTCGTGCCCATGACCGCCGAAGAGATGGACGACCTGGCCCGCGCCCTCAAACCCATGCTCAAGCCCGAGTACCTGTATTTCGCGCGCTACGAGGGCAAGCCGGCCGGGTTCGCCCTGCTGCTGCCCGATTTCAACATCGCCCTCAAGGCGGCCAACGGCGCCCTGAACCCCCTCAACATACTGCCTTTCCTCTACCGGTTCTACCGCAAGCTCAACCGCGGCCGCCTGCTCACGCTGGGCATCAAAAAGGAATTCCGCGGCAAGGGCCTGGAACTGCTCATGATAAAGCAGGCCATCCTGTCGGCGAAGAAAATGGGCTGGGAATACGGCGAGATGTCCTGGACGCTGGAAGACAATACGCTCATCAACAACACCATAGAGACCCTGGGCGGGGAATTGTACCGCAAGTACCGCCTTTTCGAGAAGAAGCTGTAACTCTTCCGCAATCTTTATTTAACCTGTCTCCCTTATAATATCTGTATGCGGTTCTCAGACCTGAACAAGCCCCGGAGCGAACCTGCCGCGGAGCCGAAGAAACCGGCCCGCGCGGCGCCCGCCCCTGCCGCGGAAAAACCGGCCCCTGCGCCGGAGGCCGCGGAGGCCGTGGAGCCGCTCCCTCAGCGGCCCGCGCCCGCGCCCGAGCACTCCGAAAGGGCCGAGGCCGTAAAGAAGCACGCCGCCGCCTATACCCTGGCCTCGCGGGAGCCCCGCGGCGCCCCCCCGGAGCCGCAGCGCCCTTTCCGCGAGCTGGACGCCCAGGCCAAGGAGGTTTACGGCCGCGTACTGACGCAGGCAGGGGAACTGCTGTCCGCCATCAACCAGCCCTATACCGAAAAGTACGAGGCCATACTGCAGACCTGCGGCCTCGCCGCCGAAGTCCTTAAGACCAATAATGTCCTGCTCAACTACACGCGCTACTCTTCCGCCGAAGATTACCTGCGCGCCCATACGGCCAACACCACCATCATAGCGCTGGCCATGGGCACCGCCCTGAACCTGGACCACCAGGAACTGCGCCTGCTCGGTTTCTGCGCCATGGCGCACGACATCGGCATGACCGAATATTCCGATCTTTACACCCGCGAAACCCGCCTGACCGAGGAGGAGTTCGCGGCCATAACGCTGCACACGGAATCCGGCGTGGCCAAGCTGGACCGGATAGTGGACCTGGACTACAAGATAAAGGACCGGGCCAAACGCATAATTTTCCAGACGCATGAGCGCATAGACGGCTCCGGCTACCCGGACAGGCTCTCCAGCGAGGCCATAGATCCCCTGGCGCAGCTCATAGGCATAGCCGACGTCTACGAGGCCATGACGCATCCCCGCGCCTGGCGCGAGCCGCTGGATTCGCCCGACGTCATAAAAGAACTGATAGAGAAGGAAGGGCGCGGCTTTACCGCCAAGACCGTAAAGGCCCTTATCTCGGCCGTCTCCATCTACCCGCCCGGCTCCATAGTGCTGCTGTCCACCGGCGAAATAGGCCGCGTGCTCAAAGTGAACCGCGGTTCGCTGACGCGCCCGCTGGTGGAGACCCTGCTGGACCCGGATTTCGCCCAGATCAACCCCGAGATAGTGGACCTGCTGGAGCACCCGCTCACTTCCATAGAGCGCCCGGTGGCCATGAGCGAACTGCGCGCCCGCAACCCCAAGTTCGCAATCAAAGTGGAGCTGGGCCGCTGGTGGACGGACTGGTGATGTCCAAAAAACAACTGCTTTTCATAGAGGACGAAGGGTACGTGCTGGAGCGCGTGAACGCCATCCTGGCGGCTTTTCCCTATTTCGAGGTCACGCAGGTCTCCGACGCGGAACAGGCCCGCGCCCTGCTGGCGGAGCGGCCCTTCGACGTGGTCCTGGCGGACATTTACCTGCGCGGCGCCAGCGGCCTGGAATTCTCCTTCAAGGCGCTGGAAAAGAACAAGGACGCCTGCGTGGTCCTCATTACCAGCCTCGACGGCGCGGAACTGGCCGCCAAGGCGGTGCGCGAAGGCGCTTTCGATTTCGTGGTGAAGCCGCCGGGTCTGGAGCGCCTGGCCGCCATACTCAAGATGGTTACGCTGGTAAAGGGTTTAGCGCCGCAGGATTGACCAGACAAGTTTGAACGGGCGCAGCAGGTAAAGCGCCGCGGACACCGCGCCGTAGCGCCGCAGCATAAAACGTTTTTCCGGTACGGCGTAGCGCACCAGCAGGGCGGGACGGTTGAGCACCGGCAGCAGGTACTCCAGGACGGTGGAATGTTTTTTGGCGGCCTTCTCGAAGAGGGCCGCCTTTATCTTTTCCGGGCCGCGCGGCTCCAGGGCCGCCAGCGCGGCCGAGGGCACCCCCGCCGGACCGGCCGCCAGGCGCCTGACGGCGGGCCAGAGCGCCGGCCGCAGGCCGTAGACGGCCGCCTTGCGGGCCACCAGCGCCCAGAATTTTTCCCCGCTCCCGGCGGCGGAGGCCGCCAGGCGGGCGCAGTCTTCCAGCGCCCGCGCCGTCAGCTCGCCGTGATGCAGCAGCGGGTGCACGGCCGCGTGGATGAACAGGTCCGCGAGGTTCAGGCGCAGGCCCCCCGGGACCGGTTCCAGCCCCCAGCTGAAAAGCTCTTCGGTGTCGCGGATATGCCAGAGGCCGGTGTGCACGTCCAGGATGGCGGGCGGCGCGCTGCCGCCGCAGGGTCTGAACCAGGCGTCGGCGCTGTCTGGCATGGCCTGGTAGCCGAGCTTGCGCAGCACTTTCTCGAAAAGTTCCAGGTCGCGGGGGCGCACCAGCACGTCCGCGTCAGTCATCCCCCGCTCCCCGGGCTGGTAAAGGCCCAGCTCCAGCAGGGCGGCGCCTTTAAGCGGCACCAGCTCCACCCCGGCCGCCGCCGCCGCGGCGCGGGCCTCGGCCAGCGCGCCCAGCAGCAGTATCTCCCTGGCCGCGGCCGCTTTGTCCATAAGACCTCTATCCCCAGATGTTCTTGAATTCGCCGGTAGGGTGCACGCGCTTAAGGGAATCGAAAGCTATGCCGTAGCGGGTCATGTTCTTATCGCGGCGCATCCACACCACGCGGGCCCGCGCGTCCAGCACGCCCCGGTCGAGGAAGCGGAGCCGGGCGCGGAACCTTTCCGGCATCACCAGCGGGTCGCCCACGAAGAAAGACGCCCCCGTGTCAGAAAAGTCTATAAGGCGGCCGGTGGCCGCCACGTTGCCTTCGGCGTCGAAGATCTCTATTACGGAATCGCGCAGACTGCGCGGCGCGCGCCTTTTATCTTTTCCGTTCATATCTCTCATTCTAGGATATGCCGCCCGTTCAGTCAAAACCCCTCCGGCCCTTTCTTCTGCGGGCGGGGCGTATTTTTGTATATAATCTATTTTATTCGGGTGAGAAACGGGTTTCAGGGAGTCCGGCTATGAAAGTACTGGTGGTTGACGATAACGTGCTTACCAGGAGCATGATAAAGGACCTGTTGACGGAAATGGGCCACCTGGTGGTAGGCGAAGCCGGCGACGGCAACGAAGCTATCAAGATCTTCAAGGAACAGCGCCCGGAACTGGTGCTGCTGGACCTTATCATGCCCGGCAAGACCGGCCTGGAAACCCTGCCGGAGCTCAAGGCCCTGGACCCCGCCGCCAAAGTGGTGATGGTCACCGCCGTGCAGCAGGAAGTGATAACCACCGAGCTGATGGAGAAAGGCGCCACCGGCATCCTCCACAAACCTTTCATGTACGACGAGCTGGAGGCCCTGCTCAAAAAGCTGGCCTGAAACCCATGAGCCCCAAACCCAGCCTTGCCCTGGAAAGCCTGACCGCCCTCAGCGTGGCCAAATGCCTGCTGCGCATTTCGCGCGTCTCGGCCGGCACCTGGCACGTGCTGGGGACCAAGGTGGCCTACGGCTCCCTGCGGGACGCGCTCAAGCTCCATGACTTCACCCGCCCGGCCTCCGCCGTCTATTTCACGCTGCCTGGCGCCGCGCCGCTTACCGGCATCATGCTCTTCGACCGGGCCGACATGGCCTGCGTTTCGGAATGCTTCACGGGCCACGCCTTTCCCCGCAGCGCCGCCACCACGCCCGCAGAGGAGATCATGCTGACCGAACTCGGCAATATCGTCCTCAACGCCGTCATGAGCACGCTGCTCAACGCCTTGAAGAAGAGTTTTATGCCGGCGGTGCCCCGTTTCACGGAAGGCGGCATAGAGGCCCTCATTGCCGAATTCAAGCGCATACCCAAGCTGCAGCAGGATTTCCGCAATATCGCCGTCACCGTAGAGATGCGCACCGACAAGGCCGCCGCCAAAAGCGAACTGCTGGTGCTGCTGCCGGAAGAACTGGCCCTGGAACTGGAGAACCTCCGCCCCCCCGCCGGCTCCCACGACGGCCTGACCCCCTGAACCGGGACCGCGCGAGCCGCGCCTAAAGGACATCATGCTGGACCGCTTCCTGGCCCTCTACCGCCCAGCCTCCCACACCCCCCGCCTGCCGCAGGAACTGCGCGACGCCCGCTACAAGGCCCTGCGCTGGCAGGTAATGCTCTCCATCTTCTTCGGCTACGCCGGCTTCTACCTGGTACGCAAGAATTTTTCGCTCGCGAAGCCCTACCTCATAAACCACTACGGTTTCTCCAAGGGCGACGTAGGCCTTATCGCCACGGGCCTGGCGGTGGCCTACGGGCTGAGCAAGTTCGTAATGGGCAACGTGTCGGACCGGTCCAACCCGCGTTATTTCATGGCCACCGGCCTTATCCTTTCCGGCCTCATCAACCTGCTGTTCCCGACGCTGGCCGGCTCGCTGTGGGCCATGGCCGCCCTGTGGTTCGTCAACGGCTGGGCCCAGGGCATGGGCTGGGCCCCGTGCGCGCGCACCCTGACCCACTGGTTCTCGGACGACGAACGCGGCACCAAGTTCGCCGTCTGGAACCTGGCTCACAACGTGGGCGGCGGCATAGTGGGCCCCGTGGTCAACTGGGCGCTGGCTCTGGCCGCCCTGCTGGGCCTGGCCGCCGTCACCGGGGACGGGCGGCTGCCGTTCTTCCTGATTTTCTACGTGCCAGCCTTCCTGGCCATAGGCATGGGCCTGCTGATAGCCGTGTTCCTGCGCGACACGCCGCAGAGCTGCGGCCTGCCGCCCATAGAGGAATACACGGGCGACTACCCGGACACCGGCGTGGCGGACCCCGAGCGGGAAATGGGCGCCAAGGAGATCCTGCTGAACCATGTCCTCAGGAACAAGCCGCTGTGGATCATCGCCTTCGCCAACATTTTCGTCTACGTCATCCGCTACGGCGTGCTGGACTGGGCGCCCACGTACCTGACCGCGGTTAAAGGCTGCCCGCAGGACACGGCGCGCTGGCAGTTCTTCATCTACGAATGGGCCGGCATTCCCGGGACCCTGCTGGCCGGCTGGGCGTCGGACAGGTTCTTCCACGGCCGCCGCGGCCCCATCTCCGTCATCTATATGCTTTTCGTCACGCTGGCCGTGTACGTGTACTGGCAGAACCCGGCGGGGCGCTTCTGGGTGGACTCGGCCTCGCTGTTCGTCATCGGCTTTTTGATCTACGGCCCCGTCATGCTCATAGGAGTGAGCGCCGTGGATATGGTGCCCAAGAAAGCGGCGGGCACCGCCGCCGGTTTTACCGGCTTTTTCGGTTACATGTTCGGCGCGGTCATCGCGGAAGTGGGGATAGGGCGGGTGGTGGACCGCTGGGGCTGGGACGGCGGCTTCAAGCTGCTGCTGGTCTCCTGCGTGCTCGCCATATTCCTGCTGGCCCTCACCTGGAAGAAACATCACGCGCGGGATTAAGGAGCGGCGATGCGGGTCATGATATTCGCGCTGGCGCTGCTGGCCGGCGGGGCGCTGAACGCGCAACAGCAGACGGTCGGTTTCACCACCGCCGACGCTTGCCGGCTGGAAGCTTTCTACCTGGCCCCGTCCTCGGGCGCCTTTGTCTTCATAAATACGCACGGGCTGGGGTCTTCCAAGAACGAGTGGGCCCCCCTGCAGCAGGCGCTGCGTGCGGCCGGCCACGGCTACCTTTCGCTGGACCTGCGCGGGCATAACCGCAGCCTCAGCTGCGGCGGCCGGCCGGCGGACTACCGGCGCTTCACCCGGCGGGACTGGGCTGCGGCCTCGGGCGACATAACGGCCGCGGCCCTCTGGCTGGTAAAAAAAGGCATTGCCCCGGACAAGCTTGTTTTCTGCGGCGCCAGCATAGGCGCCAACCTGTCCCTGAAAGCCGCGGCTCAGGGTCCCGTTAAACCCGGGGCGCTGGTGCTGCTTTCCCCCGGCCTGGATTACGCCGGCGTGCTCGCGCGGGACTATTTCCCCGCGGCGCGGCCGCGGACGCTGCTGGTGGCCGCCCCGGGCGACTCCTATGCCTGGCAAAGTTCCGGCGCGCTGGCGCGTCTCTATCCCGCGGCGGCGGTTTTTGCCGACGGGATAAGCGGTCACGGGGCGCAGATGCTCTCCAACGCCCCGGTACTGCCGGCGGTGCTGGCCTGGCTGGAAAAGCGCTGAACCGCGGGATTGAACCCGCGGTGTTTCTCTGCTAGACTCTAACTATGAAAAGCCGTCTGCGCGGGGGTATGGTGCTCCTGCACGTACTGATAATGTCGGTCATGATGTCCCTTCTGGCCGTCATGGTGCTTAAATGGATCCTGGGTTATTATATGCAGGCGTCGCGCACCCTGCGCGCCGTTGCCGCCGGCGCCAGGAGTCACGGCTATTTCCAGAGCCTGTATCCCGGCTGGTTCACGGGTTCCATTCCCAGCGACATCAGCCTTAACGTGCCCGGGCAGATCAACGGTGTCGACACCACTCATTGTGTGCGCGTGCTGAGCTGCGGCACGGGCATGAAGACCATCAAGGTGGTTTCGGAGCAGGATTCCGCCAGCGCCGCTACCGACTGTCCGCCGGCCCCGGCTTGTCCCTGACAAAGATCCAGAAGTTAAGGTCCTTCGACCGGCTTTAAGCCGGGCGTCAGCGCTTTGCGGTAAGCAGCTGGATGGCGGCGTTGGCGATGGTAAGCCCGAAGATGCCGGTCAGGGTGGGCAGGCTGCCCAGGGCCGCCCGGCGGCGGCCCTTCTCGAAAAATTCGGTTTCAGGGTCCACCTGGCGTCTCTTGCTCAACTCCCCCACCGGTTCCAGTGAGTAGACGCAGGTAAAGTCCAGGTGCGTACCGCTCTTGCGCAGCAGATTGCGCACCTTGGCCGCCAGCGGGCAGCCTCTGACGTCCTTGATGGGGCCCACCCGCACCGCGGCCGCGTCGGTGCGCAGGGCCGCGCCCATGGACGCTATGAGCGGCAGGCCGCGCCGCACGGTCTCGGCTATCAGCCCGGCCTTTGGCCCAAGGGAGTCTATGGCGTCTATCACCAGGTCCGGGCGGCCGTCCAGGATGGCCGCGAAAGTGTCCTCCGCCGCGAAAGCGTTAAGCTTTTCCACCCGGCACCGCGGGTTGATGTCCAGCACGCGCTCGGCGGCGACCTCCGCTTTATGCCTGCCCAGCGTGGAGCCCAGCGCGTAGAGCTGGCGGTTGATGTTGCTGGCCCGCAGCACGTCGAAATCCACCAGCCGCAGGCGGCCCACGCCGGACCGGGCCAGGCCTTCCACGGCGTAACTGCCCACCGCGCCCAAGCCCACCACCGTCACAAAGGAGTTCTTGAGCCGCTCGAGGTTCTCCTCGCCCAGCATAAGGCGTATGCGCGCCAGCCTGTCGTCGCTCATCGATGTTGTCCTCCCGGTCAGCCGCCCTGGTAACCGCCTACCGCGTCGGCCAGGTCGCCCAGGAACCCGCCGTAACCGCCCCGCATGTTGGCCCGGATGTCATCGGCCACGCACAGCTGGTTCACTTCGCCGGCGGCGTCCATGATGAGCAGGCAGCCGGGGTTGCCGGCGCGGATAAGGGTGTAGTTCTTCCAGCGCCTGCTGCCGCCGGGCCGCAGGGAATTGTAGATGGGGACCATCCACTTGATGAGGGGATGCGCCGTCTCGTAAGCGGAAATGCGCCGCGTGAAGGAATCCGGGGAAAAACCGTCCCGGGTGTTAACGGGCGCGCCAACCGGTCTGAACCCGTACTGGCGAAACCACTGCGCGGCTATGGCCCGGTTATTGAGCGCCAGAGAATTAAAGTCCATGGACTGGCTCCAGAGCATGATGGCTTCCCCGCCCGCGTCCACGAACAGCGCGCCTTCACTGCCGCGGTAGAGTTTGCCGCCGGCCCAGTCCGTCACCTGCCCCACGCGCGCCTGGGAGAAATAATTCTTCCAGTCCCTGCGCATGCCGGGCAGCACTTTCTGGTTCACCACGTGCCAGTAGTTGGGATCGTCGCTGGCCACGTATTGCGCCCCGCCCGAGGCCGGGGCGTCGCGCAGATCCGGCGGCGGCCCGCCCCAGGGCCGCAAGGCCGTCCAGGCGGCGCAACTCAGCGTCAGAACCGTCAAGACCAGCTTTTTACCATGTTTCACGTTCTCCTCCCTCCGCTATTGAGACCGCGGCCCTTACTGTATTTCGCGGATAAAATTTTCAGCGTTGCCCAGCGTCAGGCCGGCCAGTTCATCTTCGGACAGGCCCAGCAGGTCCGCCGCGGCCTCCGCCGCCGCGGCTACCGCGGCCGGCCCGGCCGGGCGCCCGGGCACGTTTTTTTCCGGCGCCTCGCTCTCCAGGAGCAGGCGCCCGCGCGGCACCGCCACGAGCGCGGCGCGCAGTTTTTCCCGTTTAGGGTCGGCCAGCTCCGGGCCGAAAGAAAAATAGGCCCCGAGCGCCGCCAGTTCCGCGGTCTGCTCCGGCGCGCCGCCGTAAGCGTGCAGCATGAAGGCGGGCGGGCGCGCAGCCCTGAGCAGTTCCGGCAGTTTGCCCCAGCTCTTCACGCAATGGATGACGGCCGGGCGCTTCAGTTTTTTAGCCAGCGCCAGCTGCGCGGCGAAATTTTCCTCGTGGCCGGGCAGGCCTTTCAGGCCGTCCAGCCCGATCTCTCCCACGCAGGACGGCGCCCGCGAGAGGAACTCCTCCAACCGGTCCAGCCAGCCTTCTTCGGCCGCGAACCACGGGTGCAGGCCGAAACAAGGCGTTATGCCGGGATACCGCAGCGAAAGTTCCAGCACCGTCCCCCAGTCCGCCGGAGAAGTGCCGCAGACCAGCATCCCCTCCACCCCGGCGGCTTCGGCGGCCGCCATGGCGGCGTCGCCCTCGGAGTCGGAGGGATAGCTCTGCAGGTGATTATGAGCGTCGAAATACTTCATTTCGCTACAGTTATGATACCAATTCCCCGCGCCCCCGTCAGGGGATGCTGTTGACTTATTGACTGACTTCGGGCTCGCTATCCTGTTTCCGCCATCTTCGGGGCGGTTAGTCAATAAGTCAACAGCGTCCCCCGCATGCGTCCTGAATTTACCAGTTCTGCGCTTTCATGTAAAGCCCTGGTTTTGTACTATTAAGACAATACCCGGAGGCTGCTTATGAAAAAAATAATTCTCGCGCTGCTGGTCGCTGCCGTTCCCTCAGGCTGGGCGGCGGAACTTAAACTGCCGCTGGTGCACGGCCACCGCGGCAGCCGCGGCACCGTGCCGGAGAACACCCTTCCCGCTTTCGAAGCTGCGCTGCTGGCCGGCGCCGACGTGCTGGAGATGGACCTGGGCGTGACAAAGGACGGGGTGGTGGTGGTTTCCCACGAACCCAAGGTCACCCCGGAACGCTGCGTGGGCCCGGAAGGAGAAAAACTGGAGCGGGCCGTGCCTATCCGGTCGCTCACGCTGGCGGAACTGAAGACCTACGACTGCGGTTCCCTGCCCAACGCCAAGTTCCCCAGGCAGATCAGCGTGCCCGGCGAGCGCATGCCCACCCTGGACGAGGTTTTCGAGCTGGTGAAGAAGTCCGGCTACGAAGCGGCGGCCCGGGTGGAGTTCAATATTGAGACCAAGCTGTTCCCTTATGAGCCCTCGCTCACCCCGGCGCCGGCGGAATTCGCCAGGCTGGTGACGGAGACGGTGAAAAAGCACAAAATGGAAAAGCGCGTGATAGTGCAGTCTTTCGACGTACGCTCGCTGAAGGCGGTAAAACTGGCGGCCCCGGAGATCCGCACCGCCCAGCTGACGTACGAGGAACTGCTGGACATCGTGCCGGCCCTGAAGGCCGCCGGGACGGATATCTGGAGCCCCAACTACAAGTGGATAACCCCCGAGGCCGTGAAAGAGGCCCAGGCGGCCGGCATCAAGGTGGCCCCCTGGACCATCAACACCCCCAAAGAGTGGGACCTGGCCATAGCCGCCGGCGTGGACGCCATCATTACGGATTACCCCGCCGACCTCGTGGAGCACCTGGCCGCAAAAAAGAACGCGAAATAGCCGGCTCTTTGCTGAAAAGAAAAACCGCGCCGGCAGGGCGCGGTTTTTTCATGGCCCTGGCCGCGGGCGGCTACGGCTTGCCTTTGAAGCTGCGGGCCACCTTTTCGAAGACCGGAAGGTTTTCCGCGAAGGCTTCCTTCTGGGCGGAGAAGTGCAGCACGTAGAAGCCGGCCTTGGCCGGCAGCACGTACAGCTTTTCCTTCAGCTGCACGCTTTCGTCGGATTTGCTCTCGGGGTGCAGGAAGACCATTTTCTCGCGCGCCAGTTCCAGGGCGCGGCGGCCGGCCAGTTTTATCTTGCGCACAGGCTCGTAGTTCTCGCGCTCGCTCTTGGTCTCGCCCAGGGCGTTGTAGGCGTTGCGGTCTATAAAATCCTCATAACCGTCGAAGTCCTCGTTCTCCGCGGCGTAATAAGACACGAAGATGCTGGTGGGCGCCTTGTCGGAATTGGGCGCCAGCAGCTGGACCTCGAAGATCCTGTAATCCTCGTCCCGGTCCTTCTCCCGGTTGATGGACCAGGAGACCGGGACCGTGCAGGAAAAGTACCCGTGGTCCATCACGTACTTCTTGAACTTGACCGCGGGGGCGGCCGGGGCGGCGGGCGCGGCGGAGGCGGCGGGCGTCCCGTCGGCGCGGAGGGCGCCGGCGCACAGGCCGAGCAGCATCAATACGGGCAGCAGTTTCTTCATAAAGCGGGCGGCGCGGCCGTCTTGGCCGACGCGTTCGTCTTGAGAGTTTTAAGCGCCTTGCGGCTGTCCCTCTCGGAGGCGGAATAGCGGCTCTTGTAAACTCCGAGCGCGGACAGGTCCCTCTCTATTTTAGCAAGTGCTTCGGTACTTATTTCACCGGCCGAGCCGGCTAGCTCCTCCGGGGTCATCTCCATGGCTTCCTGCAGGGTCAGGTTCACGGTGTCGTTCTGCGCCCGCTCCTGCACGCTGAGCGAGGAGCGGCGGGCCAGTTCTTCGGACACGGCGCTCAGCACCTGCGAGGCGGCCGCGTCCAGCGAGGGCAGGCCGGAGAAATAGCGCTGGCGCACAGTGGTGGCGAATTTTTTGGAGCCGCTGGCGGAGAATTCGGTAGCTATGTCCACACGCTTGGAGGCATAGCTGGAGAAGCCGCGGCTGGAATCCATGATGCCGCGGAAGGCCTTATCCTTGCGCAGTTTCTCTGCGGTATAGAGCCCTTCCAGCGACAGGGCCTCTATTTCGTCCTCCTGCACATGGGGTTTATAGACGCCCTGATTACGCGCCCAGGAATCCTGCATCTGGTGGGCCGACTCATAGACCACTACGGGAGACATGTACTTGGCTATCTCAGCCACCTGCTCCGGGCTGCGCATCACAGAATCGGCGGTGTAGCCTTTCATGCGCATATACTGCTGTATGGTCTCGGAATTCAGGGCTATGGTGCGGGTGGCGGGATCGTATTCGGAATATTTACCGGTCACGGGCCGGATAACTATCTTCATGGGGCCTTCTTTGGCGTAGAAGGCCAGCACCCGCTGCCCGGCCTTGGTGCCGGCCAGTTCCTTGGAGACCGCGGGCCCCACCATGCCGCCCAGCAGGTCACGCTGCTGCGCGGGCAGCACTTCTTTTGGCAGCGAGTCGCGCGCGGCGTGGATGCGCGCCAGGTCGTCGTCGCCCTTGGCGGCGCCGCCGTCGAAGAAATTACCCAGCAGGTAGGCTTGGTCGTCCAGCGGCTTGCCGGCCAGCTGCGCCAGCTGCTCCGGGGTCAGCCTGCTCTGCACTTTTTTAATCGAGGCCTCCAGCGCCATCATGTCTTTCTTGGCCGCCAGCGCCGCGTCGTTATAGATCATGAAAGAGTCATCCTGTTTCATGAGCTGGGCTATCACGGCATTGCGCTCGCTGATGACCATGGAGCCCCAGCTATCCTTGGTAACGGTCACGCCGCGCCCCTGCAGCATCCGCGCCTGGTCCCAGCTCATCTCGCGCAGGTCCGTCATGGTCCCGAAAACCACTTCCCACTGCCGGATGGCGGTCTTTACCACCGCCTTTTTGGTCTGGGGATAAGAGGGCTGGTACTTTTCCAGCCAGGTCAGCAGCTTCTCGGGCTCGGGTCCCACCCCCACCTTGGCAAGGGGCTTGTCCGCATCTATCCTTATGGAGAGGGCGCCATTGAGTTTATTGGCCTTCTCCCGGTCCCAGGGCATGGCCAGCAGATCTTTCAGGTCTTTCAGCGCTTCCGCTTTGCCCAGCAGTTCGGGACCTTTCCGGGCGTCCGCCGCCGAAAGGTTGAAAGCTTCCCTGTCCCTCAGGAAAGCCGCCGCGGCCGCCGGGTCGCCGCTCGAGATCGCCGCCTCGTAGGCCAGCAGGCGGTCCGCCGCCTTCTGCGCGAAAGCCGTGCCGCAGCAAAGCAGGAACAGCGCCGCGAGGGCGGCAAAGGCCGGCTTTCTGGCGCGCAGGGCGTTCATAACTTACGGCTTAAGCCGCTCCTCCATCATGTCCCGCAGGAAATCGTCCCAGAGGGAATCGCGGGCGAACAGCAGCTTCTCATAGTTGGCCGAATTGTAGCGCAGCGACGGGATATAGATGGCCAGGCCTGAGGCCCTGGGCAGGGCCGGAGCGGCGGTGTCGCGAACCAGCAGACTGCCGGAAACATAGCTGCGCAGGTCGGCGCCGGCGGCCTTGACCGCGGGGCTCTTGGCCAGCAGGTCGCTAACATTGCCCAGGTAGTCGGACAGGTCCTTGGAATCCTTCATGCTGAAAGCCTGAGTGACGTCCGTGGAGGCCCTGGAGGTGGCGGCCTTGAAAGCCTTGGGGTCGGCCTTAACAGCCTCCACCCAACTGTTCAGGCGGGCCACGAAACCGGGCAAAGCAGAGGTGCGCAGGGCGGAGAGGGTGATCTTGTCGCCGGCATAGTAGTCCCCGTAAGCGTCCACCATCAGGGCGCCCACCCGCTCCGCGTTCAGGCCGGGATTGGCGGCCAGCGGCCCCAGTATGGCGTCGTAAGGATAGCTGTCCCCGGGAATGACTTCTTCCGAACCCACTATAACTTCGGCGGCGTCCTTGAATTCGTAGGCTACACCGGCCATCTGCATCAGGCAGGCGTCGGTGGCGAAAACGTCTATGCGGCGGCCCAGGAACTGGCGCACCTGGCCGAGGGCCCGGCCCAGCTGGTCTATCTCCATGTGGTTCTTGGTGACGTCGTCATAGGCTATGCCCAGGCGCCCGGCGCCGTGGTTCCAGATTATAACGGCGGTATGTTTGGCGGGGAACCGGCGCGCGGCCCGCTTCACGAAACGCACCAGGTTGGCGGCGCTGCCCATGTCTGCGTCGTTGGAGGAATAGAAAGGAACGGAAGTTATGCGGCCGGGGTCGTTGTCGCGGGTTACGTAGATGGTCCTGGAGCCGCGCTGGAACTGCAGGTTGCGGGCGTCAGAGCCGTCCTCGCCCAGGATGCCGTACTCCACCACCACTGCCATTTTATCCGTGGACCCCACTTTCTCCATGTCGTTTATGCTCTTGTCGGCGAAACCGAGTATGCCCAGGTCATTGACGCCGTTTATGAAGACCATCACCAGCCATTCGCGCTCCCCCTGAGGAACCGCCGGCGGCGGCGCGGCCAAAGCCGGGGCCGGCACTGCCGGGGCGGCCGCCGGGGCGGGCAGGTCTTTGTAGAGACCGTCAAAAGAAAGGTCCTGGGCCTTTAAAGCCCCGGTCAGGACGGCCATGGCCGCCAACGCTGTCAGCAGTACCCGTTTCATAATGGTCTCTACTATAGTTTTCCTCATCGGTTGACTTTAATCAAAGGCCCAACGGCCTACCGGCGCATAGGCCAAAAGACCCACAGGAGAGGTGTTTCAAGGAAGTATCGACGGCGCCTATCTATATTATAAGGACATATCTTGACTTGTCAAGGGTGTCCGACCGCGATCCGGCGGCCCCGCCCCGCCCTCCCGGCCGGGAACCGCGGCTATGGTATAATTTAGTATACGAGGTGCACACTATTATGAAAGATAAAGTCTCCAAAGTCATAGAGAAGATAAAGCCCATGCTCGCCGCCGACGGCGGTTCCGTGGAACTGGTCGCCGTGGACGAGAAGAAAGGCATAGTCACCGTGCGCCTGACCGGCGCCTGCGGCTGCTGCCCCCACGCCACCATGACCCTCAAGAACGTCGTGGAGCGCATGATCCGGCAGGAAGTTCCCGAGGTCAAGGAAATAGCCGTAGGTTAAGCCTTAACGGTTCCAGTCTTGCGCGGACCGGCGGGGCTTACCCACGGTCCGCGCGCTGTTTTTCGACATGGCTCTCATAAACCTCCACTCCCACTCCACCTACTCCGACGGCACGCTTACCCCGGCCGCCCTGGCCAGGGAAGCCGCGCGCGCCGGCATAGGCTACTTCTCGCTCACCGACCACGACATGACCGGCGGCTGGGCCGAGCTGGAGCCGGCCCTGAAGGACGCCGGCATAAAATACTGCTACGGCGTGGAGATCAGCACCTGCCTGCACGAGAACCTCCACATCCTGGGCTACGGCATGAACCCGGCCGACCCCGTACTGGCCGCGCGGCTGGCGGAATTCCGCGGCCGGCGCGTGGTGCGCATAAAGAAGATCCTGGAATTGCTCAAGGGCCTGGGCATAGAGATCGCCTTCGAGGACCTGCCCGTGACCGGCAACCGCACCGTGGGCCGCCCGCACGTGGCCGACGTGATGCGCGCCCGCAAGCTGGTACCGACCCGCAGCCAGGCGTTCAAGCGCTACCTGGCGCCGGGCGCCGCGGCCTACGTAAGCCCCAACGGCCCCTCCGTGGAAGAGGCCATCCGCACCATCAAGGACGCCGGCGGCAAGGCCGTGCTGGCCCACCCGGGAGTGGTATCCAAGGTGCTGGACCTGCCCGCCTGGAAGGACGCCGGGCTGGACGGCATAGAGGCCTTCTACCCGGCCCATACGCAGGCCGTTATCCGCGAGTTCACCTCGCTGGCCGCGCGCCACGGCCTCTTCGTCACGGCCGGCAGCGATTTCCACGGCCCCGGCTCCGAGCGGGACAAGATGACGGGCTTCGACTACTCAAAGGAGACCTTCGCCGGAATTTCCGAGCTTTTCATATGAAAATAATCTCCCACCGCGGCGCCTCCGCCTACGCGCCAGAAAACACCCTCAAGGCCTTCGCCCTGGCCGTAGAGATGGGCTCGCACGAGTTTGAATTCGACGTGCACCAGACCCGGGACGGCATTTTGGTGGTGCACCACGACTTCGACCTCAAGCGCACCGCCGGCAAGGACGTGCGCATAGCGGACCTCACCTGGGCCGAACTGAAGAAATACAACGTGGCGGCGCATTTCAAGCGCGACCGCGCCTTTCAGCACGTGCCCCGCCTGGAAGAGGTCATAGACGTTATCGGCCCGGTCTCCCGGTGGCTGAACTTCGAGGTGAAGAACGACGGCAATGTTTACCCCGGCATCGAGGAAAAGCTGCTGGCCTTCCTGCGCAGCCAGCCCGGCCTGTTCGAAAAGACCATCGTCTCCAGCTTCGACCACGGCACCCTCCGGCGCTTCCGGGAACTTTCCCCGGAACTGAAGCTGGCCTACCTCGGCCACAACCTAAGCACCGTGCTGCTGCTGCCGGCCCTCAAGAAAGCCCGGGCCGTGGGCGCGGTGAACTTCCACCTGGCCCTGCGCATCGCCTTCAAGTTCAATATTTCCAAGATCAAAAAAGCGGGCTTCCGCGCCTGTGTCTACACCGTGAACGAAAAAAAGGACGCCCTGCGCATGAAAGAGATCGGCGTGGACGGCATTTTCACCAACCACCCCGACATCCTCGGCAAATGGACGCTGAAAGGCTGATGGCTTCCCCCCTGGAAGAAGAAATAACGCGGCTCACCGCCCTGGGTTTGCACCGCCGCTGCGCGGAGGGCGCCCTGGCGGACACGGCCGCGCTTACGCTGGAGATCAACCGCCTGAAGAAGGCGCGCAAGGCGGTGGTCTGCGCGCACGTCTACCAGACGCCCGACATAATACTCGGCATCGGCGACCTGGTAGGGGATTCCTATAAACTGGCCGACGACTGCCGCAGGACCGGCGCGGAAGAGATAATTTTCTGCGGCGTGCACTTCATGGCCGAGACGGCCAAGATCCTGAACCCCTCCAGGAAGGTCTTCGTGCCGTCCTCCAACGCGGGCTGCTCGCTCAGCGAGGGCATAACCGCCGCCGACGTGCGCAAGCTTAGGCGGGAGCACCCCGGCTGCCCCGTGGTCACCTACATCAACACCTCGGCCGAGGTAAAGGCCGAGTCGGACTGCATAGTGACCAGCGCCAACGCGGAGAAGATCTTGAAAGAAATGTACCGCCGCCACCAGGCCGTCATCTTCGTGCCGGACCGTTTCATGGGCGCCAACCTGGCCAGGACGCTGGGCAAAACGCCAGGCCGGGACATCTTCCTCTGGAACAGCACCTGCGTGGTGCACGAACGTTTCCGCCCGGAACTGATAGACGTGTACCGCAAGAGACACCCGGGCCTGGTGGCCCTGGCGCACGCGGAATGCCCGTCGGAGCTTATAGCGGCGGTGGATTTCATGGGCGGCACCGGCGACATGATGCGCTACGTGGAGAGCACCGACGCGGCGGCCTACCTGCTGGTCACGGAATGCGGTTTCGGAGAACTGGCGAAACTGCGCTTTCCTAAAAAGAATTTCATAGCGATGTGCCGGCTCTGTCCTTACATGAAGTCCATCACGCTGCAAAGCGTGCTGGCCCTGCTCAGGGACCCGGCGCCGCAGGAAGTGCTGGTGCCGGCCGCCATAGCCGCGCGCGCCAAGGTGGCCATAGACCGGATGTTCGAACTGGCCGCAGCCTGAAGTTCCCCGTTACCTCTCAGCGGGTGCAGCGTTCCTGCGCCAACGCCCTGGCCTGCGCCGCCTGCGCCCAGGAGGACGAAGCTTTTTTCAGGGCCAGCTTAAGGTCTTCGCAGGCGCCCGCCGCGCCGGTTTCCAGGCGCAGGGCGGCCCGTCCCAGGAAAGCCGCGGCCTCGGCGTCGGGCACGGGCAGCGCGTGCTTGGGCGGGTAAGCCGCCAGGTAGACGGCTTCACCGCACTGCTCTTCTCCGAACTCGGCGGCTTTCAGGCGCGAAGCCAGCGCGCAGGCTGTAAGGCGGGTCCCCAGATTGTCCGGGTCCGCCTCCGTGGCACGCACCAGCAGTTCTTTCGCCCCCTCCAGGTCTCCCGCTGAAAACTTCCGGCCGGCCTTGTCCGCGAAACGTTTGCCCTGAGCCTCGCCGGCGCGCAGAGGCCTGTCCGGAGCGGGCCCCGCCGCCGTCCTTTGGCTTTCAGGGGCAGGCGCGGCTTCATGATCTTCTCCGGGCGGCAGCATGACCTCCAGCTTAGCGGCTTCGGCGGTCCTGCCGGCGCGGCGCAGCATCTCTACCGCCGCGCGCAGCAGGGCGGGACGCCATTTTTCCAGGTTTGTTTTCAGGGAAGGGGTCCAGCTGCTTTCCCGGAGCTCTTTACGCAGCAACCCCGGGTCCCGCAGCAGGCGCTCCAACCTGGCGCGGTCCAGGCGGTAGAGCCGCTGCAGCGCCGTTATGACGCGCTCCGCGGGCGCGCCGGGGCGCGCGCGGCTGCCCCCCAGGTCCATGGCGTAGGCTCCGGCATAAGAAAGCACCAGTTGAAAATCATCCGCGCCCGGCTTGGACGGCAACAGGCTGGACGGGACCGGAATTTTACTCGGGTCCGCGGCCAGGCAGGCCGCGGCGGCCCGCCCCAGCTCCGCGCTGACAAAAGGAGAATACGTCTTGAACCAGTGCACCCCGTCGGCCAGCTGTTCTCCGCCCGTGATGCCGTTGCTGGCGGCGGCGGAAAACGCCGCTTCCAGGTCGGCCAGGCAGGCGCCTTCCTCTTTGGCTACGCGCCGTATCATGGCGTTGCGCTCGCTGGAACTGCGGTCCAGGGCGGGGTCGTATTTTACGGCGGCCTCGTATTTCTCCCTGGCCTCGGCGTAGCGCCCGAGCGCTTCCAGGGCCCGGCCGGAATAGAACAGCGCGAAAGGCTCGCCGCGCAAACCGCGCCGCGAGAGGGCGCTCAGCGCCGCCCCGGGATCTTTGCCGGCCAGCCGTATGCCGGCCTCCGCCTCCGGCGGCGGATAGCCGGACGGCGCGAAATCTTTCAGGTTGGCCGGCAGCGTGCAGAACAGCACCGGGACCCTGGCCTTGCGGGCCAGCGCTGCCATCTCCCGGAGGCGGCTTTCGTGAATGGCCAGCGAAACGGCGCCCGCCGCCTCCGCCGCCGGCAGGGAGAGCCCGGCCAGGCGGGTCTTTATCCTGCGGGCGCGCCGGTCCAGGTCTGACCTGAAATCCGGGCAGAAGTCCTGCCCTGTCTCGTTGTTGCCGCTCAGCACTACCAGCAGGTCCGGCTGGTAAACCAGCGCCTGGCCAAAAACCTCCAGCACGCGCCGGCTTTCGTAACCAGGCATGCCGCAGTTCACCAGCTCAGCGACTTGACCCGGGAAGGCGCGGCCCAGGAACTCCAGCAGGCGGTCTTCGCCGCGCCCCAGCAGCCCGGCGGCCGATTCCCCTATCACGAATACCCGCGCCGTGCCGGATGGTTTAGGGGCCAGGAATTCGAAGGCAAGGGCGCGCGGGCGGCCGGGCCGCACTTTCAGGCCGCCGCCGGGGGCGGGCTCCGCGGAAAAGAAGGGCTTTTTTATGTCCCGGCAAAAATACTCCTGGTGTTCTTCTCCCGCCGGCGAGGGCGCCTGCAGCAGCCCGACTAGCGCCGCGGCGACCGCCGTTCGTTTTAACGCCGCGTAAATATAGGACATGGTTTTAGACCTTTCTCTGGCACGCTGAACAAAGATTTATTATAGTCTAATTTCAGCTTACCGCGCCCGGGCGGTCTTTCCCCTGGCACGCATGGCCACAAAGATCTTAGGCATCTCGGCTTTTTACCACGATTCCGCCGCCGCTCTCATAGTGGACGGCAAGGTGGTCTTCGCCATGCAGGAAGAGCGCGCCACGCGCCGCAAGCACGACCCCTCTTTCCCGGTCAACGCGGTGCAGGCCTGCCTGGCGCAGGGCGGCGCCCGCCTCCCCGGCGGCGGCGCGCTCTCCGTGGACGACCTGGACGCGGTGGCCTTCTACGAAAAGCCGCTGCTTAAATTCGAAAGGATGCTGGAGACCTACTACGCTTTCGCGCCCCGCGGCGCCGCGCAGTTCACCGTTTCCGCCCCGGTCTGGGCGCGGGAGAAGCTCTTTATGAAGCGCCTGCTCCGCGAGGGCCTGGCGGAAGCGGGGCCCTACGACCAGGCCCGGCTGAAACTGCTTTTCCCCGAACACCACCTGTCCCACGCGGCCAGCGCGTTCTATCCCTCACCGTTCTCCGAAGCGGCCATAGTAACCGTGGACGGCGCCGGGGAATGGGCCTGCGGCTCCATCTGCCGCGGCTCCGGAGCGGGCATAGAGATGCTGCGGGAGCAGCGCTTTCCGCATTCCCTCGGCCTGCTCTATTCCGCCATCACGCATTATACCGGCTTCAAGGTAAATTCCGGAGAGTACAAGGTGATGGGCCTCGCCCCTTACGGCGACCCCTCCCGCGCCGAGACCCTGAAGAGAAAGCTCCTGGCCGAAGCCGTGGAACTCAAGGCCGACGGCTCCCTCTGGCTGAACCAGGAGTATTTCGATTACGCCGCCGGGCTCAGCATGACCAGGGACGGGAAGTGGGAGGCGCTCCTGGGCTTTGCGCGCCGCCTGCCGGAAACGGAACTGGGGGCCGACTATTGCGATCTGGCGCTGGCCGGGCAGCGCCTGGCCGAGGAGGCGCTGGTAAAGCTGGGCGCGGAGGCCAGGCGCCTTACCGGCGCGCGCGACCTGTGCCTGGCCGGCGGCGTGGCGCTGAACTGCGCGGCCAATTCCGCCCTGCTGAGGGCCGGCCTTTTCGACCGGGTCTGGATACAGCCGGCCGCCGGGGACGCCGGCGGCGCGGTGGGCGCCGCGCTGGCGGCCCACCATATCTACTTCGGCCGGCCGCGCGCCGTGCCGGAGGGCGCCGACGGCATGAGCGGCGCGCTGCTGGGCCCGGAATTCACGGACGCCCAGGTAGAGGCCATGGCGGCCTCGCATGGGGCGGTCTGGGAAAAAGTTCCTGACGAGGCGCTTTTCGGCAGGACCGCGGACCTGCTGGCCTCCGGACGCGTGGTAGGCTGGCACCAGGGCCGCGCCGAGTGGGGCCCCCGGGCGCTGGGCAACCGCAGCATCCTGGCCGACGCACGCCAGCCCGGCATGCAGGAACGGGTCAACCTCAAGATCAAGCGGCGCGAGGGCTTCAGGCCTTTCGCCCCGTCGGTGACGGCGGAACGGGCCGCCGACTATTTCCAGCCCGGTCCCGCTTCGCCGTATATGCTGCTGCTGGGCGCCGTTAAAGAAGAGCTGCGGGCCCCGCTGCCCCCGGATTACGAGCAGCTGCCGCCGCCGCGCAAGGTGCTGGTGCCGCGGTCCTCCCTGCCGGCCGTGACCCACGTGGATTACACGGCCCGCCTGCAGACCGTGCACCGGGAGACCAACCCGCGCTACCACGCCCTGCTGGAGGCCTTCCGCCTCAAGACAGGCTGCGCGGTGCTGCTCAACACCAGTTTCAACGTACGGGGCGAGCCTATTGTCTGCTCGCCGGAAGATTCCTACAAGTGTTTCATGGGCACCGGGCTGGACTGCCTGGTCATCGGCAATTACATTTTCGACAAGGCCGCGCAGCCCGCGGCGAAAGCGGAGGGATGATGGAATTCCTGAAAGACCTGCTGGGTTTCCTGAAAGAACGCAAGAAGTGGTGGCTGCTGCCGGTCATTGCCGCGCTGCTGCTGGCCGGGGCGCTGCTGCTGCTGTCGGGCGGGGCCGCCGTCACGCCCTTCGTCTACACGCTTTTCTGATATGCTCTACGCCTGGCTGATGAAAGTCTTTTCCGCCGCCGGCGAGGCCTGCACCCGGGCCGCCGCGCTGGGCGTGTATTACGGCGTCCTCACCCCTGCCGCGGTCCTTTACCGGCTTTTCCACGGGGATTTCCTGGGACTGCGCCGCCGCCCCGGCGGCACCTGCTTCCGCCCCCGCGCGCACAAATTCGTTCCCGCAGACCTGGAGAAGCCCTGGTAGCCGCATGCCCAAACCCGACATAAGGGACCTGACCCGGCCGGAACTGGAAGCCGCGCTGGCCGCGCTCGGCGAAAAACCCTCCCACGCTGCCGCCGTATTCGGCGCCGTCTACCGCCGGGGCCAGGCTTCGCTCGGCGCGCTGGAGGGAGTTCCGCCGCGGACGCGGGCGGCCCTGGCCGGCGCTTTTTCCATGCCGGCTTTTTCTCCGGTGGAAAAAACGGTTTCCTCCAGGGACGGCACCAAAAAGCTGCTGCTGCGGTTCGCGGGCGGCGCCCCGGCCGAATGCGTGGTGCTGCCAGGCAAGGGCCGGCTGTCGGCCTGCCTTTCTTCCCAATCGGGCTGCGCCTGCGGCTGCTCCTTCTGCGCCACCGGGCGCCTGGGCCTGCTGCGCAGCCTGCGCCCGTCGGAGATAACGGCGCAGTTCGCCGCCTGCCTGCGCGAGGCGGGCGCGCTCAGCAGCGTGGTGTTCATGGGTATGGGGGAGCCGTTCCTCAACTGGGAGAACGTTAAAAAGGCCATTTCGATACTCTCCGACGACCGAGGCTACCATTTCTCCCAGGGCAAGATGACCGTCTCTACCGTGGGCATAATCCCGGTGATAAAGGAACTGGCGGCGGGGGAGCTGAAGGTGAAGCTGGCCGTTTCGCTGGTGGCCTCGGACGAGGCGCTGCGGGCCCGCCTGGTGCCGATGGACGCCAAATACCCGCTGCGGGAAGTGGTGCGCGCGGTACGGGACTACTGCCGGGCCAGGCAGGCGCAGGTCTTTTTCGAGTACATCCTTTTCGACGGTCGCAACGACTCGGCGGCCGACGCGGCCAAACTGCTGGAACTCATAAAGGGCATAAGCTGCCGGGTAAACCTCATACCGCAGAATACGGCCGGCGCGGCGGCGTCCCAGGCCGGCGCCGCCCGCGCCAAGGACTTCCAGAAACGTCTGATAGCCGCCGGGGTACGCACCTACCTGCGCCTGGAAAAAGGCGGAGACATCAGCGCCGCGTGCGGGCAGCTGGCGGCCGGGAATTGATATACTATGGCCATGGAAAGCCGCAGGAAGATCGTGATAGTGGAAGACAACGAGGCCTTCGCCGCCCTCCTGGCCGCCGCCTTGGAGGAAGAGTTCGACATCTCCGTAGGCCATAACGGCCTCGAAGGCCTGGCCCTCTGCCAACAGGGCGGCGTCTCGGCCGTGGTGACGGACATCGGCATGCCCGAGATGGACGCCATCGCCATGCTCAAAGAGTTCAGCCGTTACCCGGACCTTTCCGTCATCCCCGTGATCGTGGTCACGGCCACCCATTTCACCCGCCGCAGCCGTTCGGAAGTTTCAAAGTTCCAGCAGGTAAAACGCCTGCTGTCGAAGACCAGCAGTATAGACAACCTGGCCGCCGAAGTGCGGGCCGTGCTGGGTTCGGCTCCGGGCCGCAGCGGCCTCGATTAGGCCGGCCCCTCTTTTTCCCCTTCCCCTCTCTCTGCCTTTGGACAGCGGTTGTGCCAGGGCTTTCGGCGCCCTGGCGGGTGTATGTTTTTTGTTTCGGGTCCGCTCAGGCTTTGCGGGCCAGGCAGAGAAGCCGGGGCGAATTCGCGCGGAGCGGTCCGCCGGTGAAGCCTCCCCAAAAGCGCAGCGGCGAGAACCCGGCCTTGCGCAGGGCGGCGCCCAGGCTGGCGCGGCCGTAAAGCCGGGTATAAAAAGTACGGGAGGCCGGGCGGCCGCCTTTTTTGGGCACGCGGGTCCAGCGGTTGACTATGCCCCCGGCGAGGCGCGCGCGCTCTTCCAGCAGGTAATACCCGCCCATATCCGCCCAGTCCCGCGAGCAGAAATTCTTCTCCAGGAAATCCCCGTTGACGATGTCGATCAGGAACAGGCCGCCCGGCTTCAGCGCCGCGGCCACGCCCTTCAGCGTTTTCAGATCGTCGGAGAACCGGGTGAAATAACCGAAACTGGTGAATAAATTCACGGCCGCGTCGAACCGGGCCCGGAACCCGAGGGCGCGCATGTCCCCGCGCAGGAACTCGGCCTTTACCCGGGCGCGCCGCGCGCGGGCGGCCGCCTCCCGCAGGTATTCCTGCGAGAAATCGTAGCCCGTGACGAGCAGGCCTCTTTTGGCGAATTCTACCGCGTGCCGGCCCGGCCCGCAGCACAGGTCCAGCAGCGCAGCTCCTTTCTTGAGCTTCAGCTGCTTCAGCGCAAAGGCCGCCTCGGCGGGAGCTTTGACCAGCGCCGCCGGGGACGCCGGGTTGTAGAAGGAATTCCTGAAAAAGCCCTTATGCCAGTCGGGGGAAGCTTTCATGAACGCCGGGGCCCGGCCTTTACCCTGCCGGCCGCCAGGAGTCTTTCCTGGACCGCCATTATTCTTCCCCTGGCTGGCCCTGCAGCTGGTCCTGGGCCTGGTCCTGCGCCTGCCCCTCTTCGGCTATGGGCTTGGCGGGCTTGAGCTTGGCGGCCGGTTTGGCGTCTTTGGCGGCGGCTTTCTTGGCCGGCTTCTTTTTCTTGGGCTCTTTTATTATCGGGTTGGCCCGCTTGTCGAATTTGTACGTGGGCACGGTCTCGCCGGAGGAGAATTTATACTCCGATACGGGCGGGGCCGGCTTTTTTTTCTTCTTGGCCTTTTTCTTGGCCGGGGCTTTTTTTACGGCCGGCTTGGCCGGCGCCTGCGCGGCGGTTTCTCCCTGGCCGGAAGCCGCGGCGCCCTCTTCCTGCGCGGCGGCGGGCAGGCAGAGCGCCGTCACCAGCATGGCGGGCAAAAGCAGTTTTACAAGTTGTTTCATGTGAGGATTATCCCTCCCTTTTTAGTTTCCGCGGGCGCGGCCCTGGCGGCGAGTTCGGCGGCTTTCATGGTGGCCTCCAGCAGGCAGGCCAGGGTCACCGGCCCCACCCCCCCCGGCACCGGCGACACGGCGGCCGCGGTCTGTTGGAGGTCTTCGAAGTCGGCGTCGCCGCACATCTTGCCGTTCTCGTCGAAATTGGTGCCCACGTCTATCACCGTCATGCCGGGCGGCAGCAGTTCTTTTTTCAGCCACTTGGCCTTGCCCACCGCGGTTATCACCAGGTCGGCGGCGCGGAAGACGGCGGCGATGTCCTTGGTGCGGGTGTGGCAGACGGTAACGGTGGCGTCCAGGGCCGTCAGCATCTGGGCCAGGGGCCGCCCGACGATGGCGGACCGGCCCGCCACGGCGATATTCAGGCCGGCCGGGTCTATCTTGTGGAATTTGAGCAGGCGGACCACCGCGAGGGCGGTGCAGGGCGTAAAAAAACCGCTCTTCTCTATCTCGGAGAATTTCTTGGAGACGAACAGGCGCCCCATGTTCATGGTGGAAAGCCCGTCCACGTCCTTGGCCGCGGGCACGGCGTCCCAGGTTTCCAGGGTCTCGAAGCCGTCGGGCAGGGGGCGCTCTATCATGATGGCGTCGTAGGCCGGGTCGGCGCCCAGCCGCGCCAGCAGGGCCTTGAAAGCGGCGTAGCCTTCGGCCGGGTCCGGCGCGAAAAGCTTGACGGCGATGCCGGCTTTCGCGCAGGCCGCGATCTTACGCTTGACGTAGACGGCGGAAGGGGAGTTCTCGTAGTAGTTGACGATGGCCAGCGACGGCGGGCGGCCGAGGGCGGCCCTTACGGCCTCCGCTCTTGCCGGCAGGGCGGCCAGGATCTCCGCGGACAAGGTTTTTCCTTCCAGTATGCGCATAGCTATATTTTAAAACAAAAAGAGCGGCTTTTGGCCGCTCTTTTCGCCGGCACGGCGGGAAGCGTTATTCCTCGTCCTCCACGTAGATGGAGCCGCTGAGGTAGCCGCTGCCGCTGAGGCTGAAAAAGCTGCCGCTCGGCCAGCCGGAAACCGAGATGCTGCCGCTCATGCTGGTGGAGCCCACCATCTTGCCGTTGCGGTAGAACGTGGCGTAGACGTTGGGCCAGACGCTCTGCATGACGTACTGGTTGGGGCGCACCCACAGGGAGACGGAGGTGTTGATGGAAACGTTGTTGCTGGTGATCTGGCCGGAGCCGTCGCGGAAAGTGGCCCAGCCGTTCAGGTTCACGCTGGTGAACCCGCCGTCCGTGCCGGGCATCCAGCCGTTGCCGTTGAGGCTGACGTAGCCGGACACCTGCACGTAGCGGCCGGTCCGGGCGCGCGCGGGCGCCTCGGGGGTCTCCACTTCGGCGGCGGCCGCCGGGGCGGTAAGCTGCGCGGCGAAGCTGTTGTCGGTGAAGTCCAGGTTCTCCGCGGCGGCGGCGCCGGCGGCTAAGACCGAAAGAACGAACGTTAAAAGTATTTTTTTCATTGTACCCTCCGTATCTCCCTAATTATACCAAAACGAGGCGCGGGAGGCGGGGGCGGATTTTTTTGTAGTATATTGTGACGCTTTCAGGCCGGTTCGCCAGCGAGGATCCCATGGAAAGAATAACAGAACACCCCGTACTGCAGCCCGAAGAAAGGAAGCAGGTGGCTTTCACTTTCGACGGCAAGCCCTGTCTTGCCCTGGAGGGCGAGGTTATCTCCAGCGCGCTTTACGCCAACGGCATAAAGATCTTCAGCCGCCATAAGAAGGACGACGGCCCCCAGGGTATTTTCTGCGCCAACGGGCAGTGCGCGCAGTGCTCGGTGATAGCCGACGGTCTGACCGTAAAATCCTGCATCACTCCCGTCAGGGAAGGCTTGAAGGTGGAGACGCTCAAGGGCGCCGCCCGCCTGCCCCGCGTGGCCTGCGTGCAGGAATTCGGCCGCGTGGAAGAGCTGGACGTGGACGCCCTTATAATCGGCGGCGGCCCGTCCGGGCTGGCCGCGGCGGCCGAGCTCGGCAAACTCGGCGTCAACACCCTTATCATAGACGACAAAGCCCGCTTCGGCGGCAAACTGGTGCTGCAGACGCACAAATTCTTCGGTTCGGTGGAAGACTGCTACGCCGGCACCCGCGGCATCGATATCGCGGAAAAACTGGAAGAGCAGCTCAAGGAATACCCCTCCGTTAAGACCTGGAAGGACGCCACCTGCCTGGCGGTCTTTTCCGACAGGAAGGCGGGCGTGCTGCGCGGCGACAAGTATTGCCTCGTGCGCCCCAAGGCCATCATCAGCGCCACCGGGGCCAGGGAGAAGTCCCTGGCTTTCCCGGGCAACACCCTGCCGGGCGTCTACGGCGCCGGCGCTTTCCAGACGCTGGTGAACCGCGACCTGGTACGGCCGGCCAAGCGCCTGTTCATCGTGGGCGGCGGCAACGTGGGCCTGATAGCGGCCTACCACGCGGCGCAGGCCGGCATCAAGGTAGTGGGCCTGATAGAGGCGCAGGCGGCCTGCGGCGGCTACAAAGTGCACGAGGACAAGATCAAGCGCCTGGGCATCCCGGTCTACACGCGCCACACTATCCTGCGCGCGGACGGCAAAGAGGGCCTGGAGAGCGTGACCATAGCCGGCGTGGACGAGAAGTTCCGGCCCCTGCCGGGCACCGAAAAGACTTTCCAGGCCGACACGCTGCTGATAGCGGTGGGCCTTTCCTCCGTGGACGAATTCCACGCCCAGGCCCGCGAGGCCGGCATGGACTCCTTCGTCTGCGGCGACGCCGAGGAGATAGCCGAAGCCTCCGCCGCCATGTTCAGCGGCAAGATCACGGCGCACAAGGTGCTCAAGTCGCTGGGCGTAATGGCCGCGCCGGTGCCGGAGTTCTGGTTCGACCGGCTGGAAGTGCTCAAGTCCCGCCCCGGCGTCACCAAGGCCCCGGCGCAGAAAGACCACGACAAACCCGTCTACCCGGTGCTGCACTGCCGCCAGGAGATCCCCTGCAACCCCTGCGTGACCGTCTGCCCCAAGAAATCCATCAAGCTCTCCGGCGAGAGCATTATGAACACGCCCAAGTTCGCCGGCGACTGCATAGGCTGCTTCAAGTGCCTGCTCATCTGCCCCGGCCTCGCGGTGACCATCGTGGACTACCGCAAGGACAAGGCCAACCCCACCGTGGCGCTGCCTTTCGAGATAGGCCGCGGCCTGGTGAAAAAGGGCGACAAGGTGCGCCTCACCGGCTGGGAAGGCGCGGACCTGGGCGACGCCGAGGTGACGGACGTAAAGGACTTCAAGGCCGAGAACACCCTGATAGTGATCGCGAAGACCACTCCCGAAAAGGCGGACCTCGCGGCCTCCTTGCGGCTCTATCCCGCGGAGGAAGGCGTGAGGTCCCCCGCCGACCTGTCCAGGGCCGAAGATGAAACCATAATCTGCCGCTGCGAGCGCGTCAGCCTGGGCGAGATCCGCCGGGCCATCCGCGCCGGCATGCGCGACCTCAACCAGCTCAAGGCCGTCACGCGCGCCGGCATGGGCGCCTGCGGCTCCAAGACCTGCTCGGCGATGCTCCTCAACATCTTCAGGAGCGAAGGCGTAGACCTCAAAGAGGTCACGGCCTTCACCCGGCGGCCCCTTTTCGTGGAAGCGCCCCTGGGCGTCTTCTCCGGCGTAAAGTGCCAGACCGAGGCCGACGAAAAGGCCAGCTGGAGCAATTTCTAAGGAACCTATGGCCCAAAATAATTACGATGTCATCATAATAGGCGCGGGCAGCATCGGCGTCCCGCTGGCCATGTCGCTGGCCGGCCGCAAGCTCAAAACCCTGGTGCTGGAAGCCGCGGCCTCTCCCGGCCAGGGCCAGAACAAATGCGCCATCGGCGGCGTGCGGGCCACCCATTCGGACGGCTCCAAGATCAAGGCCTGCCTGCGCAGCCTGGAAGTCTTCTCCACCTGGGAGAAGAAGCACGGCGACGACATAGGCTGGATAAAGGGCGGCTACCTGTTCCCGGTCTATACCGAGAACGACGAGCGCGTCCTGCGCGAACTCCTGAAGGTGCAGAAGGGGTTCGGCCTGGATATAGACTGGGTGGGCCCGGAAAAGGTGCGGGCCCTGGTGCCCGGGATAGCGGAGAAGGACCTGCGCGGCGGCACCTGGTCGCCCGGCGACGGCTCCGCCTCCCCCCTGCTTTCCATCAACGCTTTCTACCGGCAGGCGGTTAAGCTGGGCGCCGAGTTCCGTTTCAAGGAACCGGTTAAAGAGATAATTTCCGAAGGCGGCGCGGTAAAAGGCGTGCTGACGCCGCAGGGCCGCTATTACGCGGGCTGGGTGGTCAACGCCGCCGGCGCCGAAGCTGCCGCCGTGTCGGAGCTGGCCGGAGTGAAAGTGCCGGTCAAACCCGACTGCCACGAAGCCGGCATCACCGAGCCGGCCCAACGGTTCTTCGAACCGATGGTGGTGGATATCCGCCCGGGCGACAAATCCAAGAACTATTACTTCTACCAGAACTGGGAAGGCCAGATCGTGTTCTGCCTCACGCCGCAGCCGCCCATCTGGGGCCACGACCGCCGTTCCACCTCCGAGTTCCTGCCCGAAATCTCGCGCCGCATGATCTCGCTGATGCCCGGCCTGGCCAACCTCAAGGTGCGCCGCACCTGGCGCGGCCTCTACCCCATGACCCCGGACGGCTTCCCGGTGGTGGATCTCCCCTCCGCCCTAAAGGGTTATGTCCTGGCGGTGGGCATGTGCGGGCAGGGCTTCATGCTGGGCCCCGGCCTGGGAGAGGCCATAGCGGCCCACATCGCCGGCGCCCCCTCCGCCGAGGACCGCGAGGTCCTGGCCGGGTTCAAACTGGACAGGGCCTTCTCAGGGCAGGAAAAACTTAAGTAGCGCGCCCGCGCGCCCGACGGCCCGTCCGCCCCGCGGGCGGGCCGTTTTTGTATACTTATTCTACCGCCCGGTAAAAAACATG
>JAMPXK010000075.1 GCA_023701245.1 Elusimicrobiales bacterium | reverse complement strand
GCCCCGCCCGCCCCGGGCGGGGCGGCACGTTTTTCAGATTTCTGCATTTGTTTTTTTCCTTTAAAATTAAAAAATTAAATGGCGCAAAAAATTCTGCATTTTTAATTTTTTTGAAGAGCGGGGGCACCTGGTTGATAGAAAACCCGCCCAGGCTCGCTGTTCGCTCGCCCTGGCGGGCTTTCCTGTTAATTATATGTCGCCCCCGGAGAGGCGGAGGCTAAACCCGGTACAGCCCGGGCAAGCCGGGCTGCCCCGGTATTAGCGGGAATTAATCCCGCCCGCCCATTCTTGCCCGCTTTCCCGCTGCCGCAGCGTAAAAGCGTGCATTTACCCCTAGAAGAAAAGACAAACAACTGTAAAATAACGTATACTTCCCTTATGAAGCGCTACAACATGGTTTACGCCGCGCAGGCGCTGGGCGTAACAAGACAAACCCTGTATAACTGGATCAAGAAAGGCTGGGTCAAGCCGGGCAGGGATTACCGTGATTACCCCGTATTCACGGAGGCGGACATCCGCAAACTCAAAAAGTGGAAGGAAACCATAAGGTAGCCATATGAAGACCGCTCTATATCTGCGAGTATCCACGGAAGACCAGGTGAGGGAAGGCTATTCCCTTGAGGTCCAGAGGGAAACCCTCGAAGCTTTTGTAAAACGGGAAGGCCACGAAATTTTCAAGGTCTACTCGGACGATGGCATAAGCGGCGCCACCACGCGCAGGCCCGCGCTTGCCGCACTTTTGGCTGACGCCAAAGGCGGCAAGTTCGGGCTGGTACTGGTAGCCAAACTGGACCGCTTCAGCCGCAACCTGAAAGACCTCTTAATTCTGGTGGACGAGCTTTGCAGCTACGGCGTTGGCTTTAAGTCGGCGGGGGAACCCTTTGACACCACAACCTCGGCCGGCAAGCTGATGTTTCAACAGCTTGGTAGTTTCGCCGAGTTCGAGCGCAACCGCATAGCGGAGCGCGTATTCCCCGGCATGGTCAAAGGCGTTCAAAAGGGTAATTGGCAGGGTTCGCGCTACGCGCCCTACGGTTACGCCTACAACAAGCCGGCCAAGCTGCTTGAACTGGTTGAGAGCGAGGCCGAGGTTGTGCGGCGCATCTACACCCTGTACCTTGAGGGCAAAAGCACTTTATCCATAGGCGCGGCCCTTACCAAGCAGGGCGTCAGGAACCGCAAGGGCAACTATTTCGGCACCAAGACCATAGGCGATATCCTTAAAAACCCTATCTACACCGGCAAGATCGTCTGGAACACCCACCATTACGACAAGGCAAAGAGAACGCCAAAGGGCTATAAATACGTCAAAAACCCCGCCAGCGAGGTTATTACCGCCCAGGGCAGGCATCTCCCCATAATCAGCGCCGAAGCCTTTGCGCAAGCGCAAAAGCTTCGCGCTGAAAAACGCATAACCATCCGGCAGGCCAAGCCGGGGGACTACTTATTGTCCGGCCTGATATTCTGCGGCAACTGCAATCACAAGTTCGTGGGCGCGTCCGCGGTCTCCAACCACCGCACCAAGGCCACCAAGAAATGGTACCGTTGCTCTTCAATAACCAACAGTTATAAGACCTGCCACAACAAGAGCATCAAGGCGGAAGTCATTGAGCCGCAGCTTGAATTATTCCTGGAACTGTTGCTCAGAAGTAACGAATTTGGGAACCGATGGCCGAACATGACCGTGCCGCCCATAAAGCTGCCGGAGGACGAAAAAGAGGCGAAAAAGGCGGTCCACCAAGGCCTGTCAGACAATTTCGCAAAACAGGCGAAATTGACTGACGCCTACATAGAAGACCTCATGTCCAAGGAAGTTTTCGAGGCTTCAAATAAAGAGCTGATGGAGAAAGGCGAAGAGCTGAAAAAGCTGGCGGCCTTCTACGATTTGCGCCAGATAGACCGCGAAAAATCCGCGGACTATCTGGCGAAGGCGCGCAACTTCCTCTCCGACGGCAACATAGGGGGAAAAGAGCCGGACGCCGCGGACAAGAAAAGACTGCTGGGCGTACTGGTGAAGAATGTGAAAGTCGGGGACAAAAAAATTAAAAATGCAGAATTTTTTGCGCCATTTAATTTTTTAATTTTAAAGGAAAAAAACAAATGCAGAAATCTGAAAAACGTGCCGCCCCGCCCGGGGCGGGCGGGGCAGCACGGCGGGTCTGTATTATCACCTTCGGCTGCCAGATGAACGAGGCGGATTCGGAGGGGATCGCGGCGGCTTTTCGCCGGCGCGGGTATACGCTCACCGAGGACATCAAAAAGGCCGACGCGGTGGTGGTGAATACGTGCACGGTGCGGCAGAAGGCCGAGGATAAGGCCATCTCGCAGATAGGGCGGTTGCGCGTGTGGAAGGAAAAGCGCCCTGAAGGGAAAATTTTCGTGGTAGGCTGCGCGGCGCAGAAGCTGGGGGGGAAATACCTTAAGAACCGCTTCCCCTTCGTGGACGAAGTGGTGGGGGCCAAGGCCATAGAGCAGTTCGAGGATTCGCTGATACGCCAGCTGGGGCCCTCGCCGGAGACCGAGACCTCCCACCAGAACATCTACCGCTCGCCGCAGACCGCCTATGTCACCATCATGCGCGGCTGCTCGCACAAGTGCTCCTACTGCATAGTGCCGGCGGTGCGCGGCCCGGCGGTGTTCCTCTCACCGGAAGCCGTGCTGGCCGACGCGCAGGCCAAGCTGGCGGCCGGCGCCAAAGAAATAGTGCTGCTGGGCCAGACCGTGAACGCCTACCGGCACAACAAGACCACGTTCGACAGACTCTTAAGGAAAGTCCTGCAACTGCCGGGGCTGGAGCGGCTGCGCTTCATGAGCCCGCACCCGCTGTATTTCGACGGGGCTTTTGAGGCGCTGCTGGCGGAGCAGCCCAAGCTGGCCCGCCACATCCACCTGCCGGCGCAGAGCGGGTCGGACAAAATATTAAAGGCCATGCGCCGCGGCTACACCTCGGGGGAATACCTGAACCTGATAGCCCGCCTGCGCCTGGCCGCGCCCGGCCTGGCCGTCTCCACTGATTTCATAGTGGGTTACCCCGGGGAAACGGAGAAGGATTTCAAAGATACCCTGGCCATGGTGGAAGCGGGCCGCTTTTCCCTGGCTTATTGCTTCAAGTATTCCCCGCGCACCGACCAGCCGGAAATGGCCGCCGACCTGCCCAATGAGGAACTGGAAAACCGCCTGGAGCGCCTGCTGGCGGCGGTCAAAAAGAATTCCCTCCTTGTATTGAACGAAAGAATTGGTAAAATAGAGGAAGTTCTTTTCGAAACGGAGAATTACGGCCGGGCCTCGGGGAATTTCGCGGTGAGGGTGAAGGCCGGCGGCGCGCCCGGGCGCATGGAGCGGGTACTGGTGGCCGGGGCCGAAAAAAATACTTTGAACGGGAAAATACAATGACAAAAAAAACCAGCAAGGTTCTCAAGGAAAGACGCGAACACGTGCGCCTGCCCATCATGCACGGCATCCTGGAACCCGTGGAGATAGAGTTCTACACCAGCGACGCCCACGGCAAACCCGTACCCCAGCCGGCCATCCTGGCGGACCTCTCCGCAGGCGGCATGCGCCTCATCACTTTCATGGCCCCGCCCCACACCAAGGAGCTCAACATCATCCTGAAGCTCAACGGCGTGCGCCAGATCCCCGTGACCGGCAAGATCTCCTGGGTAAAGGACAAGGGCGGCGTGTTCATGAACGGCATTTCGTTCAGCCACATCAGCCCCGACGACCGCAAGCGCATCAATGAAATGGCCGAGGACTACGCCGACTGCGACACGCGCTACGCGCTGAAGCTGCCGGAAGTCTGCGTGGAGACCTGCCGCGCCCACGGGCTCTGCAACAAGCCCCAGAAGGACGAGCCGCTCTTCAAAAAGAAGTAAAACCGCGCAGCGGCTGGAAGACCGGTAACCGGCCCTGGCCTGTTACCGGTCTCTGATTATAACTACCGCATGTCCCAGCAACCCCTCAAGCCCATAACCCTGATGGGGGCCAACGCCTCCGGCAAGACCGAAATAGCCCTTGAACTGGCCCGGCAGGTGGGCGGCGAGATAATTTCCGCGGATTCCAAACAGACTTACAAGTTCATGGAGGCCGGCACCGCCAAACCCCGCGGCGCCTGGGCCGACACGCCCGGCGGCCGCGCCTACCTGGTGGAAGGCGTGCCCTACCACCTGGTGGACACCCTGGACCCGCGGGCCTCTTACGACGCCGGGGAATTCGTGAAAAGCGCCAAGAAACTGCTGCCCGAGATCTGGGCACGCGGCAAAGTCCCCCTGATGGCCGGCGGCACCGGCATGTACATCCAGGCTTTCTGGAACGGCATGGACGAACTGCCCCCGGCGGACCCGGCCCTGCGCGAGCAGCTGGCCGCCGTGGCCGCCGCGGCCGGCAAAGAGGCCCTGCACGCCCAGCTGGCCGCCCTGGACCCGGCCGCCGCCCTGCGCATACCGCCGGGCAACATCCAGCGTGTGATCCGCGCCATAGAAATAACCCGCCTGGCCGGCAGGCCGGTGTCCCAGCTGTGGAGCGGCAAATTCTTCAACGCCCTGCCCGCGCACGAGGGCAAGTTCGTTTTCCTGAAATGGCAGAAGGACCTGCTGGCCGAACGCGTGAAACGCCGCACCGCCACGCGTTTCGACGACTGGGCAGAGGAGACCCGCGCGCTGCTGGACAAGGGTTACGCCGAGGATTGCCCCGGCCTCAAGACGCTGGGCTACCCGCAGATGCTGGACTACCTGGCCGGCCGCGTAAACCGCCACGAAGCCATCCGCCTTATCACCGCGGCTTCCATGGCCTACGCCAAGCGGCAGAATACCTGGTTCGGCCGCTACAAGAACGCCATGCTGATAGAACTGAACAAATTCGAAGACTACGACCCCGGCGCCATCGCCGAACGGATATTGAAAGCATGAACGCCCTCCTTGTCGCGGCTGAACTGAAGACCCGGCGCCGCAGCGCGGCCGCCGACAGCTCCCTGGAGGAACTCTGGCGCCTGGCGGAGACCGCCGGCCTTAAGCCGGTGGAGAAGCTGCAGGTGCGCCTGCAGGCCTGGAACCCGGCCACCCTGATAGGGTCCGGCAAGGTGCAGGAGCTTAAGGCGCTGGCGCTGGAGAAACAGGCCGGCGCCGTCCTCTTCGACGAGGAACTGGGCCCGGCCCAGCAGCGCAACCTGGAGAAGGAACTGGGCGTGACCGTGATAGACCGGCCGCGGCTCATCATAGAGATTTTCGCCATGCGGGCCCGCACCCGCGAAGGCAAACTGCAGGCGCGGCTGGCGCGGTTCTCCTACCAGCTCTCCCGGGTGGCCGGCAAGGGCGGCGGCATGGACCAGCAGCACGGCGCCATAGGCGGCAAGGGCGCCGGCGAGAAAAAGATAGATTACGACCGGCGCGCCCTGCGCGTGAAGATCACCGAACTGGAGCGCGAGATAGAGGCCATCCGGCGCGAACGCGACACCCAGCGCGGCCGGCGCGATTCCGTGCCCATGCCGCAGGTGTCCATAGTGGGCTACACCAACGCCGGGAAAAGCACCCTGCTCAACTGCCTGACCGGCAACAAGCACGGCATCTACGCCGACGACAAACTTTTCGCCACGCTGGACCCCAGCACCAAGCGCGTGCGCCTGCCGGCCGGCGGCTGGGCGCTGTTCACGGACACGGTGGGGTTCATCCAGAAACTGCCGCACGCCCTGATAGCCGCCTTCCGGGCCACCCTGGAGGAGATCCGCTACAGCGACCTCATCCTGCACGTGCACGACCTGAGCTCGCCCGAGGCGCGCCTGCAGCACGACGCCGTAAAGGCCACCCTGGACGAACTGGGCGCGCAGGGCATCCCGGTCATAAACGTTTTCAACAAGGCCGACGCGGTGAAGGACCCGGCGGTTTCCGCCTGGGCCCCCATGCGCCTCAAGCCGCTGCTCATCTCGGCCAGGACCGGCAGCGGCATAGACGCCCTGCTGAAGGCCTGCGAGCGGGCCCTGGCCAAACGCTGGGGGGACTACGAGCTTACCGTCCCGCCGGGTTCGCCCGGGCTGGTAAAGGAGATCTACTCCTCCTGCCTGGTGAAGAACGCCAGCTACGGCCCGGCCGGGGCCACGCTCTCCTTTAAGGCCACCCCCGAGAACTACGCCAGGCTGAAAAAGAAAGCAACCGTCTAGCTTTTTTTCTATAATCTGATTAATGGATATTTTTGAAATAGTCCTCCTTTTCACAGCCAGCTACCTGCTGGGCGGCATCCCCACCGGCTACATCATAGGGCGCCTTAAGGGCATAGACATCCGCAAGCACGGCTCTGGCAATCCCGGCACGGCCAATGTCTACCGCACGCTGGGCAAGGTGCCCGGCATCCTCACCTTCGTAGTGGACTTCCTGAAGGGTTTCGCGCCTACCCTGGTGGCCGCGCAGTTCTTCTTCGAACCCGGCTCCATGGACTTCAGCAAAGGCCACTGGTGGATCCCGGTGACCGCCGGCGCGCTGGCCATAGCCGGCCATATCTGGACCATCTTCCTCGGCTTCAAGGGCGGCAAGGGCGTGGCCACCGCGGCCGGCGTCTTCATGGCGCTGCTGCCCATTCCCACGGCCGGCGCCTTCGTGGTGTTCGGCCTGGCGGTGGCCGTCACCAGCCACATCTCGGTGGGCTCCATGGCCGCCTCGGTGGCGCTGCCCATACTCTGCTTCGTCCTGGCCAAGGACTACCAGAAACCGTTCACGCTGCTGGCGCTGACGGTCTGCGTGCTTATCTTCTACACCCACATAGCCAATATCCGCCGCATCCTCGCCGGGGCCGAACTCTCGTTCAAGCACCGCGGGGCCGGGGAGAAAAAATGACGACCGAAAAAGCCCCGGAGAACGACGTAGAGGTCCGCATCTATTCCATCGCCACCAGCATGACGGAGTCCATCATCTTCCTGGACGAGACCGAAGGCACGCGCATCCTGCCCATCTGGATAGGCCCCTCGGAGGCGCAGGCCATCGCCATCCGCCTGTCGGGCTACCCGTCGCCGCGCCCCATGACGCACGACCTGCTGTTCTCCGTGATAAAGACGCTGGGCCTGACCGTCAGCCGCGTCACCATCAGCGACATAACGGAGAACACCTACTATTCCAGCCTGCACGTCACCGAGCCCGGCGGCGGCAACCTGCGCCTGATAGACGCCCGCCCGTCCGACGCGGTGGCCCTGGCGGTGCGCTTCGGCTGCCCCATTTTCATAAACGAGCGCGTGTTCGGCAAGACGCAGGTGCTCTCCAAGCCCATCACCGAGGACGAGGTGGTGAAGTTCAAGCACGATCTTAAGAACCTCAAGCCCAACGACATCATAGGCCAGCTGCTGGGCGGCATGCCCGGCCAGCCCGGGCCGGACGAAGCGGAAGAAGAAGAGAACGGCGAGGACGAAGAGAACGATGAAGAAGAGGGGGGAAGAGGACAATGAACAGGCTTGACCTCATAAGGGAGCTTACCAAGCACCTCACCACGGAAAAGGACGCCAAGATGGCGGTCTGCAAAACTTTCGAGATCATGGGCGAAGCCCTGCGCGACAACCGCAAGGTAGTGATCTCCAACTTCGGCACCTTCAAGGTGAAGGAGCGCATGCCGCGCCAGATGCGCAACCCCAAGACCAACCAGCGCGTGATGGTGGGGCCGCGCAAGAGCATCCGCTTCAAGCCGTCCAAGAAACTGACCATAGGGATGTAATGGCGGAAAAGACCTATTTCACCATCCGGGAAGTCGCCAGGAAGGCCCAGGTCCCGGAATACACCATCCGCTACTGGGAATTGAAGTTCCGCCTGCTGCGCCCGCTGCGCCTGGCCAGCGGCCACCGCCGCTACACGCAGGCCGACATAGAGACCCTGCTGGAGATCAAGGACCTGGTTTTTGTGAAGGGCTATTCTCTCGACGGGGCGCGCAAGGCGCTGGCCGCCCGGCGCCGCCAGAAAAAGACCGCGCAGGCGGTGGCGGTAACGGCCTCGGCCAAGAGCGAGCTCTTAGACGGCATAAAGAAGGAGCTCCGCCAGCTTATCAAGGAGCTGTAGGCTTGGCGGTTTTTGTTTTTTGCTATAATAGTTCAGCGGTTTAGCCCGCGTCACCGGGGCGTGGCTCAATGGTAGAGCGTTCGCTTGGGGTGCGAAAGACTCCGGGTTCAATTCCCGGCGCCCCGATGAAGCGGGCTAAACGCGACAGAGACCGGCCTAACTGGCCGGTCTTGTTTTTAGAAACACAAGGAACCGATATGAAAATAAAACTCCTCTGCGCCGCCGCCCTCTGCGCCCTGCCGGCCGCGGCGGCCTTTGCCCAGAAAAGCCCGGACTTGGCGCCCGCCGCGCGCTCCAACGCCATAGCTTTCAAATTCTACGCCGGCCAGGCCGCCGGCCCGGGCAACCTCTTCTTCTCGCCCTACAGCCTGCACACCGCCTTCTCCATGGCCTACGAAGGGGCCAAGGGCCCCACCGCGGCGCAGATCGCGGCCGTCTTCGCCTTCCCGGCCGACGCCAAAAAACTGCGGGCCAACGCCGCGGCCCTGCGCCAGGCGCTGGACGAAGCGGCCAAGGGCGCGGACTTCACGCAGGCCAACGCCTTCTGGGCGGAACAGACCTACAAGTTCCTGCCCGCCTACACCGGGACCCTGGCGCTGCATTACAACGCCGAAGCCAGGGGGGCCAATTTTAAAACGGCGCCGGAAGTGGCGCGCCGGGCCATAAACGCCTGGACGGCCGAAAGGACCAAAGGCAAAATACCGGAACTTTTCGCTCCCAAGGCGCTGACGCCGCTGACGCGCCTGGTGCTGGTCAACGCTGTTTACTTCAAAGGCACTTGGGCGCAGCCTTTCGCCAAGGCGCTCACGGGCACGGCCGACTTCACAAAAACGGACGGGAAGAAAGTAAGAGTTCAGATGATGGGCTTTAGCGGCGCCAAGGAACTGGAGTACGGCGAGACCGGGGATCTGCAGCTGCTGCGCCTGCCCTACAGCGGGGGGAAACTGGCCATGCTGCTGGCCCTGCCGAAGGACGACAAGAAACTTTCCGAAGTTTTCGCCGGCTTCTCCGAGAGCAAACTGGCCGAACTGCGCGCCGCCCTGGTTTCACAGAAGACCAGGGTGTTCCTGCCGCGCTTTACCTTCAGTTCCGGCTTCAACCTCAACGCCGCCCTGGAAAAGCTGGGGATGCCGCTGGCCTTTAGCGACGCCGCTGACTTTTCCGGTATGGACGGGACGCGCCGCCTTTTCATACAGCAGGCGGTGCACAAGGCTTTTGTGGAAGTCAACGAGGACGGCACCGAAGCCGCCGCGGCTACCGGCATAGCCGTGGGCGCCAAATCAGCCGCCGGTTTCAATTTCGCCCTCTTCCGGGCGGACAGGCCTTTCTTCTTCCTCATAGAGGACGTGAAGAGCGGGCTGGTGCTCTTTATGGGCAAGGTGGAGGATCCCACCGCCGCCGAGTGAACGGCGGGGCTACTCCGCCCTGAAACCGGCTTCGGCCACGGCCGCCCTGATGTCTTCGGGGGCGGCCTTCTTTTCGTCGTACTCCACGGCCAGTTCCGCTTTTTCCAGGCTGGCCACGGCCGAGGACACCCCCGGCACGCGCAGCGCGGCCTTTTCCACGCCCAGCTTGCAGCCTCCGCAGGACATCCCGCTGACTTTTATTATGGTTTTCATAAGCGCCTCTCCTTATATTATACCCCGCGGGCGCCCGCTTGACAAGAACTATTCTAATCTGATATACTTTCTTACATAAGAACTATTCTAATTATGAAAAAGACCCCCGGTAAAGATCCCGCCTTCCGCCTGACGCCGCAGCGCGCCGGCATCCTCCGTTTTCTGGACGGCAACAAGTCCCACCCTTCCGCCGAAGACATCTACGCCCGCCTGCGCCGCAAGTTCCCGGGCATGTCCTTTGCGACGGTCTACAATACCCTGCAGTCCCTGCTGGCGCTGGGGGGGCTTACCGAGGTGAAGATAGACGGCGCCCGCGCCCGCTTCGACCCGGACACCAAGCCCCACAGCCATCTGATGTGCGTAAGCTGCGGGGCCATAGCGGACCTGCCCGCCCCGCGCGGGCTGCGCCCGGCAGGCGCCCCCAGTGGCTTCAAGGTGCTGCGCTGCAACGTGGAATTTTACGGTGTCTGCCGCGCCTGCGCGCCGGCGGCCAAAAAGGAGAAAACCTCATGTCAGAAGAAAAAGCGCAAGTGATCACCCCGGGCGACAAAGTCCCGGCTTTCGAACTGGAAACTTTCGACCCGGTGTCCTGCAAGTTCGGCCGTTTTACCCTGGCCGACGCCCTTAAGGCCAAGAAGTGGACCCTGCTGGTCTTTTACCCGGCGGACTTCACCTTTGTCTGTCCCACCGAGCTGGCCGACCTGGCGGACAAGCACGCCGAGCTGGAGAAGCTGGGCGCCGAGGTGCTGTCCGTCAGCACCGACACCAAGTTCACCCACATGGGCTGGCAGGCCCAGGAGCGGCTGCTGAAGGAAGTGAAGTACCGCATGGCCAGCGACGCCCGCGGCCGGCTGGCCCAGCAGCTGGGCGCCTACGACTACGCCTCCGGCCTGGCTTACCGCGGCACGTTCATCATTAACCCGGACGGCGTGCTGGCCGGCGCGGAGATAAACCTCAACAACGTTGGCCGCAACATGGAAGAGCTGCTGCGCAAGCTCAAGGCCTTCGTTCACACCTACCGCAACCCCGCCGAGGTGTGCCCCGCCAGGTGGAAGCCCGGCGAAAAGACCCTGAAGCCCTCCGAGAAGCTGGTGGGCAAGGTGGGCGAGGAGCTGAAATAGTTTTGCCCTTCGGGGCGAAAGAACGCAGTGATAGAGAGAACAGCGGGCCCGGCGTCTTCGGATCGCCGGGCCCGTTCGTCTTTCCATCCCATAGAACACAGGTCCGGTC
>JAMPXK010000074.1 GCA_023701245.1 Elusimicrobiales bacterium | reverse complement strand
GATGTTGGGGCAGGAGGCGAAGAGGAACAGCGAAAGCAGCCCCCCGGCGCGCCCGTAAAGCCGCGAGGACCAGGCGTAAACCGCCAGCCCCGTCAGCAGGCCCAGCAGCAGGCCCGGCAGCCGCGCGTAGAAGATAAGGCGGTCCGCGGGCAGGACGTTCTTGTGAAGGAAGTCCAGAGCGCACAGCCAGACGTCGCCGTAGTCCTGGGCCGACTCGAGGCTGCGCCAGTACCGGTTCCCGGTGTCGAACCTGGCGCCGGCGGCGCGCAGGGGGATTGCGGCCAGCAGCGGGGCCAGGTTGGGCTTGTCGGCGGCCAGCCGCCATTGGCCGGTCTCCAGCAGCGAAGCGCCGTAAGCCGCGTAGTAGGCCTCGTCGTAAGTGGGCGAGGAATAGGAGATATACCCCACCCCCCGCACCAGGAAAACGGCCAGCAAAAAGAACGCGCCCAGGCCTGCCAGGAGGCCCGCGCGGTTCTTTCCTGCTAGTCCCGGGAAACCAGTCATTTTCGGGAAGCGCCGCCGGGGAAGGCGGGCGCGGTCAGACCTCTACCCTTTTGTCTATCACCTTGCGGATCTTGCCGGTGCGCTGTATGCGCTCGATGGTATTGGGTTTGAGCACGTCTATGGCCGGCTTATCCAGCCATTTCATGCGCACGCTCTCGTGCAGGTCTTCGCAGTGTTCCTCCACCTGGCGCCACAGCAGGTCGGCCAGTTCGCCGGAGCGGGCCAGGGCGGCGGGGTCCTTCACCTCCACCCTGATGGCCAGGGTGTCCTTGTGCCCCTTTTTGCCTATCACCACCTGGAAGTTGAAACTGAGGTCCGGCACTTTACCCAGCGCGTTCTGGATGTCGTTAACGAAGAGGTGAGCGCCCCCGACGTGGATGCGGTCGTCGCAGCGTCCGAGGATCTCGAAGAGCGGTTCCTTGCGCTTGCAGGCGCAGGGCTTCAGGAGCCAGCGCCCCAGGTCGCCCACTCGGTAGCGGATGATAGGCATGTGCTTCTTGGACAGCCCCGTCACCACCAGTTCCCCAACTTCGCCCGGCTTGACCGGCTTCAGGGTGTCCTGGTCCACGAACTCTATGAACTGGCTGTGCGCGAACAGGTGATGCTGGCCTTTTACGCAGGCCGGGCACTGGAAACCTATCACGCCGGCGTCGGCCGTGGCGTAGCCGGCGGAGCGCACGTCCACTCCGGGGAACACGCTCTTGAAGAATTTCACCATCTCCTCGCCCACGTACTCGCCCCCGTAGAAGATCTTCTTCACGCAGAGCTTGTGCCGGCGGGGGTCGGCCTTCACGTACTCGGCCAGCTTCACCAGGAAGGAGGGGAGGCCGATGACGGCCGTCACCTTAAAATCCTCCAGGTAGCCGGCGATGTTCTCCAGCGGCAGGTTGCTGCCCACCGGCACCGAGATGGCCTTGGTATAGGCTATGGCTTTCTCCACCGACAGCCAGCTGGACCACAGGTTGCCGGCTATAAAGAGGTTGGCTATCACGTCCCCGCCGCCCAGCCCCGCGGCCTCCAGCGTATAGGCCAGCATGCGGCAGGTGTGGTCGTACTCGTGCTGGTCGTAGAAAACGTACTTGGGCTGGCCGGTGCTGCCGCCGCTGGCGAAGAAGATGCCGCGCTGCACCTTGGAGGTCAGCAGGTCCGCGCTGTCGGGCGGGGTATTCTCCAGCACGTGGTGCTTCTCCAGGAACGGCACCTTTTCGAAATCGGCCAGGGCGGTTATGCGCGGCACACCTTTAAAATGACGGCCGTAGAAAGGGCTGCGGCTGCGGGCATGGTCCACCAGTTCGCTCAGGCGGTCCAGCTGGGAGGGCTTTTCCTCTATGGGCAGCCAGTTCACCAGCGACATCATGGGGAAGATCCCGTCGTGCGGGGAGCCGTTGGCCTCCTCCAGCATTTTGCCCAGCTTTACCACCCGCGCTATGCCGGCCGGCGCCAGGGTCTCCAGCACCTTCTTGCGCTCTATGGACCCGCCCACGCCCACCGTCTGGATATAGCCGCGCAGCGGCATCAGCAGGTCGCGCACGGCTTCTATGCTCTCCACCGTCTTGACGTAGAGCACGCGGTTCAGCGGCGAAACGCGGTACACCGGGTCTTTCTCGTAGATCACCGTCCAGGCGGTGCCGGGCGCGGAACTTTCGTAAGCCGCGGCGCCCAGGGCGGCGTCCACGCGGGCCAGCTCGCGCGCGCGGGTTATCTCCACCTGCTCGTCGGGCGAGAGTTTCCCCGGCGGCAGTTCGGCGGCCAGCCGCGCGAAGTGGGGCCGGGCCGCTTTCAGGAATTCCGCCGCCAGCGCCTTGTGCCGTGCGGCCGGGGCTATGAGGTAAAGGGTATGCAGGGAAGAACAGGCCGCCTGGTCCCACAGCGAGGCGTCGAGCGCGGCGCGGCGCGCCACTTCGGCCATGCCCTCGTTGTCCACGCAGCTGGCGAACACCACGCCCACGCTGGTCTTGGGGCCGAAACCTTCCACGCGCACGTCTATGGGCGCGATCCTGCGGTAGGCCTGCACCGCGTCGTATCCGCCCCAGACGAACACGGCGTTGACGTGCTTCAGGGCGGCCTCTTCCAGGTCCTGGCTGCCGCCCTTCCAGCTTACCACCGCGGCGCACTTCGACAGGATGCCTTTTTCGTCCACTTCTTTGAGCGCCTCCATGAACAGGTTTATGAAATTGGAGCCCGAGGAGGACAGCTTCACTATGTTCACGTTCTTGGTCAGGAACCCTATCACGAGCGAATCCAGGATGCCCAAAAACACGTTGCCGGCGCCGACATGCAGCACCACGCCCTTGGGCGCGGCCCGCACCAGCCCGTCGTAGCCGCGGCGCTCCACCGGGGCCTCCAGCGCGTAAGGCAGGAACAGCTCCATGTTCAGGCGCTTGTTCATGGCGTGCTTGCCCAGCAGTTCCGGGATCACGTCCAGGCTCTTGTCTATGACAGGCGGGGAAAAGGTTATGTGCCCCTTGAGATGCGCCAGCGCGGCCTTGCGGTACCGGCCGCCCTTTTCGAACAGGGCGCCGGCCCTGGCCAGGGTGGAGACGATATACTCGCGGGAGGCCCCGCGCATCAGCGCGCGCGCGGCCTGCGCCCTGCGCCCCAGTTCTTCCAGCTCTTCCGGGGTCCAGGCCGCCTTGTCCGAGGCCTTGCCGAACAGATAGGTGTTGTGTATTTTCATAACATCGTCGCCGCGGAAATGGCGCAGCCCTTGAGTTTTTTCACGCCGGCGCGGCCGTGGATCTCCAGCACGGGGCCTTTCAGCCCGCAGGCGCATTTCTCCCTGACCAGCCCGAAGTCGGAGGACAGCACCGACAGCGACGGGTAGCTGGTAAGGTAGGGCGTCATGAACTGCAGCAGGCCTTTTTTGCCGAAACCCAGCGGCTCCAGCGTGCCCGGATGGCGCACCAGGACGCGCCCGTAATTAGGGATATGGAAGTTGCCCAGGCGGCAATCCACGTAAGGCACGCCGTGCTCCACCATGCCGAAGAGGTCGCGCACGTTGGCGGCCGGGATGCCCAGGTTATCGGCCAGTATCTTGCGGTAGACTTTCTTGTCCATGGCCTCGTCGGCCAGGGTCTTCCAGCCGCCGCCGGTCACCACGCTGGACTCCGGGTTAAGCCGCGGGTAGCGCCCGAAGCGCTTCTTGAATTCCTCCGTCAGTTTAAGCGCGAAAGCGGGGAAGCCCACCAGGCGCACCAGGCCGCCGGCCGCCTCGAACTTGCGCATGGCCGACACCGCGCCGTCTATATCGAAGTAGAAATCGTTCTTGGCCGCGCTCCAGCGGAAGGTGTAGAAGATCTCGCCTTTTTTGGTGAAGCCGCTGAGCAGCTTGTCCGTCCAGGCGGTGCCCAGGTCCCTGGCCACTTCCGGGTCGTAGGTAAAGCAGATATAGTCGTGGGGCCGCGTCAGGTCCGTCAGGCCCAGGCCCTCGAAGACCCGCCAGGCCATGCGGCGCACGCGCATGAGGGAGCCGCGGTCCAGCTGCATGCGGGAGCGCTGGCCGGAGGTGCCGCTGCTCTTGAGTTCCAGGACTATTTTGGCCGCGGGCAGGGTGGTCAGGTCGCGCTCTTTAAGGGCGGCCACGAAAATAAAGGGGACCTTCGTCACGTCCCGCTCCGTCCGCACCGACGCCGGGCTGAACCCCTCCGCCTTGTACAGGGCCTTCAGCACCGGGGCGCGCGCCCCCTGGAAAACCAGCGCCTCGCGCATGGCGGCCAAAAAAGCCCTGGAAGTTTTCGGGGAGTAATCGAAGGCCGGCGTCTCGAACAGCGCGTCCACCGCGGCGCGGCTCTTGAGCGGCTTGTAAAAAGGCGGCAGCTTGTCTTCCACGGAAAGGTCGGCCACGGCGTATCTCCTCGGGCGCCCCGCCCGCTTCCGGCGGGCCGGGCCCCCTCCTACTTCTGCTCGGTCTTGAAGACCAGTTCTATGTAGTTCTCGCGCCAGAGCTTCAGGTATTCCTTCAGGAAGTTCTTGTAGAGCGAGATGATCTTGACGTTGCGGAAATCCAGGATGTCGAACGTGCGGGAGAAGACTATGCAGTCGTAGCGCTTGCCGCCCATGCGCTTGGCGCAGGGGAAATAGGCGCTGGGGATGAACCTGGCGTCCAGCGCGTCGCGCTGTATGGCCGGGGAATAAGCGTCTATGATGACCTCGACGTAAGCCATGTCCATCTGGCTGACCTTCTGGGCCACGCTCTCCATCACCACGGCAAAGCTCTTCTGGTCGGTCACGCCGCCCACCAGCACGCTGTACTTGTCCTTCTGGTTGAAGGTCAGGAAGACCTCGGTGCCCTGGTCCGGCGTGATCAGGATCAGGTTGGGCTCATGGAAGGGCATGAAGATATGCTCGAAAAAGCTCTTGGACTTGGTCTTGCGCCAGCGGTGTTTCACGAACTCGGGCGCGGTGATGGCCTCGAAGTTCAAGAGCGGGATCTTGGTCTTGTGGTCGCTGTAGTCGCCCTGCACGTTCTTTATCTGCGGCCGGTCCAGGCTGATCTGGCGGCGCACGATGTCGTAAAAAGGCTCCACTTCCGGGATGATGCGCGGGCGCTGGCGGCGGCGCTGCAGCGCTCTCTCCGTGAAATAGCCGGTCAGGCAGTGCGTCTCGTTGTCCTGCACCTTATGCGTGTTGGGGAAGATGCCCAGCTTGATGAACCCCAGGCTTTCGGTAAGTTTCTGCGGGGCGTAATTGGCGGTGCGGGTGGTGGCGTAAACCAGGTCCACCAGGTCCTTGTTGTGCGTGATATCGTCGAGCACCAGCTTCATCATGGTATAGGCCAGGTCCAGCTTGCGGAATTCCTGGCTCACCACGGCGCCGAAGGCCTTGGAGTTGCGGTAATAGAGGTCCAGCGCGTAAACGAGGCTGCCCACCACGCGGCCCTGGCATTCCGCCACCAGCCAGTAATACTCGTCGTCCTCTATGGCGCGGCGCATCTTTTCCTTGTCCGTGACTATGGGCACGGAGTAGGTACCGCCGTAAACTTCGGCGTAAAGCATCTGGATGCGGCGCATGTCCTGCACCTTGGCCAGGCGGATAACCACGTCGGGCCGGCCTTCGGCCCGCAGCACCCTTTCTATCTTTTTAAGCGGCATAAATTCCCCGTAACGTCTTGAAGCGAGCGGTTCTATAATATAATATAGTAAAAATAGCGGGGCGTTTCATATGAGCAAAGTCAGCCCCGCGCACAGGACTACAACTAATGAAGAACCTCTTTCTGGTCTTGGCGGCGGCGGCCCTCTGCGGCTGCGCTTCCTTCAACTCGGGCGACGTAAAGGTGCGGCGGGATACCGCCGCGGCCATGTTCGCCGACAAGGCCATAACGCCTTTCGGCCAGCTGCAGGTCTCCTGGCGCGGCTTCCCCTACCGCGCCCCCACCGATTCCATAGGCGAGGGCTCGGCCTCCAAGCCAAAAGTGGTCAAACCGGTCCAGGCCGATCCCGGCGACACGGCCGCCCTGGCCGAACAGGCCGCCGAGATCTTCAAAGAAGCCGGCCTTTACGACCCGGCCCGCGGCCGAGGCACCCTGCGGCTGGAACTTACCACCTTCGGCCGCTGGAACTACGGCGACCTGTTCCGTTCCTTCCTGGTGGATACCGGCTTTATCTTCATCATCCCGGCTTCGCTGCGGGTCAACTATTTCCTTACCGCGGATTTCGCGGCCGCCTCAGGCCCGGTCAGGGTGGAGACCGAGGCCCGCAACAAGACCACCTTCCACCTGCTGCTGGCGCCCCTGTACCCCTTTATCCCGCCCGGCCGCAAGGAAAGCTCCCTGCTGCGGCAGATGCTCTGGCGCAGCGCCACCGACGTGTACACCAGCCTCAAGGAAAAGGGCGGCGTCCCCGCCGAACTGCCCGCCGGGGCCAAAGACAAGGAGAAGCCGCTGCCGCTCTCCGGCCCCCCCGTGCCGCCGGACCGCACCTGGCTGCCGGGGCAGGAGCCTGGCGCGGACGCCGAGACACCGGCCATAAAACCGGAAACCCCCGACAAGACCTGGGTAGTGCCGGACGCAGAAAAGCGCCTCGCCGCCCCGCCGGAAGATCCCATAAAGCCGGCCGAAGCCGACCGCTCCTGGGAAACCAGGACCGCCCCGCAGGAAACCCCGGACGACTGACCTCGCCCCGGCCGATAAAAAAAGCCCCGCAAGAGCGGGGCTTTTTCACGTCCGGGGTCCCGGCTCAGTTGCCGGCCTTGACGGCTTCAGGGGCCTTTTCTTCGGCTTTCGGAGCTTCCGGGGCCGCCGGCGCCTCTGCGGCGGTTTTGCTTGCGGCGGGGGTCACCTCTTCGGCGGGCAGGCGCTCCAGGGCTTCTTTGGCTTCCTGGACGTAGACGCTTTCGGGATTGTCCTTTATGAATTTGGCGATGGCGGCTTTGCCTTCGGGCAGGCTGCCGTCCATGACCAGCTGCAGCGCGTCGGCCAGCAGCTTCTTCTCGTCGGCCAGTTTCTTGCTGGCGGCTTCGGACACGCCGCCTTTCCAGTACAGCGCCCTGGGGTCGCCGCCCTGCTTGGCGCCGCGCACGGCGGCCACCGCGCTCACGCGGTTCTTGGACTCCAGCCGCTTCTCCACCTTGGTGCGCAGGCCCTTGATCATGTTGGAGTACCAGTCTTTCCAGTCGCCCTTGTCGGCGGCGTACACGGCGTTCACCGAGAACACCAGCGCCAGCGCTAAAAGTATCTTGTTCATAAGTCTCTCCCTGTTCAACCCTTTATTTAAGCAGCTTGTCGCCCACGCTCTTTACGGCGGGATCTATCTTGGCGGCGCGGTCCGCGAAGGTCTTAACGTCGTCCTTCCTGCCGAGCTTGTCCGAAACCCGGGCGAGGTTAAGCCAGATCTCGGCGTCGTAGGGATCGGCCTTGGCCGCGTCGAAGTAGTACTTCTTCGCTTCTTCGTACTTCTTGTCGCCGAACGCCACGTTGCCCAGATTGTTGAGGGCCGCGGAATTGAACGGCTCTTTAGCCAGCACGTCGTTGAAATACTTCATGGCCGCGGCCCCTTCGCCGTTGCGCGCGGTCAGCATGCCCAGGTTCAGGTTGGCGTCCACGTCACCGGGGTTTTCGGCAAGGATCTTGCCGAAATAGTCCTTGAAGTAGTCGTAGCGGGCCTTCAGCAGGGCCGCGGCGGCCTCCTTCACCCTGGCGGTGAACTTTGCCTTGTCGGGCTGGGGCTCGTCGCCGCCTTCGGGCAGGGTGACCGGCTCGAACTCCGCCCAGGCGCCGCGCACGTCTATCACGCGCACTTCGTCCTTGGAGCGGCGGTACAGGTCCGCCTCGTGCTTTACGGCGTCGTAGAAGTCCTTGCCCACCATGGTGGTCTCCAGGCCCACCCACCAGGTATTGTTGTACTTTATCAGGTATTCCTCGGGGATGCCCACCTCGCGCGCGTCGGAAGAGCCGGTGTCGAACATCAGGGCGATGTGCGCGGGGTAGTCCAGCAGGGCGGCCTTCACGCCGGACGCTTCGAAGATGGACGCGAACAGGGCGGTCAGGTCGTCGCAGTCGCCGCTCTTCAGTTTCAGGGTGCTGCGCGGGAACTGCACCGTGTCCAGCACCACTTCCTTGGAGGATTTAAGCACGGCGTAGGGGCTCACCGGGTCCGCAAGGTAGCTCAGGCCCTGCTCGCCCAGCGCTTCCCACACCATCAGCGCGGTCAGCGTGTTCTCGTTGAGGAAAGAGGTCTCGTCCTCGAACTTGCCCTTTTCGTTCAGCGCGAAACGGCTGAAGGCGAACACCGGGGTGTCTTTGGGCGTGATGAAGTTGGCCAGGCGCTGGGGCTTGTCCCAGACGATGGCGTTCTTGGAAAGCACCTTGACCGGCTTGTTGAGCGTGAAGGTCTTCTCCGCGCCGTCCTGGTAATAGGTCAGCGTCAGCTGGCACTGTATCGGGGTGTCCTCGGTGATGTTGAGCACGCGGTTGTTGAGCGTGGCTGAGAGGTCCACCTCGGCCTGGGACCTGGCCTTGACCAGCGGCACCACCGTGTCGCTGGGGAAGTCCATGAAGTCCTTGAAGAAGAAGGACAGCTTGACGTTGGAAAAGTCGCTGTCGGTGTTGTTCTTCACGGCGATGCGGCCTACCGGGTTCTTCTGGTAGTACTTGTAGTTGGCCGAGAAGATGTAGTTCAGCTCCACCGGCAGGATCTCCATCGGCGCCACGTTGCGGTTGTCTGCCTCGGCCGCGGGAGCTTCCACGGGCGTCTCGGGACCCTTGTAGTAGACCTCGGCGGGGGCGCTCAGGCCGCCCTGCACCCCGGTCACGCTCAGGCCGGCGGCGTAGTAGCTGTAGGTCGAATCCGGGCTCACGGAGAGGTCTTCGAAAGTCTTTTCCTTTACGGAGCCGACCTCCTTGAGCTCGCCGTCGGCGCCCTTGCGGCGCAGGATCCTGGCGCCGCCGGTCCAGGCGTTGGAGCGGGCTTTCCAGGAAAGCTTCACGCTCTTCTCGCCGGCCTCGGCCTTCAGGTCGAAAGGCTCCTCGGGGAGGTAACTGATGTCGAAAGCGAGGATGCGGGCGTTCTCCAGGTCGGAGATATAGATCTTGTCGTTGCGGAAAGCCATGTGCTGCGGCGCCCACAGTTCGCGCTCACCCCGCCCCTTGGCGAAGAAAGAGGCGGTGAACTTGCCGTCCGCGTCGAAGATCTTGACGTTATAGGTGCCGCGGTCGAGGATGTAGAAGAAGCCCTTCTCGTCGTAAGAGAGCGAGGCGGGGTCCTGCAGCGCGCCGGATTCGTCCCAGATACGCAGGAACTTGCCCATCGCGTCGAGAACTATCACCTTCTTAAGGGCGGAGTCCAGCACATAGACGTTCTTGTTCTCGTCGCAGCGCACGGCCACCGGGCTGGCGAGGATGAGGTTCCCCGCTTCCGGCCCCACGGAGAACAGGAACATCCCGTCCGGGCTGAAAGCCTTGACCTTGCGGTTGCGGGTGTCGGCCACGTAGATATTGCCCTTGGCGTTGACGGCCACGGAGGACGGCGACTTGAACTGCCCGTCGCCGGAACCGCTTTCGCCGAACATATTGTTGAAAGTGCCGTCCGGGTTGAAGATCTGCACCCGGTCGTTGCCGGTATCGGCCACGTAGATAAGGCCCTTCTGGTCCACGTAGATGCCCTTGGGGGCGCGCACCTGGCCCTGCAGCTTGCCCTCGCGCACCAGGGTTTTCTTGGTGCCGTTATCCAGCAGCACGATCTCCCTGGCCTCCGGCATGTAGGCCACTATCTTGTTGTCCGGCGTGACCGCGAACACTTCGGCCTTGAAGGCGGCTTTGGCCGCGGGCCCCTTGACGGTAAAGCGGTCCAGCACGGCGGCCAGGGGCAGCTCGGGGCCGGTCTCGGAACTTTCCAGGCCGATGGCCACCACTTTCTTATTCTCGTCGTCGCAGAGGTAGATGGTGCCGGCGCCGTCTATGGCGATGTCGCGCAGGTTCTTGAACTCCATCTTGCCCTTGCCCTTGGTGCCGAAAGTGGCTATCTTCTCGCCGGCGGCGGACAGCTCGGTGACCTTGCCCTCCTTGGAATTAATGAGGTAGAGCAGGCCGCGCTTGTCGGTCACCGCGCCGTTATTGGCCACGGCGTACTCCTTGAGCAGCTTGCCGGTCCTGTCGTATTTCTGCAGCAGGGCCTTGTCCGGGTCGGCCACCAGGATGTCGCCGGACCGGTCCAGAGAGATCTTGGCGGGGTTAAGCTTGGTGATGCCGTCGGTCTTGGCGGCCGCGAAGCCGTAGAGGTAGATGCCGTCGGCGTTGAACACGTCCACACGGGAATTGCGGGTATTGGAGACGTAAAGCCTGTTGTCCGGGCCGTAAGCCAGGCCGCGGGGGCCGCTGAGCTGCCCGGGAGCGGACCCGTCCCCGGAGAAAGCCCAGAGCGCCTTGCCCTCGGCGTCGAACACCACTATCCGGGAATTGCCGGTGTCGGCCACGTAGAGGCGGTCGTTGCCGAAAGCCAGCGCTTCGGGTCCCTTCAGGCCGCCTTCCAGTTTCTTTATCTGCTTGCCGTCCGCGTCGAAAACGAAGACCGCGTTGGCCTTGGAGTCCGCCACGAAAGTTTTGCCACCGGCCACGGCCACCGCGGCCGGCTTGAGGAAAGCGGGGCTCAGGAACTGGGTCTTGAACTCTATTTTTTCATAAGCGCCGGCCGCGCCGGCCAGCAGGAAAAATACCGCGGAAAAAATGAAATTGAGCTTCATGATACTGCCTCCCCTCGCTTTTTGGAACTAATCCTATTCTATTAAATTTTAACGCCGCGGAGCGCTTCGGCTGTTATTATTTTATCTAATAATGATTTAAGAAAATCGCCCTTGCCGGGCGGGCCGTTAATTATTTACGATACCCTAGTCCGCACAGCCGCGGCACTTCGATACGGGAGCCAGAAAACACATGGATATAACCTTTATAAAAAGATTCATAACGACTTCCATCGGCAGGAAAGCCGTCATGGCGGCCTCGGGCCTGCTGTTGGGCGGCTTCATGCTGGT
>JAMPXK010000073.1 GCA_023701245.1 Elusimicrobiales bacterium | reverse complement strand
CAGTGGAACGCGTTGATGAGCTGCACCCCCGCCAGGATCAGCACGAAGCGCATCACCAGCGCGCCGAGTATGCCCCAGTGCAGGATGCGCGACTGGTACTTGGGCTCTACGCCGAAGTGCGCGAAGATCATGATAAAAACGAACAGGTTGTCCACCGAAAGGCTTTTCTCTATGACATAGGCCGTGAGGAATTCCAGGGCTTTTTGCTCGCCCATGAACTGATAGATCCCAAGGTTGAAAAGCAGCGCCAGTCCGATCCAGACAACGCTCCACCAGGCGGCTTCGCGGAAAGTGACCACATGCGCGTGGCGGCTGATGACTTTGAGGTCAAAGTACAACAGCCCGGCGACGACCAGGTTGAATACGATCCAGAGGATGGCTTCGTTGCTCATAGGCTGCACCTTATGGCTGCCCGCATCTGGGTCAGAGGCCCAGCAATACCAACACCAGTTTTACCGCGCCAAGCGCGCAAAGTATAAGCCAGGTGGCGACCCAGACGCGCCGCAGCGGCCTGAAGGCTCCATTCCCCGAAAAACCGCACGGCTCTCTGTCTGGCTGGCGCATACTTGTACCCCCTTGGGATAGCATACCCGCATTCAGAACCTCTCGCCTGTCGCTCCGTTTTCCTGCCGCATAAGCGCGGCTATCCTGTCCTCGAGCGGCGGATGCGTGGAGAGCAGCGCCATAAAGCCGCCCCGGCCGGAGATCTTGAGCGCGGCCAGGGAGGGGTGGGACTCCGCTTCCGCCAGCTCAGCGTTGCGCTTGAGCGCTTTCAGCGCGGAGAGCATGCTTTCCCGGCCCGCCAGCGCGGCGCCGCCGGCGTCGGCCCTGAACTCCCTGCGGCGCGAGAACCAGGACGCCGCCATGGCCCCGAGCAGGCTTAGGCCTATTTCCAGGACCAGCACGGTGAGCATGTTCACCATGCGGCGCGACTCTTCCCTGAAGCGCTGGCTGATAAAGAACGCGGCCACCCGGGCGACGAACATCACCACGGCGTTGATCACGCCCTGCACCAGCGTCATGGTGACCATGTCGCCGTTGGCCACGTGGGCGACCTCGTGGGCCAGCACCCCTTCCACCTGGCGTTTGTCCATGCGCTCCAGCAGGCCCGTCGAGACCGCTACCAGCGCCCTGTTGCGGGTTGGGCCGGTGGCGAAAGCGTTAACCTCGGGGCTCTCGTAGTAACCCACCTCGGGCATCTTATCTATGCCGGCGGCCGCGGCCAGCCTGTGCACCGTGCGCACCAGCTCGCCGGTTTCTCCCTGCGCCAGCGCCGGGTCTATCACCTTCACGCCCATCATCATCTTCGCCGTTATGCGCGATATGGCCAGCGAAATAAAGGCCCCGCCCATGCCCCAGACCAGACAGAAGAGCGCAAGAGCCTGGTAGTTGATGCCCCGCGCGTCCAGGTAGGGCTGCACGCCCAGCAGGTTCAGCACCACCGAAATGGTGACTACCACCAGTATATTGACGCTCAAAAAAAGGATAACCCGTTTAGCCATAAATATTCTCCTTAAATCTCCTGCCTGGGCCGCTCCGGCGGCGCCAGCCTGCGCTGCACAGCCGGCTTTGCCGACGGGCGCGCCCTGACACGGCCGCTGGACGCGGCCTTTACGAGCAGTTCGGCATAATTCCCGGTCCGCGTCATGAAGACTTCATCCAGCATTTTATCCAAAGCGGCCGTTTCCCTGGGCAGCAGCTGCTTTGCAAGCAAAAGCCAGTCGTTCACAATTCCCGGTTTAGGGGCGTCGGCCGGCAGGCAGCCGCCGGCCAGGCAGTCCGCTTCCAGCAGGGTGCGGTGGTAGACCCTGGCAAGAAGGTAGGCGTCATCCAGGTAGCCGAAAAGTCCCAAACTTGTTTCCGGCAGCAGGTCTTCGGGGCTGTAAAGATAGGACATGGCGAAACCATGCAGGCGCGTTATTCCGGGCTGGAAATTACCTCCCGTGATCCAGGCGCGTATCTGCCGCGTCATGGCCGGCATGGCCAGTATGAGTTCTCTCATCGGCCGCTCGTAGAGAACGGCTTCGCGCGGCCCCACCAGGGCCCGTATCGACCCGGTGAAAGGGTCCGAAGGGTCTCCAGCAAGGGCGTTCAAGCGGGACTGCAGTTGTTGAAGCATAATTTCCTCCTGTCTGCGGATATAGTCTAGCAGGCGGGTTAACATCTGTAAAATAGATAATTTGATATAATATCATCTATTAAATCTATGATACCCATTAACTACCACCACCTGTATTACTTTTACACCATAGCCCGGGCGGGAAGCATCACCAAGGCCTGCGCCGAGCTGCTCCTCGCCCAGTCAACCCTGAGCGCGCAGCTAAAGCAGCTGGAAAAAGCGCTGGGCCGGCGCCTGTTCGACCGCAAGAACCAGCGCCTAACGCTTACGGAAGAAGGGCGCCTGGTGCTGGACTACGCCGAGAGCATCTTCGAGATGGGCAAGGAACTGCAGGACGCCATGCGCGACAGGCCCCGCGCGGGGCGCGTCGCCATTCAGGTGGGAATATTGAACGCCACGCCCAGGGCGTTCGGCCACGCGCTGCTGGAGTGCCTGCTGCGGGACCCGTCCCTGGCCAACGTCACCACCAATGAGGAAGACTTGGCCAGCCTGGCCAACGGGCTCAAACAGCACAGGCTGGACGTGGCCCTTTCCGATATCCCGATAGGGGGACAGGACCAGGAGGAGCTTGTCAACCATTTTATCTGCCGGATCCCGGTGGTGCTGGCGGCCGCCCCGGCGCTGGCCGCCCGCTGTAAAAAATTCCCGGCGGACCTGTCCGCCCTTCCGTTCATCCTGCCTTCCATGCCCAGCCAGATATTCCGGCAGGTGCAGGACGCGCTGGCGGCGCGCTTCATAACTCCGCGGGTCCTGGCGGAGGTGCAGGACGTGGAACTGGCGCGGCGCCTGGCCCTGGCGGGGCACGGCATAACCCCGCTCAATGAGTACACCATAGCGGCAAGCCTGCCGGCCGGCGGCCTGAAGGTGATAAATCCCAGCCGCTCGCTGGGCATCTACGAATCCGTCTACCTGGTCACGCGCAAACGCAAATGGCCCAACCCGCTGACGGACAGGCTGATAGTAAAGTTCCGCGCCCTCTTGAAAAAACATCACCTGCGCTAGTCAACCTCGGCGGCGCGGATAGATGCAGGCCTTTAGTCCCTGTTTCGCATGAGCATAAAAACACGCCGCCGTTAGGTCAAATGCCGCTTTAATGGGACTTCCGGAATAGGTACACTATAGACGCTGGTTAAATTCATGTCGGAGGACAAGCAATGAAGCTGGCTTTATTTCTGGTGCCGTTGTTCCTGTTTTCTTCCGCTTACGCCGGAGACTTTCCCGCCATACAGACGCTGAACGCCGCCGCTGAAAAGGCGCCCGAGGCCGTTTTTTCGGCTCCGGTCCCGGCTGTCGCGGCAACTGAGGAACAAGTCCCGCAGGACCTCCTCAACAGGTTCAACAGCGCGGCGAATCGGCTCAGGACCGTAGAAGACGGCCTGACCTGGGTCCGCACGGATATCGACACCCTGGAAAGAACGGCCCGCAGGCTCAACCAGACCAACTCTACCGACGCTTTCTTTCAGATGGACCTCAGGAGAATGGCTTCCGATATGGCGCGCCGCGTGGACGACATACGGGGCATAGCCATGGAAGTTAAAAACCTTCTGACCCTGGCGCAGAAGTCAAAAGAGCTGAACTACGCGGCCAGGAACATAGAATTGTCGGCCCGCAATATCCTGAATCAGTCCTGGCCCATGCTGGAGAATTCCGCGCAGAACCTTGAATGGACCATCCGCTCCGGCAAGCCGGAGATCCTGGGCTACGACGCGCAATGGACCGCCATGGATATTTCCAGGCATAGCAGGGATTTCACCTACCAGGCCAGGGATCTCGCCTACGACGCGCAGTCCCTTGTCTTCAAAACCCAGCCGTAAACAATTGAGGTCAGCAGGTACACCAACACCCAATGATCAAGACTATACACATCCTTCTCTTTCTACTCGCCGTGAATGCGGGGCAGGCGAACGCGGCCCAGACACTTAACAGCTTTGACGGCTACGGGCTCGACTACACCATAGATTACCCGGCAGATAAAGACGCCTCCAAAGTCATAGTACTCCTCCACGGGTCCGGGCAGCACGACATGAACGAAGACCTCAGTGAAGCCTCCGCCCCGGGAACTAAAAATCTGTTCTTTGCGGATGTTTCCGGCGCCCTCACTCAAAAGGGGTTTGCGGTTATCAGATACAATAAGCGCTCCTACCAGTGGAAGAAGACGCTAGGAGAGGACCCGGCTTTTATCAAATCCCCGGTTTCCCTGGAATTCATCAAGAATCCGCTGAAATACTTCGTGGAGGATGCCGCCGCGTTCGCCAAATTCGCGGCCAAGACCTTCCCAAAAGCCAGGATATATCTCCTCGGCCACAGCGAGGGAACACAGGTGGCTTTGCAGGTCGCGGAAAAGATGTCCGAGATACGCGGCGTGGCGCTTGTGGGTTTTGCAGCGCAAAGCCTGGATATTTCCATGTTCGAGCAAACTGTCTATCGCCCTCTTAATCTTTTTGACGCGCTGGACCTGGACAGGAATTCCTTCTTAACACAGGAAGAATTAAAAAAGGACGATCCCGTTGCGAAAAGTCTCACCGCTCAACTTCCCGTCCTGGACCTTAACAAAAACGGCTCCCTGGACCGCTCTGAATTCATGGCCGGGAATTTCACCAATATCCTGCTGGACGCGCCTTCGCTCCGGGAATACCGCAAGCAGGAGGCCATGTACAAAAAACCCGCGGCCATAATTAAAGACGCGAAATTCGACATCGCTTTTTTTCAGGGCGAACTAGACAACCAAACCCCGGCATATAACGCCAAGGCAATACAAATAATGAACAACCTGGTCTGGAAGAAGCCAAACCTGCATTTCCGTTTCTACGACGGGCTGGGGCACGCCTTGGATAAACGCACCGATCTTCAAGACATAGTCTATCGCCAGGCCGACCAGCAGGCACTCTCCGACATGGCTTCCGATCTGGCCTCTTACTGGAAGTAATGTCCCGCACTTATAGACACCTCCTTCTGCGCGGCCGGCCGGCACAATAGTAAACCGCCATATTTTCATCTTTCCCCTGGGTTTCAGGATTTCCCCACAGGGAATGCCATACATTTGTTCCCCAAAGGTCACACCCGGCCGCGTATTGACAGACTGCGCCACTTTTACTCTAATCAGGGTTCAGGCACAGCTCCGGGGGGGGCATGAAAGAAGATATTTCCATCAGGATAACCGGCGAAGCCGGCCAGGGGATCGTTTCCTCCGGCATGATGCTCTGCCGCATGTACAAGGACAGCGGCCGCCATGTTTTCGCCATACAGGATTACATGTCGCGCATACGCGGCGGCCACAATTTCATACAGGTGCGCGCGGCGGTAAAGCCCGTGGCCGCGCCACGCCGGCTGGCCGATATCATCCTGGCGCTGGACAAAGAAGCGGCGCAGGCCAATAAGAACGCGCTGGCTCCAGGCGGCATGCTCCTGCTCGACGCCGGCAGGGCCGGTATAACGGAACTCGGCCCTGGCTGGGTCGACGCGCCTATCTACGCGCTGGCGCAGGAAGCCGGCGGGCCGCTCTACGCCAACTCGGTCGCGCTGGGCATCTTAGCGGCCCTGACCTGCGGCGATTTCGAGGCCGCCGCGGCGGCCGCCGCCAGGGAGTTCTCCAACAAGGGCCAGGACGCGGCCGCGAAGAACGTCAAAGCCGCGCGTCTGGGCTACGATCACGCCTCCGGGAAAATAAAAACCTCCTCCTTCAGGCTCGCCGCCGGCGCGCACGACCGCCGGCTGCTGCTGGCCGGCAACGAGGCGCTGGCGCTCGGGGCCGTTTCCGCCGGGTGCAAGTTCTTCAGCGCCTATCCCATGTCGCCGTCCACCGGTATAATGGACACGCTGGCCGGCTATGCCGAACGGTACGGGCATATAGTGGAACAGGCGGAGGACGAGATAGCGGCCGTCAACATGGCCGTCGGGGCCTCGTTCGCCGGGGTCAGGGCCATGACCGCCACGTCAGGCGGAGGCTTCGCGCTGATGTGCGAAGGCTTGAGCCTGGCGGCCATGACGGAAACCCCTCTCGTTATCGCCGTAGTGATGCGTCCCGGACCGGCTACGGGTTTCCCCACGCGTACCGCGCAGGAAGATCTGGAGTTCGCGCTGCACGCCGGCCACGGGGAATTCGCGCGCGCGGTGTATACGCCAGGCTCTCCGGAAGAGTGTTTCCTGGCCGCCAGGCGCGCATTCAATACCGCCGACCGGTTCCAGGCGCCGGCACTGATCCTGTCGGACCAGTACCTGGCGGAGTCGTTCACGAACATCGGAAGCCTGGAGACCACGGCCGACTCCCCGGACAGGGGCAGAGTCCCTGGACCAGGAGCCGGACCAACGACGCGCCGCTACGAATACAGCCCTGACGGCGTCTCGCCGCGCCTCATACCCGGCAGGTCGGACGCCCTGGCCGTCGCCGACAGCGACGAGCACGGCCCGGAAGGGCATATTACCGAACTGGCGGAGGTCCGGATACGAATGATGGAGAAGCGCCTGCGCCTAAAGCTGGCGGGGCTCGCGAAGGAGGTCCTGCCGCCGACGGTGGTGAACCCCGGCGCGAGAACCATGCTCTGCGGCTTCGGCTCCACCCTCGGCGTCATGAGGGAGGTCTGCGCCGCCTCGGCCGGGACCGGTTTCCTGCATTACCCGCAGGTCTGGCCTTTCCCGACGGAGGCCACGAACGCCGCCCTTAAAGGGGCCGGCCGCGTCCTTACCGTGGAGAACAACGCTTCCGGCCAGCTGGCGCGCCTGCTCCGGCGGGAAACCGGGACCCTGGTCTCCGGGTCCGTACTTAAATACGACGGGCGCCCGTTCACCGCGGACGAGCTTGCCGCCGCGCTCGAAGGGGAGAAGTAAAATGGAACCGAAGGATCTCGATTCGGACGACCCTGTAGCCTGGTGTCCGGGGTGCGGCAACTTCGGTATACAATCGGCCCTGAAGACCGCGCTTGCCAGGTTAGGGATTCCGCCGAGGAAGCTGCTGCTGGTGTCCGGCATCGGGCAGGCCGCCAAGATGCCGCACTACGTCAAGGCGAATTTCTTCAACGGCCTGCACGGCCGCGCCCTGCCCGCGGCCGCGGCGGCGAAGATAGCCAACCGGGAACTGACCGTCATCGTGACCACCGGCGACGGTGACTGCTACGGGGAAGGCGGCAACCATTTCATCCATGGGATAAGGCGCAACGTGGACATGACCGTGATAGTGCACGACAATCAGGTTTACGGGCTCACCAAGGGGCAGGCTTCGCCCACCACCGAGCGCGGGACGAAGACCAGGATACAGCCCGGCGGAGTAATACTGGCGCCATTTCCTCCGCTGGAAACGGCGCTGGCGCTGGGCTGCGGCTTTGTGGCCCGCGGCTACGCCGCCGAACGGGAGCACCTGGCCGAACTGATACTGGCCGGCGTCAGGTACAAGGGCTTCGCACTCATCGATGTACTGCAGCCCTGCGTCTCTTTTAACAAGCTCAATACTTACGCCTGGTACACGCAACGGGTCTACAAGACGGGGCCCGAGCACGACACTTCGGACAAGGCCGCGGCCATGGCCCTGGCGGCCCAGCGCGAACGCCTGCCTATAGGCGTGCTCTACAGCAAACCCGGCCCCTGCTACGGGGAGCTCAGCGGCCTGGACGACAGGCCGCCGCTGGCGGACGCGGACATAGCCGGCACCGATATCTCGGCCGCGCTGTCCGATTTTAAATAGCGGTCCTGTCCGCGGACATATTTGGCATAGTGGGTTCAGGGGGAAGTCATGAAAAAACGCATACTCGCGCTCGTCTTGACGGCGGGTTTCCTGTACGCCGCCACCGCGCGCGCACAGCAGACGGAGAACAAAGGGGGGAACATGCAGCAGACCATGCAAGCCTACAAGGCGCTGGAATACCCGGACCTTCCGGGGATGCCGGGCTTCAGCGCCCAGCTGATAGCCAACCACATGAAGCTCTACCAGGGCTATGTGGCCAACGTGAACACGCTGGCGGAAAAACTGGAGACCCTGCGCGTCGAGGGCAAGGAACGGACGCCTGAGTACGCGGAACTGAAAAGGCGCTTCGGCTGGGAGTTCAACGGCATGCGCCTGCACGAACTGTACTTCGCCAACCTCGGGGGCGCAGGCACGCCCAGGCAGAGCGGCCGGCTGTACAAGGCCTTACAGGAAGGCTTCGGGAGCTTCGAAGCCTGGCAGAAGGACTTCACGGCCACCGGCCTCATGCGCGGCATCGGCTGGGCGGTCCTTTACCGGGACAACGTCTCGGGCAGGCTGTTTAACGCGTGGATAAACGAGCACGACGGGGGACACCTGGCCGGCTGCACGCCGCTGATAGTGCTGGACGTGTTCGAACACGCCTACCTGACCGACTACCAGCTGGACAGGGCTAAGTACATTGACGCCTTCTTGAAGGCGGTGAACTGGGACGAGGCGGACAAACGCTGGCCCAAGTGACAGTGGAGTAGTAAGGGGGGAACAGGACTTGCTCCGCCGGCAGGCGGCAATGTTCCAATGCCTCGGTCCCGTCCTTCTTCAAGCAACGGGGGGCCGGATCTCTTTTGATATAATCACAGTATGAAAACACCGAACGGGCCGGGGATGGACAACAAAGGTGAGTACCCTTCGCTGAACTGCAAAAGCGTACACGCCGACCTGGCCCGCGCCGACGCGATAATCGGGCAGCTGGGAAAACTGAGCGACGGCAAGGGCGATAACGCCACGTTTTCTCCTGAGCGCGCCCGGAAAGCTTTAAAACTTAGAGAGGAATGCCTCATCCTGCTCAACGATCTCTCCACGTACGCTTCCATTGAACTGCACATAGACGCGGACAACTGGAAAGCCGGAGCCTTAAAGTCTGCGGCCGCCCAGCGCAACGTCAGACTACAGGAGATCTCCCAGCCGCTTCTGAATTTCCTGGCCCACTCTTCTAAAAATGCCGTCCGGGCCTGCCTTGCGACTCCCGATATGGAACCTTACCGGTTCTGGGTGTCCCTCCTGCGCGAACGGGGAGCGGAAACTCTCCCATTGGGCGAGGAGAGATTGGCGGCCGCGCTTGCGCCTTACGGTGCGGACGCCTGGGAGGATCTGCATTCTTCTATACGGGCCCGGCTTACATATGAGGTACGCCGCGGAAGCGGATCCCGGAAAGTTAACGCCGCGGAATTAAGATCGATGCGGTTGAGCGGCAACAGGGCCCTGCGGCGCGCCGCCATGGATGCGGAGGTCAACGCCTGGCAGCAGCACGAGGACGTCTGCGCAGCGGCGCTAAATTCCATAATCGGGCAAAGGCTCGAACTTTGCAGGAAGAGGAACACGGATTTTCTGGCCGAAGCATTACGCGCCGCCGGCGTTAAGAAAAAAACCCTGGAGACAATGGTCTCAGAGGTCCGGAGGTTCAGAAGGCATGCCCGGCGGGCGCTTAGACTTAAAGCCGCGGCGCATGGCGAGACCAGCGTGCATCCGCTGGATGTGGCCGATATGCCGCCTTCCCGGTCCGGAGCTCCGTCCGGCGACATCCCTTTTTCCCGTTCTGTAGCTCTTGTGGAGAAAGGATTTTCCGCTCTGAACCCGGACATGGGGGCATTCGTGCGGATGATGGTCCAAAAGAAACGAATAGACGCCCGGAAGGGGGCAAGACGGTTCCCCGGTAATTATTGCGCTGTATTTATGAAATCGCGTACCGAGCGCGTTTTTTATAATCTTTCCGGGACCCTCTACGATATCAACGGGCTGGCGCACGAGCTGGGACATGCCTTCAGCGTGAAGCACTTCACCGGCAAGGGGCTTCCCTTCTTCGGACACCTTTCCGGATATGGAGCTTTAACGGAAACACCCAGCATCTTCGCGGAATTGCTGGTCAGGGATGAACTATTCTCGGCGATGCCAGACGCGGCTGACCGGCTGAGAACGACCTGGCTGGATATGCTCAACGTGAGCATGGACCTCCTTTTGAATTCGGCGATCTTCGATCTCGAAAGGTCCCTTCACCAGCTGCGCGAAAAAGAACCGCTGACAGTCCATGGGATCAAGAAACTGGAGGCCGGCATATGGCGGCATTGGTACGGTGACGTTTTGTCAGGAAAAAGCGAGTCGTTGTGGGCTAGTTCTATTTCGTACAGCGCCAACCCCGTAAAATGCTTCTATTCTTTCATCTACACCTTCGGCGCAGTTGCCGCCATGTGGCTTCTGGATAGGAAGAACCGCCAGGGGCCTGACTTCTATCCGGCCTACGCACACTTTCTTGAGGATTTCGGGAAATTTCCGGTAGAAGAGCTTTTTGAAAAGCATTTTGGCGCAGATATTACCCAACCCAGTTTTTGGCGTATCGGTCTTGGAATGACGAAGAAAAGAATAGACCGCTTCGAAAAAGTACTTAGGGACACTGTCCGGGCGCAAAAAGCGGCCCGGACCGTTAAAAGCTAAAATACACCTGTGCCTACCACCAAGAAAGTCCACATCATCACGTTCGGCTGAGTTGTGGATTCGCTTCAACCGTACTCTCTATAAGTTCCTTAAAACATTGTATGCCTGATCTTACCCGCGAGAAGCCGCTCGCAGGCTCGGCACTTCGCGCCTTCGCTCTGCTCGCTCGCCGCAGGGTGGCCGCTCGCCGGCCACTATGCGGCTCCCCCGTCGTCTTTTGAAGCGGTAGGCCGATCTTATCCGCGAGATGTCGTCGCAGGCGTGGCCACGCAGCGCGGCCCCGCACTGCTCCTTGCCGCGAGAAGCGGGTTCGCAAGGCTCGGCACTACGCGCCTTCGCTCTTGCTCCGCCGGTAGGCTGCATCTTATAACAACCTCCAATGCGCGGCTGGCCGGCCCAATAAACGTGGGCCTTGGCCGGGCCGCTCCCGGCCTGCCGGGCAGGCCGTACAGCGCAGAATTTAATTTTTTTCTTATTTTTAAATTATGGCCACCGGGGGAAAGAATTTAAACGGGGGCACCTTGGTTTATTAAAAACCCGCCCAGGCTCGCT
>JAMPXK010000072.1 GCA_023701245.1 Elusimicrobiales bacterium | reverse complement strand
CGAGGCTTGCGCAGCGCCGAGGCCTGAGGCGGAGTGAGGCCACGGTGTGGCCGAACGCGTTTTGCGTTCCGGTCCATGCTGCAGACCGGAAATTGCGGAGCCGGGCGGAGGTCTCTCCTCCTCCGCCCGGCCCCGGTACTGATCGTTACGCGCGCGCTTTGGCGCCCAGGATGTCGGCCAGGTCCTTGGCCGCCGTGGTCGTGGGCATGATGTTGAACTTCTCCACCAGCACCTTCAGCACGGCCGGGGTCACGAAGGCCGGCAGCGTCGGGCCCAGGCGGATGTTCCTGATGCCGAGGTGCAGCAGGGTCAGCAGGATGCAGACCGCCTTCTGCTCGTACCAGGAGAGGATCATCGACAGCGGCAGGTCGTTGACGCCCACGTTGAACGCCTTGGACAGCGCCACCGCCACCTGGATGGCCGAGTAGGCGTCGTTGCACTGCCCCATGTCGAGCAGGCGCGGGATGCCGCCGATGTCGCCGAATTCCTGCTTGTTGAAGCGGAACTTGCCGCAGGCCAGCGTCAGGATGACGGTATCCTTGGGGGCCTGCTCGGCGAACTCGGTGTAGTAGTTGCGGCCGGGTTTGGCGCCGTCGCAGCCGCCTACCAGGAAGAAGTGCTTGAGCTTGCCGGCTTTTACGGCGTCTATCACGGTGCCAGCCACGCCCATCACGGTGTTGTGGCCGAAGCCTACCAGGATGGTCTTGGGATCGCCGTCCTTATCGAAGCCGGGGGCTTTCAGCGCGGCCTCTATGGCCGGGCCGAAGTCGCCGTTCTTCAGGTGCGTCACGCCGGGCCATTCCACCAGGCCGGTGGTGAAGATGCGGGCCTTGTAGCCGTCCAGCGGCTTCTGGATGCAGTTCGTGGTCATGACCACGGAACCGGGGAAGGCGTTGAATTCCTTCTGCTGGTCCTGCCAGGCGCCGCCGTAGTTGCCGGCCAGGTGCTTGTACTTCTTGAGGCCGGGGTAGCCGTGGGCGGGCAGCATCTCGCCGTGGGTGTAGACGTTCACGCCCTTGCCCTCTGTAGCCTTGAGGATGTTCTCCAGGTCCTTGAGGTCGTGGCCGGAAACCAGCAGGGCCTTGCCCTTGAGCGGGTTGATGCGCACGGGGGTGGGAACGGGGTGGCCGTAGGCGGTGGTATTGGCCTTGTCCAGCAGTTCCATCACGCGCAGGTTCACCTCGCCGCATTTCATGTTGTAGCCCACGAGCTCGTCCACGGTGGGGTTGGGTTTGGTCAGGAAGGCCAGCGCCTCGTGGATGAAGGCGTAGACTTTCTCGTCTTCCTGGCCCAGGATGAGCGCGTGGTCCGCGTAGGCGGCCATGCCTTTTAGGCCGTAGGTCAGCAGCTCCTGCAGGCCGGCGGCGTCGTCGCCGAGGGCTTTCTTGCGGGCCTGAATGCCTTTTTCGGGGGCCTCGGCAAGCAGGGCTTTGTAATCGGCGGGGGCGGTCCAGGCCGCCGGGCCGCCGAGCGCGGGGCTGCCGGCCAGGGCTTTAGCTTTTTCTTTCACCTGCTGGCCTTTCTGTATCTGCTGCGCTATATTCTTAGGGTCGAAGTTCACGTTGGTGACCGTGGTGAACAGGGCCTCCACCACGAAGACGTCTATGGCGCGGTCTCGCTTGCCGGCCTTGGCCGCGGCATGCGCGTACTGGCTTATGCCTTTGGCCTGCCAGAGCAGGAGGTCCTGCATCCTGGCCGTCTCCGGGTCCTTGCCGCAAACGCCCTGGGTGGTGCAGCCTTTTCCGCCCGCCGACTGCTCGCACTGGTAACAGAACATGTTGTCGCTCATTATTGGTCTCCTTATATATACCGGGTCTAAATCACTTCCGCTTCGAAAATTCAGAGATCTTTCCGTCCAGCACCGCCTCGAACCGTTCGTTGGTCTCTTTCAGAAAGCGGCCGAACATGCAGTCCCGGTGGCGGCAGACCTTGGCGCCCATCAGGCAGGCGTGAAGTTGTATCGGCCCGTCTATGGCCCGCATGAAGTCGCGCACCGCGGCTTTCCTGCCGGAGGGGGAAAGGGTGAAGCCGCCTTTGGGGCCGCGCACGGGGCTTACCAGCCCGGCCCGGGTGAGCTGCTGCAGCACCTTCGACAGGTGGTTGTAGGAAACGCCCAGGCCCCGCGCGATGTCCTGCGCGGAGCACAACTCCCGGCGCTGGGCCAGATAATCCGCGGCGTGCAGGCCTATGGCCGCTGCTTCAGAGATCTTCAGGATGGTTTGCATGGTGGTATGGCTGCTCCGTATTAGTATTGTGGTATAACTATACCAATATAAACACGGCTTGTCAAGGGCCTCCAGGACCCTGGTTCAAAGATCAGGCGAGGATGGCCGGGAAATAGACCGTGAACACCGCGCCGCCGCGGGGGCTGTTGGCCGCGAAGATATGGCCTTTGTTCTGGGTCACGATGCCGTAGACCGTGGAGAGGCCAAGGCCGGTGCCCTTGCCTTTGGGTTTGGTGGTGAAGAACGGTTCGAACATGCGGGGGAGGACGTCTTTGGGGATGCCTGGGCCGGTATCGCCTACTTCCAGGACGGCGTAGACGCCACGCGGCAGCGAGGGGGGCAGCCCTTCGGGGCCGGCGTTGTAGGTACGCACCAGCATGGCGCCGGACCCGTTCATGGCGTCGCGGGCGTTAATAGCCAGGTTCATCACGGCCTGTTTGAAATGCTCGGGCTCTATCTTTACCTTTACCAGGTCGTCCGCGAGGGAATAGGCCACGCTGACGTTGCGGCCCAGCAGGTTGTCGAAGAGGACTTTCAGTTCCTTTACCGGCTCGTTGAGCGACACCACCACGGGCGTGGCGTCCTGTTTGCGCGCGAAGATAAGGAGCTGTTTGATGAGGTTGGTGGATTCCTTGGAAGAGCGCAGGATCTCGGTGGCCAGCTTGTGGCCCACGGTGCCGGGCTTCAGGTCCTCGCTGATGAGTTCCATGGACCCGATGATGATGGTCAGCAGGTTGTTGAAATCGTGGGAGATCTGGCCGGCCAGCAGGCCCATGGACTCCATCTTCTGGCTCTGGGCCAACTGTTCCTCCAGCTGTATCTCGCGGGTGATGTCGTGGCGCAGGGCCAGGAAATATTTTATCTCCCCGTTCTCTCCTTTCACGGGGCAGATACGCTGGTCGTCGGTGTAGGTGCTGCCGTCCTTGCGGCGGTTCACCAGGCGGCCCCGCCAGGATTTCCCGGCCCTGAGCGCGGCCCACATGGCGGCGTAAAAATCGGCGCTGTGCTCCCCGCTCTTGAGGATGCTGGCGTTGCGGCCCAGGGCCTCCTCCCGGGAGTAGCCGGTCAGGCGCTCGAAGGCGGGGTTGACGTAGATTATGGTGCCGCGCGCGTCGGTTATGAACAGCGTCTGGCAGGTCTGCTCTATGGCCTCGGCCAGTATGGCGCAGTTTTCCGGGGAGATGCTCATAGCGCATATTGTAGCAAAACTCGCCGGGCTCCGGCCCCGGCAGGTGTTAACACGGATTTTAAAAAATGCTATTATTGAAAGGCAGTACTTACCACATTTTGCCGCGGTAGCTCAGTGGTAGAGCACTGGTCTGAAAAACCAGGTGTCGTTGGTTCGATCCCAACCCGCGGCAAATTTTTTATCTCCTGGTGGCATTATGCCGATGAAAAACAAGATCTTGATCGCGGATGACGACGCGGAAATGCTGGAAACCCTCAGCTCCATGCTCGAGGGGGAAGGCTACACGGTGGTGCGCGCCGAGAACGGCGAAGAGGCCGTGGAACTGGCCCGCAAGGAACTGCCCGCCCTCGTCATGCTGGACATCCATATGCCCAGGATGGACGGGCTCAAGGCCTGCAAGGCCATAAAGTCCGACAAGGTCACCAAGGCCGTCCCGGTGCTGATGCTGACCGTGGAGGGCAGCATCAACGAGATCCAGCAGGCCATCAGTTACGGCGCCAAAACCTACATTACCAAGCCGTCCAGCAAAGCCGAGATCCTCAAAGTCGTAAAAAGCATCCTTTATTAGGTCCCTGTAACGAGAAAGGGGCGCGGCCTTTAAAAGCCGCGCCCCTTTCTTTTTCCCGCCGGTCCTACAGCACCCTGAGCAGGGCGAAGTGCAGGTACTCCGTTTCCGGCATGCTGACCAGTATGGGGTGGTCCTTGGCCTGACCGCGCAGTTCCGCCAGCACGGCCTTGCGCCCGGCGCGGGCCGCCGCCGCCGAGAGGGTTTCCATGAAGATGCCCCTGGAGATATGGTGGGAACAGGTGGAGACCGCCAGGTAGCCGCCGGAAGGCAGCGCCTTGAAGGCTGCCCCCGCCATGCGCGAGAGCATTTTCAGGGCCTGGGGCAGGTGCTTCTTGTTGCGGACGATATTGGGCGGGTCCAGCAGGATGAAGTCCGGGGTCTCCGGCAGCTGGCCGGCTTCCAGGGCTTCCAGCACCCTTTCCGCCTTTTCCTTCCTGAACACCACCTTGTCCTGCAGGCCGTTGAGGGCCGCGTTCTCCACGGCCGCCTCTATGGCCTTTTCCGACGAGTCCACGCCCCAGACGCTTTCGGCTCCGGCGCGCGCGGCGGTCAGGGCGAAGCCGCCCAGGTAGGTATGCAGGTCCAGGACCTTGCGGCCCTTGAAGAAAGGTTCCAGCGCCAGGCGGTTCTCCCGCTGGTCGAAATACCAGCCGGTCTTTTGCGCCCCGGCCATGGGAATGGAGTACTTCAGGCCGTTCTCCTCTATCTGCACCTTTTCAGGCATGACGCCGAAAGCGGTCTCCTCGTAAGAGGGCAGGCCTTCCAGTTCCCTGAACTGGTGGGTGTTCTTGTAGCAGATCCCGCGCGGGCGCAGCAGGTCCGTCAGGGCCGCGGTTACCTGGTCCTTGAGGAGTTCCATGCCGGCGGAGAGGATCTCCGCCACCACGACGTCGCCGTAGCGGTCCACTACCAGCCCGGGCAGGCCGTCCGACTCTCCGAAGCAGATGCGACCGTAGCGGTCCATGCCCAGGGTTTCCCGGTAGCGGAGCGCGGCGGCCAGGCGGTCCTTAACGAAATCTTCAGGCAAAACCAGCGTGTTCTGGACCAGGAGGCGCAGGGAGATCAGGCTTTTGGGGTTGAAGAACCCGGCGCCGGCGGGTTTGCCGTCGGGGTAGAGGAGGCTGGTGATGGTCCCGGGGGGGATGGTGGTGTCCACGCTCTCCAGTTCGTTGGAGAAGACCCAGAGACGGCCGGCGGCGCGGCGCCTCGCGGCTTCGCGCTTCAGTTTCAGTGTTTTTATATTATTCATCAAGCGAGACGATGGCTTCCACGGGGGAGCCGATCTTTACGTCGAAGGTCCTGGCGAAACTGCCGTTGCGCACGCAGAATTCCAGGAACCCGAAAGAGCCTATCAGGGCCAGGGCCTCGCCTTCCACGACGGAGGCGTAAGTGAGCTTGAGGCCCTTGAGCATATGGTCGGCCACGTTGAACACGGCCTTGGCGGTAAGGTAGCTGCGGCCGATGTTGGTGACCACGTTGCCGAAGTGGTCTATGGCGATGACCTGGCCGGTTATGCGGTTGCCGGCCTTCTGCGGCAGGGGGAAGGGGAAACGCCGGTATTCGGTGAAGATGGGGCCTATTTTTTTCTCCGGCAGCCCCTTGGCTATGGCGGCCGCCACTGGGGACATGATATCGCGACCGTGGAAGGTGGCGCTGATGTTGTCCATGAAAAGCGAGGAGTTGCTGATGAACCGGGCCTCTTTTATCTTCTCTTTCTGCTCCACCCAGCTGATGAGGCCGTTGTCCGGCGCGATGAACTGGTAGTTCTCCGTTTTGGCCCAGACGATGCCGCGGCCGGTGCCCACGGTAGGGTCCACCACGCACAGGAAAAGGGTGTGCTTGGGCATGTAGGGCATGGCGGCCATCAGGTAGAAGGCGGCCGTCTGGATGTCCTGTGGCGGGATCTGGTGGGTGATGTCGATTATGGAAAGGCCGGGTGCCTTGGACAGGAGCACGCCTTTCATCGCCCCTACGAACGGGTCATAGGTGCCGAAGTCCGAGAGCAGCGCGATGCACTTTGTTTTCATGGATGTAGCCGGCCGGGGCCCGGCGCAGGCCGGCCGCCAGCCGCGGGTGACAAGTTTAGTCCTGGCCGTGCACGCGGTGCAGGGTGGAACCGGGGATCGTGAGCGGCAGCTTCTGCGCGCAGAGCGGGCAGTTGTCCGGCGGGAAAAGCTGCAGGGGGTAGGAGATGAGGCCGCGTACCGGGACGTTGAGCGTCAGGTCCCCGGTGGAGCGGTCCACTATGGCGGCCACGCCTATTATCTTGGCGCCGTAGCCGCGGGCCAGGTTGATGGCCTCGCCGCACATGCGGCCCGAGTTAAGCACGTCGTCCACCACCAGCACCCTTTCGCCTTCCGAGATCTTGAAATCGCGCTTGAGCACCATCACGCCGTTTATCTTTTCGGTAAAGATGGAGCGGGCCTTCTTCACGCGGGCCACTTCCTGGCCGATGGCCATGGAACCGACCGAGGGGGAGATCACGACGTTGATCTCCTGGGGGAATTTGGCGGCCATCTCTTTGGCCACTTTCTGGGCCAGGTGCGGGTACTGCAGCACCAGGGAAGGCTGGATGTAGGTCTGCGTGTGGAAGCCGGAGGGGATCTGGAAATGGCCGTTGAGGATAGCGCCGTGCTCCTGAAGGAGCCCCACCACGTCGAATTTTCCCAGTTTGGACATTGTTACTTTCCTCCTAAAAACCGGTCTAGCTTAGCGAAATCTATGGCCGCGCCTTTCTGGGCGGCTTCCTTGATGATCCTGCCGCTGTCGGTCGGGCTTATCATCTTGAAGTCCGGCTTGGTCATTTTGCCTTCTATGGTGAAGGCGAGGGCCGGTTTGCCGCTGGCGTCCGTGAGCGCCTCCGGGAGGCTGCCCATCGAATAGTACTTACCTGATATTGTATAAATTTTTAACTTCATGGTCTCGTTGGAAAAATCCAGCTGGCCGGTGGCGTAGGCGGAGAACTCCTTGCCTTCCATGTAGAAATTGCGCACCTGGACCTTGCCGTCGTCCAGTTCGTAGTCGCCGCCGATGGCGTTAAAGGAGACGTCGTTGATCTTGTACCCGAATTTCAGGGCGCCCATCCTGTTCATGCGGTGGATCAGGATCAGCGGCATGGAGACGATGTAGTAGATCCTGTCCTTCTCCGAGGTCTTCTGCACCTGGTAGAAAGTGCCGCTGCCGGACTTTATGGAGACGGTGCCGCGCATTTTTGAAATGTCCCCGGTGATGTTCTTGAGGGCGGCCTGGGCGTAAAAACCGTTGGCTTCCAGGTACTCGTGCCGGAACCTGTCGGCCTTGTAGAGCAGGCGGAAGTCGGCGTAGCCGCTGGGGATGGCGTTCTTGAGCGTCTTCAGCCAGGGCAGCTGGGAATCGTAGCGCTGGCGCTGCCTGGGGGCGCCGCGCAGGTCCCGCGAACTCAACAGGATGTTCTTGGCTTCGGAAAAGACCAGGTCTTTGGAATAGCCGGTGAAGTCCACGGTCTTCGCCCCGCTGAAAGGGTTCTTGATGGCCGTCCTGCCGCGCACCGGCTCGCCGTTGAGCTTGCCGGAATAGGTGAGGGAAAGTTCGTCCTTGGAGATCTGGGTGCGCAGTTTAAGGCCGGTCAGTTTGTCCTTGCCCATGGCCAGGCGGCCGTTCGAGGCCGTGACGTAGCTGTTGGCGAAATTCTCGGCCAGCAGGGCGGAGATGTCCAGGTCGGCCGCGGTAAGCGTGCGGTACTTGCCGCCGGCTTTTACCGTGTTGAGGAAAATGCGCGACAGGACCGGGCGGCCGTCCCGGGCGGAAGAGATCTTGAGCCTGGCCTGGATCTTGCCGCTGGCCTCCGAGAAAGGCAGGCGTGCGCCGTATTTCCGGGCGTTGGCCATGTCCAGCGGCGGGGCCCAGACATTGAGCGAATATTGCGGCGTGGAGAGCGCCAGGTCGAAGGCCCCTTCCGCCTTGATGTTGAGGGGCCTGGAGACCAGCCGCACGCCCAGGGTGCGGGTGGAGGTGAAGACGGTATCTATCTCCCAGAAGGAGCGCGGGGCGGTGAACTCCCACGGGGAGGTGAAGAGGTAGGAAAGCTCGGCGCTCTTTAATTCCGGGGTTTCCGCCTTGAGGGAAAGTTCCGGGCGCCGCAGGTTCTTTATCTGCCCTGTGAACCTGACGGATTTCTCCAGCAGCGTCAGGTCGGCGCGCAGGTCCCTGATCTCGGCCCTGGACCAGTCGAACCCGGCGAAGTTGACCGTGCCCTCCGTGTAGAAACGGCCGGTCACGGGGCGGCGCAAAGCGTTGCTCTTAAAGAAGACCGAAGCGTAGAACGGGCTGTCGCCTTCCGGCTTGAAGTCCTTGAGCGTGGCGTTGAAACTGTCGAAGGCGTAGCGTGAGCCGGACTTCTTGTAGACTATCGTCACTTCCCCGTCCTTGATCTCGGCGTCGGCGATCTTGTTGAGCCGGCTTTTGGCGCCGCTGCGGCGGTGGGCGGCGAAAATATCCCCCACGTTCCAGGTGCCGTCCTCGCGCTTGATGAGGTAGATCTTGGGAGAGACCAGCAGCACGCTGTCTATCTCCACCTTGCGCCGCAAGAGCGGCAGCAGGCGGTAGGTGGCGTAGATGTAATCCGCGCTCAGGAAATCCACGGTCTCCGGGCCGGGTTCGGTCACCCGCAGGCCTTTTATTTTTATCTCGCCGGTGGCGGACAGCCGGGCCCACTCTATGCTGACGGGCCGCTTTAGCATTTCCTGGAATTGGTCCGTGACCACGGACTGCAGGTCCGCCGGCGTGAACATGAGGCGCGCCGTTACCATGGCGGTGGCGGCTATGCCGGCCGCCAGTATCACCGGCAGGAAGATGATCCTGGCCATTATCTGCTTGAAGAGTTTCATGACCTGAGGTATATTTTAGCAGTATTGACGGCGTATGCGGCGGCCGCGAACAGGTGCCGGTAGGCGGCGGCCTGCGCGTCCAGCACCTGCCGGGTGTACGCTTTAAGGCTGAGCAGTTCCGGGAAAAGCAGCTTCAGCGCGACCGCCAGCCCCAGGCAGTTGAGCAGCAGCAGCAGGGGCAGGGAAAAGACCGGGCCGCCCGCCTTTTTCAGGTCGCTTTGGACGGGGCCGGAAAGGATGTCGGCGGTGTGCAGCAGGTGGAAAGCGAGAGTGAACCCGGCGGCCCCGACGAACCACGGGCGCAGGTGGGCCGCGTCCCAGAACAGGCCCGCGCCCCTCCAGGCGGCGGCCGCGGCCAGCGTGTAGAAGGGGATGAAGTAGGGCGCCAGCGAGATGAAAGCGTTGGTGGAGTCCAGCAGCACGTAGCCGCTCTGCTTCTTCACGGAGATCTTCCTTACGCGCACGCCCGTGGACACGGCCGCCAGGGCGTGGGTGAGCTCATGGGCGGTCACGTACAGGCGCCTGCCGCGGCCGGTCAGGTGCAGCAGCAGGCCGGCCAGGGCGCCGGCGAGCAGGGGGAAAGTGACGTTGATCCTGGCCAGGGCCGGGCCCAGGGCGGCCGCGGTGGCCCAGGCCGCCGCCAGGGCGGCCGGGGCCAACAGTATTCCTGCCAGGGTTTTTGCTGTGCGCATTTTTACGGGGAGGGAAAGTCTCTTGGAGCGGGCGGGCCTTCGCGCGCCGGGTTAGCGGGTCATCCAGGGTTCATGCTTTATGCCGGCGGCCGCCAGTTCAGCCTCCCACCGGGCCAGGGCCTGCGGCAGGCTCTTACGGGCTTCGGCGGCCCAGGGATTCCAGGGCAGCCGGAACTCGCCGGCCGCCGTTTTGTACCAGACATAGGCCATTTTTGCCGAACTCTCGGCGATGAAAAAATCCTTCTCCGCCTTTTGGAGCGCGGCCGCGCGCTCCGCCTCCGGGCCGGCGGCGCCGGCCTTGGCGGCGAACCGCGCTTCTAAATGCTTTAGTTTTTCGGCGGGATTGTCGCGCCAGAATTCATGGCGGCGGGCTTCCCGGAGGGCCGCTCTGGAACGCAGGGCGAGGTCGCCCGCGGCCAGGCCCAAAAAAACCAGGGCCGCAGCGGCGGCCCAGGTCAGAGCTGGCAGGCGCCGGCCCCGCATGCGTCAGGCCGGCCTCTTGGGCGGCTGGGTGCGCAGGAGCTTGTGCAGCAGCGCGGTCAGCACCTGCGGCTTCACGGGCTTCTCTATGAAATCCCTCACGTTGGGTTCCTGCTTGATCATGTCCGAGGTGGAGCGGTCGGTGTAACGCCCGGTTATGATGACTATCGGGATGCTGCCCGTCTCGTCGCTCTGCAGTTCTCGGAGTATCTCGAAACCGCCGAACTTGGGCAGCATCAGGTCGAGCAGAATGAGGTCCGGGTTCACGGAGCGCGCCTTGTTGAGCGCCTCTTCCCCGTCCGCGGCCTTCTCGGTGCGGAAGCCTTCCTTCTTGACTATGAACTCGATGAGTTCCCTGACGGAATCGTCGTCGTCCACGATCAGGACCAGCTTGTCGGCGGGCCTGGCGAAATCAGCGGGGTTTTGCATTTGGTTTTCCTGTCGGCCGCGTTTAAAGGTTCGTGGTCACCAGCGTTTCGGTGGTCTGTACGCCGTGGATGCCGCGGACTTCGCGGACGATCAGGCCGCTGAGCTTGTCTATGGTGTCGGATTCGGCCACCAGGATGGCGTCCCAGCCGCCGAAGGTCATGTAGACGTCCTTCACGCCGCGGATGTTCTTTATCTGCTGCACGGCCTTCTGTTCCAGGCCGGCCACGAGTTTGCAAAGCACAAAAGCCACCATAGTACCTCCGTATGACTCCGCTGTGTCCTCAGATCCTTTCGTTCCAGGCCGCGCTGCGGTATTTCTCGCCGGCGATGGCCGCCGCCCTGGCCGCGGTCTCAGGCGGCATCGCCGCCGCTTCCCACAACAGCCCGAACTCGCCGCCCAGCGCCTTTATGACCGCGTTGCGGTGCACGGCCTCGTTGGGCCGCGCGTCCGGCGCCTGGAAAGAGGCCTGGTAGAGCATGTAGTCGCCGAACTTGCGCAGCGCCCCGCCAAGCACTTTTTTTCCATTATACAATATATCTTTATCCACCGGTTTCGCGAAGCAGTTCATGACTGGGTCGTTGACCGCGTAGTCCTTGGTGCGTTCGTTGAGGAGGTCGAAGCCGATGCCCAGGCGGGCGTACTCGGCGTTGATGGCCCGGTGCAGGCGGTCGTAGGTCTTGCCCGGCTCGAAGTAGGGGCCGGGGGAGTGGAAGATGAAGGAGAAGGTGAGGTCGGTTTCGTGGAAGACTATGCCGCCGCCGGTGGGCCTGCGGGTGACGGCGGTGATGGCGCTGCCCGCCGCCTCTACGGCCTGGGCTACGGCCTTGCGGCGCTGGGAATAGCCGAACGTTATGCCCGGCCCGGCCCAGTTGTAGAAGCGCAGGAGGTGTTTGGCCGGCATGCTCTCGCAGAGCGCCTCGTCCGCGGCCATCTGCTCGTACACGTCGAGCGGCGGCGTTTCGATTATAAGTCCTTTTTCCATATTACACACGGCTAGAGTGACGAGGCGGCCGGGTTAATAAAGCCTTCGTGAACCCTACGCTTGCATCACGCTAAGGGCGCCGCAGGGACCGGGTTAGCAAAACCCTGTCGGAGGCCCGAGCTTGCGTAAGCGCGAGGGCCGAGACAGG
>JAMPXK010000071.1 GCA_023701245.1 Elusimicrobiales bacterium | reverse complement strand
GGTCTTTACTTTTGACCTGTCCCCCCTCTTTTTCGCACTTGCCAGGTCAAAAGTAAAGACCTGACCCCATTCCCCCTTAATAGGAGAGCTGGGAGGAGATGCCGAAGGTGTTGCCGGTGTAGTTGTACGGCATGTACTTCTCGAACTTGTTGTTCGAGGAGGCCACCACCAGCGAGTAGAACAGGCGTACCATGGCCACGTCGTTGATGCGCTTGCGGATGGAACCGGTCAGCGTGCTCATGAGGTTGGTCTGCTCGGTGCCGGTGACGTAGTTGTTGTTCTCGTCGCGCTTGGCGCGGTTGGTGTACTTGCGGCTGGTCATGCTGAGGGCGCCTCCCACCGCCCACTTGCCGGTGATGTTGAGGTCCAGCGGCACGGAGAACGTGGTTTCGTTGTAGTCGTAGTTCTTGGCGATGAAACTGACGTCCGAAGACCCGTCCAGCAGGTTGGTGGAGGTGGCTCCCAGGAACTTGTAGCGCATGAAGTTCTGGTTGGAGCGGTGCATCGTGTACGAGATCATGGGATAGATCTCGAAGATCCACAGCTTGTGGTGGAAACCGAAGTCCAGGGCGGTGTTCTTGTCCTTCTGCTTGCTGTCGCCGTAGATACCGGTATTGGCCACTACCCGCTGGTTCTTGTAGTCCTGCTGCGTGTAGGTCACGCCGCCGAAGAAGTTGTTCCAGCCGGAGCGCAGGCTCACCTGCTTGAGCGTCTGGTCCTGCAGGCCGCCGTTGGCCGCCGCCGTGTTGGCCGGGTCCATGAATTCGCGCAGCAGGTCGGTGTAGTTGGGGAACTTGATCGACTTGGTGAGATAGGTGACGGTCACTATGCCGTTCTTCTCCGGGTCGAACATGAAGTCGCCCGCCAGCTGCAGGCCCGCGGTCTTCATATTGTACAGGCCGTTCTTCCAGGCCTCGTTGGCGCCCGAGCGCGAATAGTCGCGGCCGAACGCTATGCCGGGGCGCACGCGGAACTTGTCGCCCAGGGAACGCCGGTACTCTATGGTGAAGTTATGCCCCATGGAGCGGTCCGTGAACTGCTTGGAGTCCTGCGGCGCGAACCCGGCCCCCGAGTAGTTGAAGTTGTACAGGCCGAAGATCTGGTCCTTCTGCGTGACCTTCGACAGCAGGCCCACCTGGGTGTTGATGTTGCCGCCGCTGAAGATATTGCCTTCGCTCGGCAGGTAGCCGGCTTCGGTCAGCGTCATGTCGAAGAAGGGCGTGAAGATCTTGGAGTCTTCAGCCACGGCGGCGGAGAGCCGCCCGGCCAGGCCGGCCGTAAGGAAAACGCTTAAAAGTATTTTTTTCATCGTTCGCGTCCTTAGAAGTTGAGGTGGAAGTTCCACACGGGGTGGAACACCAGCACGCCCTCGGGGAAGATGTTAAGTCCCAGTTCGAAGTACTTGCCGTACCAGCTCACTTTGCTGGAGAAGGTCTGGGTCTTGAGGCCGTAGTTGAGCTGCATGCTCCACAGCTTGCTCACGCCCTTGGGGGTCTCTATGCCGGCTATCAGGAAGTCGTCCTTGAAACCGGTGTCGAAACTGTTCACCTTGGTGCCCAGGAAGTCCGGTTCCTCGCCGGGCTTGAACTCCAGCTTGGCCTTGAGCACGCTGCGCTTGTAGCCCCAGAAGGTGCGCACGCGCGGGCTCACCGAGGAGCTCACGATAGCGCCCATGTAGTAGCCGCCGAACTTGGCGCTGTCTATGGTCTCGGAGTCCTTGGTGGCCATCTTGGCCGCCAGCATGTCCCAGTAGCCGCCTATCAGGTCCACCTGCGGCACGCCGGGGGCTATGCGCCCCTCGCCGTGCAGGCGCAGCTTGCCCGACACGTTGGCGTACGTCATGGGGATGGTGGTGGGGAACAGGCCCGTCTGTATGCCGAAGCTCTTGCCGGGCGGCAGCGGGGTGGTGCTTTCCAGGTCCTGCTGGAAGTCGTAGAAGAACCCGGCGGGGTTGGCTATTATTTCGCCGGCTATCTGCATCCCCTTGGATTCCCAGTCTATGGTGGCGAAGGCGGGGCTTTTTACAATAAAAAGCGCCAAAAAGGTCAGTATCAGCCTTTTCATTATTAGCCTCATTAGTCTTTAAGGTTGGTGATGGCGGGCAGCATGCGCTGCACCGCGGCGACCATCAGGTCGGGAATGAACACGATGTCTATGTTCGTGCCCACGCCCGCCGCGCCGCCATTGTAAGAGAACCAGTCCTCGGTATCTATGTCCGCCTTGGCCAAGTCGCTATTAGTAATGAGAGCGGAGTTATTGCCTACCGATTTCTTCACATACATCACCGTTTCAAGGGCGTTATCCTTGAGCAGGGAGAACGGGTCCGAAGAGGAATTGGTGAAGTCCCCGGGCGTCCTGATCTGGCCGCCGTTGCCTATCACGTAATTTTCCTTGGCGAACCAGAGGAAGCCCGTGCCCTGGGCGCCGACATCGTACATATCGGCCTGGTACTGCACCAGAGGGGCATTGTCAGGCCTGTCGGTAGGCTTGGAATAGCTCACGGCGTCGTCTGTTATGACGGCCCAGACCACGTCGGTGCCGAGCCCCCCGTTAACGTTGGTCCCGTCGCCATACTTGAGCTGGCCGTTAAGCGTGCCGGCATCCTGGATGTCCAGGTTGGTGATCCTGCCAAGCCCGGCTATGGCGCTCACGCCGACCTCGTCCTTGATAACGCCGGTAATAATGACGTTGCGGTCCACCAAGGTGCCGTAATTGACCACGTTGGTATTGTTCACCAGTTCGTCGCGCGCGGCGTCGTATTCGTAGCCCTGGCCTATGAAGAAGATCTCATCGGCCTTGGTACGGTTGGCCAGCACGAAGGAGGCCCATTCGGCGTTTACGGAGTTGCCGTTGAAGAAAGCCGGCCACTCCTCTATGCGCTGGGGCAGGTCCTTGTTGAAGTTCATGGTCATCTGCATGTAGTCCAGGCGGTTGGTCACGGCCCCGCCGTTATAGGCGAACCCGTCGGCCGCGGAGGTGTAGTTGGCGTAGGTAGGGCGCTTGACCAGGTTGAAGAACTGGATCTCGTCGGCGGCGGGGCGCATCATGCGCTGGTCCACGCGCACCAGGTTGCCGTGCACGTCGTTGAGCGTGCGGCCGGCCTCCAGGTCCGATTCTTTCACCACGTTCACGAAACCTTTCACCGCGGCGTCCGTATTATTGGAAACCCTGGCGAATTCCTTCACCTGCGCGCGGTCGTTCTCTTTCTGGCGCAGCTCCCTGCCGCGTTCCTCGGGCTTCAGGCCCGGGTTCCAGTTCTCCAGCGCTTCGCGTTCCACGGCCTTGGTGAGCAGCGCGGGCTTGGCGGGCTGGCCCTTCTCTTCCAAGGAGAGGCCCTGCCCCTGCGGGATATTGAATTCGGCCCGGCCCTTTTCGGGCGGCACTATGAACTTCAGTTTCACCTCGCCGAAGAGCACCTGCAGCTCCATCTTGCCGTCTTCGGTGGTGCCCATGGTGAACTCGGTGCCGCGCACGGCGCAGACGGCGGCCGGGGTGCGGACCTCGAATTTTTCCTTGCGCATCAGGTGCGGCACGCGCACCTTGATCTTGCCGAACACCAGCGCCAGGCGGCTGGCGAGCGTCTGGCGCTGCTCAAGTTCCAGGCTGGTGGTGTCTTTCAGCCAGACCTTGGTCTTGTTGGGCATCAGGATTACGGCCCCGCCGTCGGCGCCGGTTCTTACGGCGCCGCCCTCGGCGATCTCCATGTTCTCCGAAGCGGGAACCCACTGGCCCTCGCGGGTCTGGCGGGCTTCCACGGTGCCGCTCATGGAGAGTATTTTGGACTCTCCGGCCAGGGCAAGCCCCGGCAGCAGCATAAAAAGGAAGGTATAAAGAATTTTTATCCTCATGTTCAGAGTTTAGTAGAAATACCGCCTTGTGTCAATAAAACTTTTATGGGATAATTGGATTTAAGAAAAGCCGGTTTTCCCTATGAAAAACGGCCTAGTGTGACCGCGGTCAAGTGTAACTAGCGATACCCCCGGCCCCCCGGCCGCGGACGGCGGCCCCGGTGTGACGCCCGGCGGCACGCGGGCGGCGCGACGGCCTGAAAAAGCTTTATTCGGCAACGGGAGATACTCTATGAAACAGGTAACCTTGGTTATATTGGCGCTGGCCCTGGCCGGCTGCTCGGCCGGGCTCAGGAAGCAAAGCGCCGCCGGCGCCTGCCCCCCCTGCCCCGCGCCAGGCGCGCCCGCAGCCGTCTCTACCGCCGCCCCCGCGGCCGCGGGAGCCGCCATGTTCCTGGTGGCCCCGGACAGCGCCCCCGTCCTGGCCGACGGCGACGACTTGGCCCCGCTGCTGAAAGCCGCCCTGCAGAACCGCGCCTACCTGCAGAGCCTCAACGGAACCGGCCCCGCCTACGATTTCGGCGCCAGGAAAGTCTACGCCAAAGACCTGGCGGAAACGAACGAGGAGCTTATAAAGATCCTCCTGTCCTCTCCCACCGCGCAGGACCTGGACCGGCTGGTAAAAGAGCGCTTCGACGTTTACCAGCTGGCCGGACGAGATTCCACCGGCACCGTGGTCTTCAGTTCCTACTACGAGCCCACCCTGGAAGCCAGCCTGAAGAAGACGAAAAAATACAAATATCCCATCTACGGCAAACCCGAAGACCTGGTAACCATCAACCTGGGGGATTTTAACGAGAAGTTCAAAGGCGAAAAACTTACGGGGCTGCTGAAAGGCGACCAGCTGGTGCCCTACCTGACGCGCGACGAGATAGACTTCCAGGGCAAGCTGAAGAAAAAAGCCCGGCCGCTGGCCTGGTTCACCAACCGCGCCGACATCATGGACCTGCACACGGAAGGCTCCGGCCGGCTGGCCCTGCCCGACGGGCGCATAGTGAAGGCCAAGTTCGCCGCCACCAACAGCCACAAGTTCAAAGGCTGGCTGACGGCCATGATAGAGACCGGCGCCCTGCCGCGCGAAGGCATCAGCCACGAAAAGGGCCTCCAGTACCTGGAAGAGCACCCGGAGCAGGTGCGCGACATCCTGAGCCGCAACCGCCGCTACGTATTCTTCTCCCTGGACGAAAAGACCGACCCGGACGAGGGCCCCGACGGCACCTACGGGCGCCCCCTGACCGGCTGGCGCTCCATCGCCATAGACAATACGCTGGTGCCCATGGGCGCGCTGGCCTTCATGAGCGTGCAGACCCCCGACGTGGACGCCGAGGGCGTCCTGCTGGGCCGCAAACAGGACCGCCGCTTCGTTTTCTGCCAGGACACCGGCGGCGCCATAAAAGGCCCGGGCCGGGTGGACTTCTTCGCCGGCGCGGGCAAGAAGGCGCGCACCTTCGCCTTCAAGCTGTGGGACCCGGGCCAGCTCTACCTGCTGCTGCTCAAGCAGCCGGCGGGGACCAACTAACATGAAAAAGATAGCAGCTGCCTTTTTGACGGCGCTGTTCCTGGCCGGACCCGCCGCGGCCCTGACACTGACCGGGCTGGACGTGCTGGAGCGCGACGGCTTTAAGCAGCTGGCGGGCCTGCGCGTGGGCCTTATCACCAACCATACTTCCGTGGACCAGAACGGCGTCAACGCCGTGGACGCCTTCCACAAGGCCGGCAACTTCACGCTGGCGGCCATTTTTTCCCCGGAGCACGGCTTCCGCGGCACGGAGGAAGGCGGCGTCTATATAGCCAGTTCCACCGACCCGGCCACCGGCGTGCCGGTGCACAGCCTGTACGGCAAGGGCCGCCAGCGCCCCACCCCGGAAATGCTGAAAGGGCTTGACGTGCTGGTGTTCGACATCCAGGACATAGGCGCGCGCTTCTACACCTATCTCACCACCATGGGCTACGCCATGGAGGAAGCGGCCAAGGCCGGCCTGCCTTTCATGGTGCTCGACAGGCCCAACCCCATAGGCGGCCTGGTAGAGGGGCCGGTGCTGGAGCCGGGCATCAGCGCTTTTACCGCCTACTTCCCGGTGCCGGCCCGCCACGGCTTCACTCCCGGCGAGCTGGCCCTCTTCCACAAGGATAAGCAGGGCCTGGTCCTGGACCTGCGCGTGATAAAGCTGGAAGGGTGGACGCGGGACCTGTTCTTCGACGCCACCGGCGTGGTGTGGACCAACCCGTCGCCCAATATCCGCTCCGTGGACGCGGAACTGCTCTACCCCGGCGTCGGCTGTTTCGAGGCCTCCAACCTGTCGGTGGGGCGCGGCACCGAGCAGCCTTTTCTCTGGTTCGGCGCGCCGTGGCTGAAGGCCCGCAAAATAGCGAAAAAGCTGAACAAGGCGGGCCTGGCCGGCCTGAAGTTCTCCGCCAAAAAGCTTACCCCCGCCAAGGACGTCTACGAAGGCAAGCCCTGCGAGGGCATAGCCATAGAAGTGACCGACCGCGCCGCCGTGCGCGCCCTGGACGTGCTGGCGCACGCCTCCTACTGGCTGCGAAAATACAACCGCAAGGAGTTCGTACTCAACCCGGCGGAAATACGCAAGATGACCGGTTCCGGCGACCTCCTGAACCTGCTGGAGGCCGGGGCCAGCCCCGCCGCCATCATCGCGGCTTTCGAGAAGAGCAACGCGCCGTTCAAGGCCGAAGCGGCCAAATACCTGCTTTACAAATAATCCGGTAATGTGTTAAATATACACCTATGGGCAATAAAATCCTTGTAGTGGACGACGACCCCGAAATATCGAGCCTGGTGCAGTACACCCTCGAGTCGCTGGGTCACCAGATCAAAGTCTGCGACAACGGCCGCGAAGTGCTGGATATCCTGCGCTCCTACAAGCCGGACCTGCTGGTACTGGACGTCATGCTGCCCGGCATAGACGGCTACTCGCTGGCTTCGCAGATCTCCGAAGACCCGGAGCTGGGCAAGATGCCCATCGTGGTCCTCTCCGCGCTCGAACCCTCCCGCACCATGTTCCAGCGCTTCTCGCAGGTGGCGGCCTTCCTCACCAAACCCTTCAACACCGACGACCTGATGGAAGCCGTCAAGAACGCCCTGGCCAAAAAACAATAGCTTAAGCCGCCATAAAAAAAGAAGGACGCCCAAAGCGTCCTTCTTTTTTATGCCCCTATCGGTCCGCCCGGGGTATGGGCCCGTCGGGCACGGCGTCGGGACACACCGTGCCCGCGCCTCGTCACTCGGCCTCGTAGCTGACGCAATCCTCGGCCTCCGCGACGGCCCTCCGAACCCATACCCCGGGCGGACTAACTATACAAGCGACTATTTGGAGAGAGGTTCGAAACCGGGAGAGACCTTGCCGGGGGCTTTGTTGTTGGGACAGGCTTCCTGGCAGATGTCGCAGCCATAGGCCCAGCCGCCGGCACGCGCCGCCGCTTCCTCCGGCATCTTGTCCTTGCCCTGGGTAGTCCAATAGGCAAGACAGCGGCCAGCGTCCAGCCGCCCGTCCTTCAGCGCCCTGGTGGGACAGGCCTTAACGCATTGCTCGCAGCGGCCGCAGGAATCCTCGGAAGGCGTGTCCGCCGCCAGGGCCAGGTTGAGGGAAATACCGCCCAGGAAAATGTAGCTGCCCTGCGTGCGCGAAAGCAGCAGCGTGTTCTTGCCCCTGAACCCCAGGCCCGCCAGGCGCGCCAGCTCTTTTTCCATCAGCGGGGAAGTGTCGCAGAAGGTTTTGCCCGCCGCGTCGGGGAACTCTTTTTTTATCCCGGCCAGGATCTCCGCCAGCCGTTCCTTCACCACCAGGTGATAGTCGCGGCAAAGCGCGTAGCGCGAGATCTTCGCCCCGGGCGCGGACAGCAGGGCCGGCTGGGTGGGCTTACGCCCGGAGTTCCAGAGAAAGGCCGTAAGCGGGCCGGCCTTGGCGAGCGCGGCGGCGTGATCCATTTCCGGGGTCCAGTACCTGAAAGAACAGACCAGCACGGACCGCGCGGCGGCGTCCCATTTTTTAACGCTTTTTCTTATCAGGGGATCCCGTTTAAGGTAGCCCAGGCCGGAAGGGATCACGGTAACCGCTTCGGAGTAGCGCCGGAATTCGTCCAGGTTGCCCGCCTGGGCTATGCCGGCGGCCGAAGCTCCTGCCGCCAGGGCGATGGCCTTGATCCTGGCGGCGGCGTCCATCAGCTGCTCTTGGCCTGGCTGGAATACTCCCAGGCGGCGTAGCGCAGCCAGAAAACGCGGAAGAACTCGCGCAGGAACTCCTCGCGCGGCACGGCGGCGCCTTTTATGGCCTTCACGCTGACGGCGGTGTCGAGGGCCACCGTATTATTGAGATTGACGCCTATGCCCAGCAGCAGCCAGTTGGGCGCCTTGTTGATAGAGGCGGATTCGGTCAGCACGCCGGAGATCTTCAGCCATTTGCGGCGGCGCGGGTGCAGGGCGTACACGTCGTTGGGCTTCTTTATGCGGGTCTTGATGCCGTAGAGCGCGGAGAGCGTTTGGGCCACGGCCTCGCCGCTGAGCACGCTGAGGTCCGGCAGGAACTTCAGGTCCGTCTCCGGAGTAAGCAGCAGGGTCATATACAGCCCGCCGCAGGCGCTCTCCCACTCGCGGCCCAGGCGCCCTTTGCCGGCGGTCTGGGTATTGGCCACCACCAGGGTCTTTTCGGAGGCGCCTTCCAGGGCCAGCTCCCTGGCCACGGCCTGGGTGGATTCCACCTCGTCCAGGCAGACTATCTTGCCGATGCCGGGCAGGGAATCCACGTTAAGATCTATGATCTCGCATGTTTTCATTTGGTCCTCGCTTCGAAAGAGATATCCAGCGGCCGCGCGCCGCTGGTGATGGAGCCTACCGAGATGCGGTCCGCTCCGAGTTTCGAATATTTAGCCGCCATCTCCAGGTCCACGCCGCCGGAGATCTCTATCTCCGGCCTCTTGCCCTTATAGCCGCGTATCAGGGCCACGGCTTTCTTCATGGCCGCGAAATCCATATTGTCGAGCATGATCACGTCCGCGCCCAGCGGCAGGAAAGCTTTGAGTTGGGCGAGGTTCTGCACTTCCAGTTCTATCTTGAGGCCGGGCTTGGCCCGGCGCATGGCCTTTATGTGGGCGCCCAGCACCTCAGGCTTTCCCCCGGCGAAGGCCACGTGATTATCCTTTATCATGGCCATGTCGTAGAGGCCCAGGCGGTGGTTGCGGGCGCCGCCGCAGCGCACAGCATACTTCTCTATCATCCGCAGGCCGGGCAGGGTTTTGCGGGTGTCGTAAATTTTAGTGCGTGGATGCTTTATGACCGAGGCGAACAGCGCGGCCTTGGTGGCCACGCCGCTCATATGCTGCAGAAAGTTCAGGGCGGTACGTTCGGCGGTAAGGATAGAGGCCGGGCCTTTTATCTTCATCAGCACGTCGCCTTTCTTGATGCGGGCGCCGTCTTTCTTGGTTATCTTTACGCGGGAACCGGGCGCGGCCAGGGCGAAAACGCGCCGGGCCACTTCCCCTCCGCAGACCACGCCGCTATCCTTGGCGCGCATCTCCCCGTAGAACCGTGTGCCGAGAGGCACAAAGAACCGGGTAGTCACGTCTCCGGGGCCGATGTCTTCTTTAAGAGCGGCCTTAATGACCGCGTCGAACTGCTTCATTAACGTAATTTTACCATTTACGGCGCGGGGGCGGGGCGGAGTTTGTCGTAGATGTGGCGCAGGAGCGAGCCGAGCAGGGCCATGAGGGCGGCCAGCACGCCCAGCCAGAAGGCTATGGCGGCCACCAGGCCGGCTTTTTCATTGGGGTCGTTTAGCGCGAGCACGGCCAGTATCATCATGGTCAGGAGCAGCGCGGTATTGGCCTTGAGGCCCCGCCGCAGGGCGTCCAACCAGCCGGCCGACCTGCCGGCGAAGGCCCAGCCCAGGCAGAAACCGGCCAGCGGCGCCCAGGGAAAGGCCGTCAGGAAAAGCAGCATGCCGGCGTCGGGGATATAGGTGACCTCGGCCCCAATATCCCTGGCCCCGGCGTCGATCGCCTGCATCAGGAAGCAGAACAACGGCACCGGCAGCCAGCCTATCAGGGTCCAGACGGCACCCCTGGTCACTACCGAGCCGCGGTAGGAAAAACCGTCGCCCCAGGCCATGAGCGCCTGGTAAAACCTTCTGAAAGTCGGTATCGCGTCGCTCATTTCTTCCCCCTCCTGCCCCCCGCTTTTATCTTCACGCCGGCCATCTCGCGCAGTTCGTAGAGCCGGTCGCGCAGTTCGGTGGCCAGTTCGAAATTCAGATTATCCGCCGCGTCCTTCATGCGGCTCTCTATTTCCGCCGCCATGGCCTTTATGCCGGACTTGGGGAAGTTCTTGGGCAGCGGCTCGGCCACGGAAATACCCTGGCGTTTGGCCTGCGTGCGCAGCTCCTCGAATTCCACGAATTTTTTTATGATGCTTTTAGGTTCTATGCCGTGCTTCTTATTGTAAGCCGTCTGCTTCTCGCGGCGGCGCTTCATTTCCGCCATCGCCCGTTCCATGCTGCCGGTAATGCGGTCGGCGAAAAGTATCACCTCGCCGCACAGGTTGCGCGCGGCGCGGCCCGAGATCTGTATCAGCGTGGTCTCGCTGCGCAGGAAGCCCTCGTTGTCGGCGTTAAGGATGGCCACCAGGGTGACCTCGGGAATATCCAGGCCTTCGCGCAGCAGGTTGATGCCCACCAGCGCGTCGAACTCGCCCTTGCGGAAAGCGCCCAGGATGTCCAGCCGCTCCAGCGTGTCCATGTCGGAATGCATGTAGCGCGCCTTCAGACCCTTCTCGCCCAGGTAGGCGGCCAGGTCTTCGGCGGTCTTCTTGGTAAGCGTCAGCACCAGGGTGCGCTCTTTTTTGGCGGCGCGCGCCTCTATCTCGGCGGTCAGCGCCTTTATCTGGCCGGTCACCGGCAGGATCTTAACTTCCGGGTCCACCAGGCCGGTGGGGCGTATGATCTGCTCCACTATATCGTCCTTGGAGCAGGTCTTTAGTTCGTACGGGCCGGGCGTGGCCGAAACAAAAATGGTGGAGGGGCGGATGGCCTCGAATTCGTCGAACTTGAGCGGCCGGTTGTCCAGCGCCGACGGCAGGCGGAAGCCGAAATCCACCAGCGTCTGCTTGCGCGCGCGGTCGCCTTCGTACATGCCGCGGATCTGCGGCACCGTCACGTGCGACTCGTCTATGAACAGCAGGAAATCGTCCTTGAAGTAATCGAACAGGCAGTCCGGCCGGGAGCCGGGCGGGCGGTTGGCCAGGTGGCGGGCGTAATTCTCCACGCCGGCGCAGTAGCCGGTCTGGCGTATCATCTCCAGGTCGTAGCGCACGCGCTGGCCCAGGCGTTCGGCCTCCAGCAGTTTGCCCGCCCCTTTCAGCACGGCCAGGCGCTCGGCCAGTTCCTTTTCTATGGCGCCCGCGGCCTGCTCCACTTCGCCTGAAGTCGAAACGAAATGCGTGGCCGGGAACACCCAGATCTCGCCGAGCTCGCGGATGGTGTCGCCGGTGAGCGGGTCTATTTCCTTTATGGACTCCACGGTTTCGTCCAGCTGCACGCGCCAGGCGGTCTCGGCGTCGGCCGGGAAGATGTCCAGGTGGGCGCCGCGCACCCTGAAGCAGCCGCGCTTGAACTCCACCTCATTGCGCTCGTAGTGCACGCTCACCAGCTGGCGCGTGATCTCCTTGCGGTCCAGCCGCTGCCCTTTCTTGATGGTCAGGCACAGCTCTTTGAAATTCTCCGGCGAGCCGATATTGTAGATGGAAGAAACGGACGCCACCACCAGCGTGTCGCGGCGGCTAAGGATGGAGGTAGTGGCCTTCAGGCGCAGCTTGTCTATGTGGTCGTTGATGGAGGAATCTTTTTCGATGTAGGTGTCGGTGGCGGGAATATACGCCTCGGGCTGGTAATAATCGTAATAGGAGACGAAGTACTCCACCGCGTTCTCGGGGAAGAAGGTCTTGAACTCGCTGTAGAGCTGGGCGGCCAGCACCTTGTTCGGCGAAATGACCAGCGCCGGGCGCTGGAGTTTTTCCACCAGCGCGGCCACGGTAAAGGTCTTGCCGGAGCCGGTAACGCCGAGCAGCGTCTGGTTGGCCTTGCCCGCCTTTATGCCCGCGGCCAGCGCCGCCAGCGCCGCCGGCTGGTCTC
>JAMPXK010000012.1 GCA_023701245.1 Elusimicrobiales bacterium | reverse complement strand
GCGCACCATCTGGTACACGCCCGAGGCCATGGGGATGGTCTTCAAGTACGGCGTGCTGACGCTGATGGGCATAGTGGCCATGGTGGTGATCTCCATCGGCTTCCTCAAGCTGGCGGCGGCCATGCAGACCATGGCTAAAGCGCAGCAGGGCCACCAGATCAGCATGGATTTCGGCAAGGGCCTCGGCGCCGGCGGGCCGGGGGGCGGAGCGCCCGGCGACGCCAACGTGGCGCTGAGCCTGCTGGGAGAAAAAGGCAAGGACCAGGAGGGGGGCAAGGAAGAGGAATCTTCCGGCAAGGTGGTCTTCGACGTGAAGCCCGACAAGGTGCCGTTCCTGGTGAAGATGATGTCGGGCGAGGACCCCGGCAACGTGGCCCTGGTGGCCGCCCACCTGCCGCCCGAAGTGCGCGGCGAGTTCCTGCGCAAACTGCCGCCCAAGTTCGCCTCGGACGTGATCATTAACATGGCCAATATACGTTTTGTGGAACCCGAGATCATCACCACCCTCAAGGACGAGCTGGAGCGCCGCCTGTCGGGCGCGGTAGGCGGCATAGACGGCGTGCTGGACGTGATCGGCAGCGTGAACCTGCGGGCCAAGAAGGCCATGCTGGAAGAGCTCCGGCAGAAGCAGCCGGAGCTCGCCGACGAGGTCCGCAAGCACGTGCTCATGCCCGAGGACCTGGCCCTGTTCTCCGAACGCGACTTCTCGGTGCTGCTGAGCGTGGTCAAGATAGACGGGTGGGCCACCGCCATGCCCGAACTGGCCGAGCCCGTACGGGAGCGCATCAAGGCCCAGATGGCCGAAAAGACCTGGCAGATGGTGGAGCAGAGCATGCGCTACGGCACGCCCTCTCCGGAGAAGATGGAAGACGCGCTGGAGCAGATCATGGCCTCCATCGCCACCCTTATAAAGGAAGGCAAGGTAGCTAATCCCCTTGACGCCGCGGCCCCTCTGATAGCGGAGGAGAAGCCGGCCGCGGCCGGCGGCGAGAAGGCCGCCGCTTAGCGGAGGAATTGTGGACACGATGAAGCCCAAAAAAGACTCCGTCTTTTCCGGGATATTCCCGTCGAACGAGCCGGCCCCGCCGCCCCAGGGTGGCGCGCCCGCGCGTCCGGCCGTGTCCGAGGAGCAGCTGGGGGTCATCAACAAGAAGATAGAATCCATGGAGCGCAACATCGTAGGGCAGATAGAGAAAAAGCTGTCCGAACAGGCGCCCCAGGGAGAGTCCGCCACCATCGCCCGCATAGCGGAGCTGGAAGGCAGGATACGGGATTTCCAGGAGAAGTTCGTCATCGGCGCGGTGCAGTCCCGCAATATAGAGGAATCCAAGATAAGCGCCCGCCGCGAGATAGAGGAACTGCTCAAGGTGGTGCGGGAACAGCAGAAGTACTCCGAGCTGGACCGGCAGATGCACGACCAGCTGGAGAAAGCCTGGCACCGCGTGGAGGACATGGAGAAGCGGCTGCTGGAGTTCTACGGCACCATAGCCGCCAAGCCGGCGCCCGCTCCCGAAACCAGACCTTCGCAGGATACCGCCGTTCTGGAAGAACGCCTCCGGTCGCTCGAGGCGTCCGTCTCTGCCATCGCCGGCGGGATGTCCTCCGGGCGCGAGAGCTGGGCCGCCATAGAGCGCCGCCTGGCCGACCTGGCCTCCTCTTTCAAGCTGGACCTGTCCGGCCTGTCCGCGGAAACCCGCCAGCTGCAGGTGGAGGCCTCCGTGAACCGGGAGCGCTCCGAAGAGCTGCGCAAAGACCTTAAGGCCGGGGAAGAGAGCGCCCTGGGCCGCGACGAGGCCCTGGCCGCCCTCTGCCGCAACATCGAGGCCCGGACCAATTCCCTGGGGGCCGAGATCAAGAGCGAGAACGAGCGCCTGCGCGACGGGCTTAAAGGCGACATCGCCGGCATCCTGGCCGGGACTATGGCCGAGATCCGTCGGGAAAACTCCGCCCAGCTCGCCAAGGTGCTGGAAATTTACGCTTTGTCGGCCGCCAACCTGGCCGACCTCTCCGCCCTCATGTCCGACGTCGCCGCCGTGCAGAAGCGCCTGCCCGAAATGGCGGCCGGGGTGAAAGACCTGCTGCAGGCCCTGGGGTCGGTGAACCTGGCCGCTATCCCCGGAGTTTCAGGGGCCGTGCTGCGCGAACACGCCGCCGCCGCCGCCTACCTGGCCGCGGACCTGGAAGCCGAAACCGTTCTGCTGGAGAAAAAGAAGAGCGAGATGGAGGCCAGGCTGGCCGCGCTCAAAACCAAATACGGGGGGGGCGCCGTATGAGCGACGGGGATTCGGTATTCTCTTTCCTCAAGCCCCAGGCCGTGCCGGCCCCCGCGCCCGCGCCGGCCGCCGCGCCGCGCGTGCCCGACAACGTCACGGCCAAGATAGCGGAACTGGAGGCGAAGCTGAAGGCCCTGGAGGCGAAAGCCGGCCAGGTCGGAGCCATGCCTCCGCCCCCGCCTCCGCCCGGCCAGCCGGCGGCGCACAGGGCTGACTTAGAGGCGCAACAGTCCCGCGTGGACCAGCTTGAAAAGACCGTGCTGGAACTGCGCCGGGCCCTGGATAATTCCATAAAGGACCGCCTGGCGGAAAAAGAGAATTTTTCGGTCTCGGCGGAACGCCTGGGCGGGGAACTGGCCGTGCTGCGCGCCCGCGTGGAAGCGGCGGAAGAGATCAGCCGCGACGTGAGCCGCTCCGAAACGGACGGCAGCCTCTACGCCCGCTTCTCGGAAAAAGTGGACACCCAGCTGATAGCCGGCCTCAAGTCCCGGCTGGCGGCCCTCGAATCGGTTTTTGACACCGTGTCGCGCAAGGCCCACGCCGCCGGAGAAACTTCCTCCGGCAACTCCCGCAGGCTGGACAAGCTCGACGAGCGCGCCGCCCGGCTGGAGTACCTGGAGACCCGCGTGGAGGCGGCGGACAGGAAGCTGGAGCGCGTTTACGAGCTTGACGCCGCCGTGCAGGCGCTGAAGGCGGGTGTGGAGGACGCGGGCGCCAAGGCCGCGGCCGCCGTTTCCGCCGTTGCGGCTGCCGGCGCGGAGCAGGAGCGCTCCAGGTCCGGCTTCGAATCGCTTTCGCACCAGGTCAAGCACCTGAGCGCTTTGTTCAACTATTTCAGGACGGAGCTTTCTTTCCTGCTGCCCAAAGAACGGGAGAAAGCCGGCCGGGACAGGTAGGACCGATCTATGCCCATATACAGGCCGCGCCGCGACGAAGTCGAGAACCAGCTTAACAAGGGAGCCCTGTGGGCCGTCACGTACGGCGACCTGATGAGCTACCTGATGATCTTCTTCCTGGTGCTTTTCTCGTTCTCCATTTCCAAGACCGACAAGACCAAGTTCCGCAAATACGAAGAGTCCCTGGGCAACATCCAGAAGGCCTTCGGCGGCGCCGCCGACGAAAAACGCATGGAGCGCGCCAAGGTGCAGGAGCAGGAAGACAATGTGGCCGACAAGATCAAGCAGAGCATGGCGGAAGGACAGATGTCGGGGCTGGTGCAGATAGATTCCAACGAGCGGCGGGTCAAGCTGGTGCTCACCGAGGCCGTGCTGTTCGACTCGGGCAAGGCGGACCTGAAGGAGCGGGCCAAGGAAGTGCTGAGGCCCATAGCGGCGGAACTGGTGAAACTGCCCAACGACGTGTGGGTGGAGGGACATACCGACAACGTGCCCATCCGCAGCGGGCGTTACGCCACCAACTGGGAGCTGTCCATGGCGCGGGCCTACAGCGTGATAAGTTTCCTGCAGGAGACGGGGATGGATTCCAAAAAGCTCGCTGGCATCGGCTACGGCGAGAACCGGCCCGCGGCCGAGAACACCACGGGCGAAGGCCGCGCCAAGAACCGCCGTATCGAGATCTCGCTTTTAAAGACGGAATAGGCGCGAAAAGCGCCAACAGGCCGGGCTGGTCCCTGAAGACCGCCCGGCTTTATTTTTTGCCGGGTCAGCGCCGCAGCAGGGAAAGGTAGCGGGCGGAAACTTTTTTCCAGGAGCGGCCGGAGGCGGCGGCGCGGGCCCGGCGCCCCAGCGCGGCGCGCAGGGCGGCGTCGCCGGAAAGCCTCAGGAGGGCCGCGGCCGCCGCTTCGGTGTCCTCAGGGTTTACCAGCAGGGCGCTGCCCCCGGAGCAGAACTCCGGGAGGCCGCCGCGGTCGGCGGCCAGCACGGCCTTGCCGGCGGCCTGGGCTTCCAGGGCGGCCATGCCGAAAGATTCCCAGCGGGGCGTGGTGGCGAAAAACAGGCAGCCGCGCAGGAGGGCGCGCACGCGCGCCGGCGGCACTACGCCGGTGAACCGCACCCGCCGCTCCAGGCCCAGCCTGGCGGCCAGGCGGCCCAGCGGTCCCGCGCCGTCCGGCCCGCAGATCACCAGGCGCCTGCGGCAGCCCTGCTCTACCGCCCGGGCAAAAGCGAAAAGCAGCAGGTCCAGGCCCTTGTACGGCGCCTGACGGCCCACGGAAAAGATGTATCCGCCGGCCGCGGCGCGCGCGGGCAGCGGGTCCGCGCCGTTGGGGACCACCCGCAGCCTGGCCGCCTGCGAGGGGAAATCCTCGCGCAGCAGGCGCGCTAAAAAGCCGGAGACCGCCGTGACGGCGTCGGCCCGGCGCAGCAGGGCCAGCAGGGTCCTCTTCTGCGCGGCGCCCGGGGCGGGCAGGTTCGGGTGCCTGTAGTCCTGGAAGGTGACCAGCAGCCTGGCCGCCGCCAGCTGCCTGGAGAGCAGCAGCGGCGCGTGCCAGGGGCGCAGCCAGCCGGAGAAATGGAAATGCAGTACGGAACCTGGCGCCGCCAGCAGCCGGCCCAGGAGGCGCGCGGAGGGCGGGCCCAGGACGGCGTCCTTGCCGCGCCCCAGCTGCAGCTCCGGGTGCGCCGCGGTGTCGCGGGAAACCAGCGAGACTTCATGGCCGGCCGCCGCGTACTCCCGCCGCAGGCTGGAAAGCACCCTGTGGTAGGTCGGGTCGCTGAAGTAGGTGGCCGGCAGCAGTGTTATTTTCACGTTCAGGCGCGCGTGTGCCGGCGCTTAGGGCGCGGGTGGAGCGCAAAACCGGGGCGGCCGCTTAGTAGAAAGTGCGGAAGGAGGCGATCTGGGAATTAAGCGCCCCGTGCTTGGTGACCGCGGGCTTTAGGTAAGCCCGCTTCTTCCTGGCGTGGGGTCTTTTATTTTTATCGTTGTGAGGAGCCATTTTTCCGCCTGTCCGCAGTGTATTGGCGTAACTCCAATATTATATCACATTCCCGGAAAAACGGTCGGGCGGCCGGGGTCACTCCCGCAGCAGCCGCATTACGGCCCGGTACACCGCGCGCGGTGAGACGGCCGGGGTCTTTTCGGTCAGCGGGGCGGTGGAGTAGTAAAGCCGGCGCAGGCCGGGATTGACCAGGCGGGTCAGGCGCCCGTAGCCGTGGATCTCCCAGGGACTGGTGCAGTTGAACAGCGCGGCCGCGCGGCGCCCCAGGGCGAGGGCCGCGTGCATGGCGAAGGTGTCGCCCGAGACCAGCACCTGGCAGCGGCCTATGTCGGCCAAATAATCCAGCAGCCGGCGCCTCTGGCGCAGGAAGCGGACCTCGACGCCCGCCTTTTCAAGCAGGGCGGCGAGCTCCCGGTAACCGGTCCAGCCTTTGAGCGGCCACCTGGCGCCGGCGCGGGTCTCTATGGCCACCGTCCCGGCCAGCGCGCCGGGGAAGCGGCCGGGGAGCATGTATTCTTCCCCCTTGAACTCCAGCCCGCAGGCGCAAAAGAGATGCTCCTGGTAGGTTTTCCTGGATTTGTACTTGAGCCTGTCGGCTTCCCGGCGGCCGAGCCTGCTGATGAGGCTCATGTCGAACCAGGGGGCGGAGGCGGCGCAGTAAGTTACGGCGCCGGCGGCCAGCACGGCCCCTGTTTTCCTGGGCGCGGCCGCGGCGGCGGCGAGGGCGCAGGCCCGCCGGTCCTCGTCGAAGTTTATCACCCAGTCGAATTTTTCCCCGCGCAGCCCGCGGGAGTCTTCCACGCTCAGCAGCCGGGCTATGCGCCGGTTGCCGGCCAGCAGGGGCAGGGCCCGGCGGCCGGTTATCCAGGTGACGGGCCCGCGCAGCCGGCGCAGCAGCGGCGTCGTGCGCAGCACGTCGCCCAGGGCGCCCAGTTTTATTATCAGTATTTTAGGCATTGTCGGCGGAATAAGGCATATTATATGACATTTTCCCGGAACGCACCGGCGGCCGGCATTTTTGAGGCGGGGTGATTAAAGATATAATTTACGTCCGGGACCTGCCGCGAAACTATGAGGGACTTCTTGCTCAAACTTTCCGTTCATTCTCCGCTGCTGCGGATGGCCCTGCTGCTGGGCGGGCACGACCGCCTCTCCTTTCCCCGGGCCTTTTCCTGCCTAGCCGGCGCCGAGGCCCTGCGGCGCCTGCGCCGCGCCGGTATTTCCGGCGGCCTCCTGGACGCCGCCTACGTTAAGTGCCAGCAGGCCGTGACCCACCACCCCCGCCTTATGGCCAATACCCGCGACCGGGAAGCGCAGATCCTGGCCGTCTGCCTGACCTACCAGTGCGACAGGGATTGTTCTTTCTGTTACGCCAGGGGCCTCAAGGAAGAATTCCGGGAGCATATGTCCCTGGAGGATTTTACTTTCCTGGCCGGCTGGGCCAGGGAGCAGGGCTGGCAGCGCCTGCGCCTGCTGGGAGGCGAACCCACGCAGCACCCGCGGTTCAGGGAAATACTGGAGGTCTGCCGCGATAAGGGGCTGACGGTCTATATTACCACCAACGGACTTTACGACCCAGCGCTGAACTCCGCCCTGGGGCGGGATTTCGTGCGGTCAGTCTGCCTCAGTTATCCGCAGGAGGCGGCGTCCCCGGAGCAGTTGGAACGGTTCCGCGGCAATTTCCTGCACGCGGCCGACAATAACAGGGTCTCTATCCTGTCCTGGGTGGTTACGCCGGGGGACGAGGGCTGGCGCAAGGCGGTGGCGCTGGTGAAAGAGCGGCGTACCCGCGCCATGGCGCGCTTCAGCGCGGTCCTTCCGGGGCATGCGGGGACCTTCGGCCCGGAGGAATTCCGCGCGCGTTTCGCCGCGCTCGCCGCGCAGATAACGGCCATAGCCCGGCACGCGAAAGAGGAAGGGGTGGTCTTCGCGTTCTACCGGCCCCTGTTGCCGTGCATGTTCTCCCCGGAGCAGCTGGCTTTCCTGGAGGGGGTGAGCCCGTTCCTGTTCTATACCCGCTGCCCCTTGTGCCTGGGCGGCGACCATGACAGCGACCTGAAATTTACCGTCAACCCGGACCTGACCTGCTACCCGTGCACCGGCATCAAGGCCGCCGGGGTGAAGATAAGGGCCGGCGTTACGCGGAGCGGACTTAATAAAAGTTTCCGGCCGCTGGTGCGCGAGGCGAGCTGCCGGCCGCTGATGGAGGCTTGCCGCGACTGCCGTTTCTTTGCCGCCTACCAGGCCCGGCTCGGCGATAAACCGCAGGACCTGGCCGACAGGACGGTCTGCCAGGGCGGCTGTTTCCAGTACCGCGCGGGAACGGGGAGAAAATGAACGATATAACGCTTGTTAACCTTTCAATCGCCAAGAACTTCAACGGCAAGACGGTGTACATGCACAATTCGGCCGGCATCTTCCTGCTGGTGGCCGCGCTGGAGAAAGCCGGCTTCAAGGCGGGCCTGAAGGAATATTCCATGGAGTACGGCCGCAGCCTGCCGGCCGAACTGGAAAATTTCCTTTCGGCGGTGGACACGGCGCCGCGGCTCATCGGGATAGGCTGCCACTCCGTGCACATGCCTTTCGCGGTAAAGGCCGCCCAGGCGCTGAAGCTGAAATTCCCGGAGAAGACCGTGGTGCTGGGCGGGCCCGGCCCTTCCGGCGCGGCGAAAGAACTGCTGGAAAAATTCCCTTTCATAGACGCCGTCTCCGTGGGCGAAAGCGAGGAGACGATAGTGGAGATAGTGCGCGAGGGGGCTCCCGGTTTCGCCGGGATAAAAGGCCTCGCGTACCGCGGCGGCGCCGGCGTGACGCTGAACCCGCCGCGCCCCCACATAGCCGATCTCTCTTCCCTGCCGATGCCGGCCTATCATACGCCGGGTTTCAGGGGCAATTACCAGATAGCCACGGTACTGACCTCGCGCGGCTGCCCTTACCGCTGCGGCTTCTGCAGTCTGACGGATTTCGACGGGCGCCGGCTGCGGTACAATTCCATTCCCAACGTGCTGGCCGAACTGACCCTCCTTAAGAACGAGTACGGCTTCAGCGACCTGTTCTTCGTGGACCCTAATTTTTCCGTCAACCGGGAACGGACGCTGGAGCTCTGCCGCGCCATAAAGAAAGCAAACCTGGGCCTGAAATGGTTCGCGATGACCCGTACCGAGTGCGTGGACCCCGCCCTGCTCGACGAGATGGCGGCCGCCGGCTGCAAGACCGTGTTTTACGGTCTCGACAGCGGCAGCGAGACCGTCCTGGCCGCCATAAAGCGCGGCTCCGGCCTGAAGAAGGCCCTGGCCGCCATAGAGATGTCCACGGCCCATATCCCCAACGTCGAGGTGGGGCTGATGTGGGGGTTCCCCTTCGAGACCCTGGAAGATTTCAAGAGAACGCTGGAGGTCCGCGAAAGGCTGGAGGCGAAGGGCTGCACCGCCCAGCTGCGCTGGCTGGAGCCGTATCCGGCCACGGAGATCTTCCAGGCGCACAAGAGCGAACTTTTCCTGCCCGTGGAGCACAGCCTGATGTTCCAGCCCGCCAAGCTCGCGGAACTGGTGCGGGAAGGCAAACTCTTCTACCGCGAGGAAGGCGACACCTGCCGCCTGCCCGCCGACGTGACCAGCGTGCGCACCATCATCGCCGCCTCCCAGGTGGCGGGCACCTGCCGCGACATCATAGAGGCCAACCCGTATATCTTCACCGACTTCTACCGCTACAGGACCCCGGACCTGGACGAGAAGCTGCGCCTGGCTTCCCGCTACAGCGCTTACTGACGCATGCCGTCCGCCGCTTTTCACGAGTTGAAACTGCGCCTGCGGGGCCTGGAGCTCCTGCTGCGGCTGCACCCTGAAAAGATGTTCGTTCCTAATTTCGTTTCCCTGCTGGCGGTCCACGCCATGCGGGTAAAGCCCGGGGAAGTTTTCGCGGATATCTGCTGCGGCAGCGGGCTGCACGCCATAGCCGCGGCCAAACTGGGGGCGCGGCTGGCCTGCGGCGTGGATACCAACCCGGTGGCGCTGCGCTATGCCCGGCTCAACGCGCGCCTTAACGGCGTCGCCGACCGGTGCCGCTTCTTCCAGGGCGACCTGCTGGCCCCGCTGGCGGCCAGGGGCATAAAGGCCGACAGCGCGGTTTTCAGCGGGCCGCAGTGCCCGGAGGCCTACGTCGACAGGACGCTTTCCAGGGAGCTGCAGGCGGCGGTGGACGGGGGCGGCGACGGCAGCGGCGTGAACGTGCGGTTCATCCGAGGGGTACGGGCCATCCTGGCGCCGGCCGGCAGGTTCTGCCTGCCCGCGGCCGGCTGGTGCGGGCCCGAGTCTTCCCTGCGCGCGCTTAAGGAAGAAGGGTTCGCGTCCAGGACGCTGGTGCGGACCTATGTGCCGCAGGAGGGCCGCGGCAACAACAGCCGGTATTTTTTCCTGGCGGGCCCGGCGCGCCGGCGGGTCAGGCTGGGGGCCGCCAAGGCTGCCGGCGGTCTTACCCTCATACTGGAGGCCCGGGAACCCGGCGGCAAACCGCCGGCCCGCGCCCCGATCTGCGACGGGCTCGGACTGTCAGCTGAAATTTCTCTGGAAAAGGCGCGGTCCCGCGCCTGAAATTCACTCCAAACCCATTCTGTCCATAAGCGCCGGCAGGTCGCTTACCCGGACCTTGCCCCGCGCGGTCTTGAGCAGGCCAGCCTTGCGGAACCTGGCGAAGACCCTCATGGTGGTTTCCGGGGTGGTGCCGGCGAGGGCGCCGATATCGGCGCAGGTCAGGGGGATCTCCGTTCCGAATTTGGGGGAGAGGTAGGCCAGCGCCGCTATCAGGCGTTTTTCCACAGGTTCCCGGGAGAGAAAGACCCGGGTCCCCAAAAACCGCAGGCGCTGTACGAAATGTGAGATCACCATCCTCGACACGGCGGGATGCTTGTCCATTATGGCCAGCATCCGGTCGCGGGAGATGGCGAAAAGCCGGGAAGGTTTGATGGTGACCGCGTTGACGGGCCAGGTCCTGTCGCAGATGGAGGCGAACCCGAAGGCGTCGCCGGGGACCAGCACTTCTATGGCGAGGTTGGCCCCGCTGCGGGCGCAGCGGTTAAGCTGCACCAGGCCTTCCTGCACCAGCCAGATGCCGCCGGCCGGTTCGCCCGCGGTGCAGACGAATTCCCCTTTGCCGTAGCTCTGCTCCGAACAGGCGGCGGCCAGGTCGCGCAGGGCGGCGTGGGGCAGCGTGGAAAAAAGACTGACCTGGGACCGGATGAAGGGTACCAGGGACCGGGGATTTTTTTTCTGGCGCATCACGGGGTTATGATAGCAAAATAGCCCGAAGCCCAAGATGATGCCCGTCATGGACGCGGCCGCCCGGTTTTCTTATCATTTGAACAAGAACGTTCCCGAGTTGCAAGGAGATCTAATGTGCAAATTCCTGTGCGCCCTGCTGCTGTTCGCCTCCGGGCCGGCCCTGGCCAGCAATATCATGACCGCGGATTGCCCGCCCATCGGCGAGAGGGGCTATACGCTGCAGGTGGATAACCGGCTGACCTACAGCCTGTCCGAAAAGTTCGTGGACAGGAAGGGCGCCGAGTCGGCCAAGGAGAACGAGCAGCGCCTCAACCTGCTGATAGCCAGGGTTTTCCTGCCGGGGTTGCTTTTCCGCGCCAGCATCCCGTACTCGCAGATAGCCGTGAACGGGGTTTCCCGCAGCGACTTCGGCGACGTCACGCTGGAAGGCGGCCTGACCCGCAAGTGGGGGCCCTGGCGCCTGCGCGCGCTGCTGTTCGCCGGTGTGCCTGTGTCGCGCTGGGACCGGTCCGCCGGCGCCACCAACATAGGCGTCAACGCCTGGTCTTTCGGCCCCAACTTCTCGGTGACCCGCTACCTGGACGGCAACAACTACGACCTGGACTTCTGGGCGCAGTACGCCGTCAACTTCACCAACCCGGCCACGCGCATCAAGGCCGGCAACGTGTTTTCCTACGCGGCGGCCGCCGGCGCCAAGGTCCCGCTGGGGCCGCATACCCGCGTGGCCGTGGAGCAGCGCGGCCTGTTCGGGGACCCCAACGAGGTGCGCGGCAGTTCTGCCGGGCAGTGGGGCAAGACCCAGCTGAGCGCCGGCCCGGCCATGTTCATCAGCATGGAGAAACTGCTGCCGGGGTTCCAGCTGTGGCCTATCGCCCAGTTCGACTTCTACAACCGCAACACGCAGCGGACCGCGCTCTACTACCTCAAATTGCAGTACAATTGGTAGGACGTTCCAAGGAGAAGAAAATGAAAAAGATCGTATCGGCCGCTTTCGCGGCGCTGCTGGCGGCCGCGCCGGCCTCGGCGGAAAAACTCAAGGTGCGCATCGCCTACCCCAATGCCGGCGCCCTGATAAACGGGCAGATAGGGCACATCCTGGAGAAGACCGATATCCTGGAAAGGAACGGCCTGGAGGGCGAGGTGGTGGCCTTTCCTTACTGGCCGCCGATGCAGGAGGCGCTGGTGGCGGGCAGCGTGGACGTGGCGATCGCCAGCGAGGCCAATTTCGTGAACATCGCCTCCAAGTTCCCCTGCAAACTGATAGGGACCGTGGGCAGCGCCGGACGCATAGCCGTGATGGTCAGGGAAGATTCCCCGGCTAAAAAACTGGCCGACCTTAAGGGCAAGACAGTTACCGTCACCTTCGGCACTTCGGCCCATTACCCGGTGGTAAAGTGGATCCTGGACGCCGGCCTGACGCCGGGCGAGGATATCAAGGTGCTGCATATGGCCGCGGCCGAGGGGCGCGCCGCGCTGGCCAAGGGCGATATAGACGCCTTCACCATCTGGGACCCCTTCGTGGACGATATGGTGCAAAAGAAGACCGGGCGCGTGCTCGCCTCCAAGCCCTCCTTCCTTACCACCACCATCGCTTCGGACGAATTCCTGAAGCGGGACCCGGAGGCGGCGGTGCGGTTCCTTACCGCCCTGCACGAGGCCGTGCTGTTCATGGCCAAAAACAAGGCGCTGGTCAACGGCTGGCTGAGCAAGAGCAACGGCGTGGCCCCGGAACTTATCGACAAGGGTTCCGTGTATAACTACAACTATTCCAAAGCCCGGCAGCCGAAGGACGTCAGGGTGGTGCCCGGCGAGGACCTCTTCTCCCTGCTGGAGAATATCTCGGAGTTCAACGTCTCCAACAAGCTGCAGCCGGCAAAGGCCCCGGTGCGGGAAAAGACCGACCTGACGTACGTGAAAGCCGCGCGGGAGCGCTTTCTCAAGTCCAAGTTCGACCCGGCCGCCGTGAAAGTGAAATAAGAATGAAAGGATTGATCTCGCTGGCGGTGGTTCTGGCGGCCTGGCAGGCCGCAGGCGCCGCCGGCTGGCTGAACCCCTACCTGCTGCCTCCTCCCACGGAGATAGCCCGGGCTTTCCGGGAGCTGGCGGCGGACGGGGTGCTGCTGGACCATACGCTGGCGAGCCTGTGGCGGGTGCTGGTCGGGCTCTTTTACGCCTGTCTCGCGGCCTTGCCGCTGGGCGTGCTGGCGGCTTCCAACCGGCAGGTGCGGGGCTATCTTCAGCCGCTGGTGGAACTGCTGCGCCCCATACCGCCCATAGCGTGGATCCCGCTGGCCGTGCTCTGGTTCGGGGTCAGGGGCGACAGGGCCAGCAATTTCATCACCTTCGTGGCGGCCTTCTTCCCCCTGTTCCTGCACACTTTCTCCGGCATCCGGCACATAGAAGCCCTGCACCTGGACGCCGCCCGCGCGCTGGGCGCCGGCCGGCGCATGCTGCTGCTCGACGTGGCGCTGCCGTCGGCCCTGCCTTTCATCGTTACCGGTTTCCGCCTCAGCCTGGGCTTCGCCTGGATGTGCGTGATAGCGGCCGAACTTATAGCTTCCAATTCCGGCCTGGGCTACATGATAGAGATAAACCGCTCCATGCTCAATACGGCCAACGTGATCTGCGGGATGATAACCATAGGCGCCGTGGGCTTTGTAATGAACTGGGCCATCCTGGCCCTGGAGCGCCGCTTCTCCTGGAGGCCGCTGCAATGAAGTCCCCGGCCTTCGCCATAAAAGACCTCGGCAAGGTTTTCCTGGACGCCAGGACCGGCTCCTCGTTATCCGTTCTCGACGGGCTTTCCCTGGACATCGCCGAGGGAGAGTTCGTGAGCATAATCGGGCCCAGCGGCTGCGGCAAGACCACGCTCCTGTCCCATATGGGCGGGTTCCTGCGCCCGGACGCCGGGAGCGTCCTCTATAAAGGAGCTCCCGTGCTGGCGCCGCACCCGGAGCGTACCGTCATCTTCCAGGAACACGGGCTATTTCCCTGGAAGACGGTGCTGGGCAACGTGGAGTTCCCGCTGAAGGCGCGCGGCACGCCCTCGGCCGACAGGCGGCGCGAGGCCGGCCGGCTTATAGACATGGTGCACCTGCGCGGGTTCGAGCACAGCTACCCGCACCAGCTGTCGGGCGGCATGAAGCAGCGGGCGGGGATAGCCCGCGCGCTGGCCTGCCGTCCCGAGGCTGTCCTCATGGACGAACCTTTCGCCGCGCTGGACAATATCACCCGGGAGATCATCCAGGAAGAGATTCTGCGCCTCTGGAGCGAACTGGGCAAGACCTTCGTGCTGGTGACGCATCACCTGGAAGAGGCCATTTTCATGAGCCGCCGCGTGGTGGTCATGAGCGCCAGGCCGGGCCGCATAAAGGAAGAAGTGCTCATCGACCTGCCGGAACCGCGCTCGGCCCTGGTGAAATCGGACCCCCGGTTCACCGCCCTGAAGCAGCGCCTCACCCGCAGCCTGCGGGAGGAGGTGGCGAAAGCGCCGGCTCCGGAAAAAGGGCTGCAACAGGAACCGGCGGAGACCGGCGTCTGACCTTTTGTCTCCGCAGTGAAGCGAAACATGAGAATAACAGCCCCGCTTGACAAGGTGGAAGAGGCGCGGCCGCTTATAGAAGCTGGCGCCGACGAACTTTACTGCGGGGTGAGCCACCCGGGCTGGGCGCGCGTCCCCGGCTCTCCTAACCTTCGTTTCCGGTCCGGCGCCAACCTGAAGTCTTTTGAGGAACTGCGCGCGGTGACCAGCGCCGCCTCAGGCCTCGGCGTGCCCGTGCTGTTCACTCTTAACGCGGCCTGCCATTTTGCGGAGACATCCCGCCTGGCGCTGGAGGATATGGACCGGGCCGCCGCCAGCGGGGTGAACGGCTTCATCATTTCAGACCAGCATTTGCTTGCGGAGGCCAGGCGGAGATATCCGGACAGAGCGTTGACCGCCAGCAGTTTCTGCAACTGCTTCAATTCCGAGTCTGGCGCCCTGGCCGCCGAGTTGGGGGCCGGCCGGCTGGTGCTGCCGCGTGACCTTACCCTTGAGGAAACCGCCAAGGTATGCAATAAACTTAAAGAGAAGGCTCCAGGACTGCGCCTGGAGGCTTTTGTTCAGAACATCACTTGCAGGAACGTGAACGGCTATTGCCGCTGCCACGTCCCGATGGGCAGGTTCCCGGGGGGGTGGCGGACGCCGCTGCGGTCTCTGGCCGCCATGTGGCCCGGCCTTTTCCCCGGGTATTTTACGGCGCCTAAGACGCGCGAGGAGCGGTTCTCCGCCGAACCTCCTTGCCTGATGCCCTACCGTGCCAGGCTGTCCGGGGTGCTGCAAAAGTCGGAGAGGACCATAGAGAATTTCAGGATGGGGGAAGAGCGTGTTCTTGGCTGCGCTGCCTGCGGGATATTCCATTTTAAGCGGCTGGGCATAGAATATCTAAAGATAGTGGGCAGAGGTCTGCCTACGACGCATAAGGTTCAGGATGTGAAGTTCCTGGCCGGGCTGCGCGGCATCCTTGATGAGTGTTCGGAAGATTTCGAGGTTTTCTCTAAAAGGGCCAGGGTTTTGCGAGAAAATATCTACGGGTCTCCCTGCATGCCTACGGACTGCCACTATCCTTGCATGCTCAAAGCGCGGGCCGGGGAGCGGCGATGAACGCGGAGCTGCCGCTTGAGCGGGCCCGGCATCTTCGCGAGCTGCCGGGAGAACCCCTTCCCGAAGCCTGCTCCAGGCTGTACGCGGGGGACGACTTCTGCGAGCGCCTGTTGCCGGAGGCGGAGGAACTCCGGCGCCTGGCTGAACAGGCCGCGGACCGCGGACTGCGCTTCACGTTCCTTACGCCCTATTGCACAGAGGACGGCATGGAAAACCTTAAGCGGGCTTTCGGGGTCCTGGCTCCGTTCGGCTGCGAGGTGGTCGTGAACGACCCCGGGGTTCTCCGGGTCCTCAACAGGGATTTCCAGTCGCTGACCCCCGTCCTGGGTAGGCTTTATACCTCCCTGTTGCTTCCACCGTATTTCGATGATCGGCGGGTCTTCGGCAGGGGCGGGGCGCTCCGCAGTTTCCGGATGGCGAAGTTGAACTTGTCGGACTCCTACTTCTCTTTTTTGAAGACCAACAGGATCTCGCGCGCGGAGTTCGACAATGTTTTCGCGCCGCCGCTGTTCGGGGACCGTTTTTCCAGCGAGGGGATCAAACTCAGCCTTTACCTGCCCTTTACCTATATTTCCACCACGCGGCGCTGCCTGTTCGCTCCAGAGCGCGGAGTATCCACCAAGCTTGCCCTGCTTGGTTGCGCCAGGGGCTGCCTGGAGCAGCGGATGCTGCTGGAGGGCGGTCACTATCCTGACCGCAGAATACATGTTATAGGGAACGCCCAGTTCCTGAAGAACGGCTCGGGCTGGTGGGCGCATGACTGGCGCAAATGGGGCGTAGACCGCGTGGTTGATTTTGCGCGCTAAAACCAGGCTCTCTGGCGGAAATTTCTTGGTATAATTAGGGAGACAGCGGGAGTGGGGTATACAGGAGGCAGCGCATGACATTATCGCGATATTTTAGAGCGGCAGCAGCGGCCCTGGTACTGGGTTGCCTTTTTGTCGGCAGTTCTTACGCGGCCAGCACGGAGCCGGTAAAGGTGACGATAACCCAGGTGCTGGCTTCGCCTGCCGCGTATGACGGTGTTAACATCGAAATGACCGGCACGGTCTGGCGGTCCTCCGTTACTTATTTCGACGGGTATAAATTGACCAGCTTGACCATGGTCGACCCTCTGGATTACGAGAACGAAGCCGAGGCGATCGCCAGCCTGGCCGCCCATAAGTACGTCATGGCCTACCTGTGGGGGGATTGGCCTTATGCGCGGCGCGACGGTCTGTCCGTGGTGGGTGTTTACGGAGTTTCCCTCCTGACGGTCGGCGGATACCGGTCCAATGCGATGAGCGCCAGGAGGGCCAAGAAACTTGGCCCCTGAGATGGCCTGCGTCGCCCTTAGGAAACCGTTCATAGGAGACCCGGGGCTCGCGGCAGAAGTGGCGGCGAGGGCCGCGGCTGAAGTTCCCGCCTATTCCAGGTTCCTAGAGAAAGCCGGCCCCGCGGGGCCGGCGGCGGGGGGCGGTCGTTTCGAGGACCTGCCGGCGACCGATAAAGCTTCCTACTGCCTTACCGCGTCTTATTCCGAACTTATCCCCGCGTCCGCGCGGAACAATATCAACGGTTTTTTTTCCAGCTCCGGCTCTTCCGGGCGGCCCTTCTGCTGGCCGCGCGCCAAAGACGCCCGGTCCTCGCTGCGCCTGGCCGACTGGCTGGAGGAGAATTTCCGGCTGGGCGGCCGGCCGACCCTGGCCGTGGTGGCGCTTAAAATGGACGGCTGGACGGCCGGTCTGAACAGTTCTCTCGGGCTCAACCAGCTGGCGCAGGAAGCCGGATTCCCGTTCATGGTGCATTGTCCCGGCGCGGACTACGCGCAGGCCCTGCGTACCATCGCGCAGGTGGAGGGCCTGGTGGAGCGCGTAGTGGTGTTCATTTATCCGGCAGCTATTCCCTACTTCCTGGGCCTGGCGGAAGAACTGGGCGTAAAGCTGCCGGTCGCTAAATTGCGTTTTGCAGCCACCGGGGACCCTTTTAGCGAGGCGTTCCGCGAGCATTTGGACGGCCTTTGCGGAGCCTCCTGGCCCGATACGGCGCTGGCCGGCTTCTCCTATTCCTCCGCCGATACCCGCGTTATAGGTTCCGAATCTCCCGCTTCCAGGGCGCTGGCCCGGCTTCTGCACAAGAGCGAAGACCTGCGCCTGGCCTTCGGGCTCGGGGACGTTTCCCCCAACATTTATCCCGCGGTTCCCGCGGAGGAACTTCCCCTGATAGAGGAAGTGGGCGGGGAACTGCTGTTCACCAGGTGGCAGCCGGTACCGATAGTGCGCTACAACCTGCATGACAAAGGGGAACTTTGGGACTGGGCCGCCGCGCGGGAATTGGTGCTTTCGGCCTCGATCCCCGCGGAGCTGGAACCGCTGCGCGCCGAGGTGCGCGCTGCCGCCGGCGCCCCCGACCTGGTGGCCGTTTACGGCCGTTCCCGGGCCGTTTACTTCTACGGGATGTATCTCGACGAGGCCGCTCTTTGCGCGGTCATGGAGCGGCCGGAGCTCGCCGCGCTGGGCGCCGGCCTGTTCCAGGTCTCGCTGAGCGGGACAAAGGCGGCGCCACGGCTGTCCTGGGAGATCGAACTCAGGGGCGGCGGGGCCGACGACGGGCGTCTCTACCGCGCGCTTGTGGCCGCCCTGTCCGAAGCTTTCCCGCATTTCGGGGTCAATTACGCGAATTTTCTGAACAAGTGGGACAAGGATCCCGCTAAACGCATCTTCGAGATCAACGTCAGGCCTTACCCGCAGCTTTCCGACAGGCTGCGGGTCTCGGGCAAGCACAGGACCATAAAGGTCACCGGCACGGGAGGATAAGTATGTATAAGATAACGCTGAAGAACTGTGGACGGGCCGCGCTGACGGCCTTCGCCTGCGCGGCCGCCGGCCTGCTTTTTTCGCCGCCCGCCGCCGCTTCCGAAAAAGCCGACATCCCGGGGCTGGTGGAAAAATTGGGAGGGGAGAACGCCGCGGCCCGCCGCGACGCCGCCGTAGCGCTCGGCCAGGCCGGGCTTGCCGCCAAAGACGCCGTGCCGGCCCTGATAAAGACCCTGAAAGACCCGGAGCCGGGTGTGCGCGCCGCCGCCGTGGGCGCTTTTACCGGCATAGGCGCCGGCTACGAAGCCGCTTTTCCGGAGCTGATGAAGCTCCTGGCCGATCCTGACGCCGAGGTGAGGCAGAATTCCGCGGAAGCTCTCGGGCAGCTGAAGCCCGGCGCGCGCAACGCCCTGCCCGCGCTGGTCAAGCTCCTCGGCGACCCCGACCCGGGGGTGCGGGCCGCGGCCGCCGGCGCCCTGGCCGGCGCGGAAACGGGTTACGAAAGCTCCGTGCCCGTCCTCGAAAAACTTCTGGCCGATCCGGACGCTTCGGTGCGGTGGAACGCGGTAGGCGCCCTGGCCAGGCTGGGGCGCGGCGCCAAACGTTCCGTGCCGGCCCTGGTAAAACTTCTGGCCGATTCCGACCCGGCGGTGCGCGCGGCCGCCGCCTCCGCCCTGCCCGCCGCGGGCACCGACTACGCCTCCGCGGCGCCGGCCCTGGCCGGGCTCCTGGCCGATCCCGACGAAACAGTGCGCCGCAATTCCGCGGCCGCTCTTGCCGGCCTGGGCGCCTCCGCCAAGCCGGCCCTGGCCGCGCTGGTGAACGCCCTGGGGGATAAGGACCCCTTCGTGAGGGCCAGCGCAGCTACCGCCCTCGGCGGCATCGGCGGCGGTTACCTTTCCGCGGCGCCGGCGCTGGTAAAACTTCTGGCCGATACCGATGCCCCTTCGCGCGCGGCCGCGGCGGTCGCCCTGTCCAGGCTGGGATCGGGAGCCAAGGCGGCGGTTCCCGCGCTGGCTAAAAATCTTGCCGACAAGGACGCCGCGGTGCGTTTCAACTCCGCCGTGGCGCTCGGGGCGGTAGGCGGGGAGGTGAAGCCGGCGGTTCCCGCGCTGGCGAAGGCCCTGAAGGATCCGGAGACAGGCGTGCGCCAGCTGGCGGCCCTGGCCCTGGCGGGCGCCGGTCCCGACGGGAAGGCCGCCGTTCCCGCGCTGACGCAGGCGCTGGAAGACAAGGACGCGCTGGTGAGGCAGAATGCCGCCACCGCACTGGCCGCCGTAGGCCCCGGCGCCAAGGACGCCGTTCCCGCGCTGATACAGCTGCTGGAGGACAAGTCCGTGGAGGTGAAAAAGATCACCATTTCCGCGTTGGGCGCCATAGGCCCCGGCGCCAAAGCCGCCATCCCGGCGCTGACCAGGCTCTCTTCGGAGGGCACCCCCGAACTGCGGTCTATGTCCGACGCGGTATTAGTGCAGATAAACCGCACCGGCGGTTCCGCTCCCCTGAAGCCCTCAAGGACCAGGCCCTGAGGCGGGCCTTACGTCCGGTACCGGGGCGCTGAGTTACGCCCGCCAAGCCGCTATGACAGGCAACGAGACCTTTTTGTCCAACAGGGACCTGAATATTTCCGAGACGGAGCAAAGACTGCCCCGGCTGGCCTCGCGTCCTTTGAAGCTCATGGCGGTACTGACCAGGATCTGCAATCTGGCGTGCGTGATGTGCCCCAGGGTGCGCTGCGACCAGGTGTCGCTGCCCTACGAACAGGTTGAAAAACTTTTCCCGCTGCTGCCGTACCTGGAGACCGCGGACTGGCAGGGCGGGGAAGTCTTCCTGCTGGATTATTTCAAGCGGCTTTTTCTCAAAACTTCGGAGTACCCGGGGGTCTGCCAGCGCGTCACCACGAACGGCCTGCTGATAGACAGGGAGTGGGCCCGGCTCCTGGCCGGCGGCAATACCCGCGTGGGTTACTCCGTAGACGCCGTCACCGAAAGAACCTACGAAAGCATACGGCTCAACGGCAAGTTCAGGGACCTGCTGGCCAGCCTGGACCTGATGAACGGCGCCATGCGCACCGGCGCGGGCGCCTCCCGCCTGGAGCTGAACGCCGTGGTGATGCGGAGCAATTACAGGGAGCTGGCCCTGTTCCCGGATTTTTGCGCCAGGCATAACTTCAGCGGCGTGACCTTCGACGTGCTCTATCCCGAGGTGGCGCCGCAGGAGGATATCTTTTCGGGACCGGACGAGGCCGCCATGCGGGTCATCGCCGCCGAGATGCCGGGGATAGAGCGCCGGTTCCGGGAGCTGGGCATAGGGTTCCGCTGCAATTTCAGCGGCTATCTGCGCAGGTTCTCGGCCGCCGCCCCGGAGGGCGGAGCCGGGGCGCCGCCGCCGCGCGCCTGCCTCTCGCCGTGGAGAAGCCTGCACGTGGAGCCGGAGGGCAACGTTTTCCCGGAATGCAACTGCAAGGTCCCGGTGGGGAATCTCGCCGCCGACAGCCTGGAGGACATCTGGAACGGCGAGAAGATGCAGCGCTACCGCCGCCTGGTGGCCGCGGGCCGTTACGGGGAGATCTGCTCCGCGCAGTGCAAGTTCTACGAGGGTGTCGGCAGGCGCTGAAGCGCGCTCCGGCTGCCGGCCGCCCGGGGCCGAGAGAAGATCATGAAAGCCATCCTAAAAAATATCGGGCTGCTGGCCGCCGGAGTCCTGGCCAGCCTGCTGCTGGCCGAGGCCGTGCTGCGCGTTTCGGGATTCCTCGTTATGACGGTCCAGGAGCGCCGCAACCTTGCCGCGCTGCGGGCGAAAGGGTCCTACAGGGTAATGTGCCTGGGGGAGTCCACCACGCAGGGCCAATACCCGCCTTTCCTGGAGGCCGAGTTGAACCGGCGCGGCGGCGGGACCAGGTTCAGCGTCATAGACGAAGGCCGGGGCGGGACCAACACCGACGCCATACTAGCTCGGCTGGAAGCGGCGCTGGACCGGTATAAACCCGACCTGGTGGTGGCCATGATGGGGTCCAACGACCTGGGGTCCACCCAGGTCCCTTACGAGGCGCCGTCCTCTTCCGGGCCGCTCGGACTGCTCCGGGCTTTCAAGACGTACAAACTCGCGCGCATATTGTTCCAGCTGTCCTCCGGCGAGAGCTGGGTAGTGCGCCCGCCTTCCGGCGGGGCGGAGATGCCGGAACCGGCCCGGCCGCGCCCGGCAGCTACCGGGGAACTGGCGGACAACGTTGCGGTGAAGGAACTGCGCGCCAGGCTCGCCGCCGCCCCGGAAGACCCGGCGCTGCGGACCGCCCTGGGCTGGGAGTACCTCGGGCTGAGGCGGCTGCGCCAGGCACAGGAAGAATTTTCAAGGGCGCTGGCCGCCAGCCCCGCCACGGGCGGAGCCGGCGCCGGTTTGGGGTGGGCCTACCTGGAGCAGGGGCGCCGCGAGCTGGCGGAAGAAGTGTTCGGCAAGGTCCTGGCGGCGAACCCCGGAGATGGCCGGGCGCATGCCGGCCTGGGCTGGCTTTATTTCGAAAGCGGGCGGCTGCACCTGGCCGCGGAACCCTTCGCCAGGGCCGTAAAACTGGACCCTTCCTGCAGTATGGCCCACGCCGGGCAGGGCCAGCTGCTGGTAAATAAAAACCTCCTGCGCCAGGCCGAGGCGCCCTTCCGGAAAGCTCTGGAGCTGGACCCGGCCAATATCAGGGCCCGTATGGGACTGGGGTGGTCCTTCCTGGAACTGGGACGCTCCGCCCAGGCGGAGGAGCAGTTCAGGCGGGTCATCGGCCTGGACCCTTCCAACGATATGGCGCGCGTGGGGCTGGGGCGCACCTACATGAAACAGGGAAAGTTCCGGCAAGCCGAAGAGACTTTCGGCGAAGTGCTGCGGCTGAACCCGGGCAATGAAACGGCCTTCTACGGCCTGGACCTGCTGTACAAGTCCCGTGGCGGCGGCGCCGGCAGCGCCGGCAGCCGGGCAGAGTACCTGGCGGAGGTCCGCAGGTACTCCGACGGCTACAAGGCGGTCACCGCGCGCAACTACCTGGCGCTGAAAGCCGCCCTGGACAGGAGAAAGATCCGCCTGGTCTGCGTTCAGTATCCCATGCGGAGCGCGGCTCCGCTGCGCAATATTTTCGCCGGCCAGGAAGACCAGGTGATCTTTGTGGATAACGAGCGCCCCTTCCAGGAAGGCGTCCGGAAAGAGGGCTATGCGGCGTATTTCAGGGATATGTTCGGCGGGAATTTCGGGCACTGCACGGATAAGGGCAACGCCCTGCTGGCGGAGAATATAGCCGCGGCGGTGCTCAGGGCCTCGAAAAAGTAAGGGTGGCCGTTCAGCGGGAGGCGGCGGCGTCCAGCAGGCGCAGTTCTTCGAGTTTGCGGTAGACGTTGGCCGCGATGACGCGGTAGCCTTCCTCGCTGCAGTGGCTGTTGTCCGTGGCAAAAAGTTCCCCGCGGGAGCGGGACTTCAGCAGGCGGTCGAATTCCCTTTTGTTGTCCACCAGCGGCACGCCGCGTTTTTCGGCGATCCGCTCTATCAGCGGGCCGCCGGGGGCGGTCTCAGGATAATTCAGCAGCAGGAAGCCGGCCCCCAGTTCTTCGGCCAGGTCTATCATCGCCTCGAAATCGGCTTCTTTCCACCTGTTAGCCGCCGCGCGTGAGCCGCCTTGCAGCGCATCCCGGATGAAGGCCGCGTTGTCGGGCGGCAGCTTTTCGGCCGTTTTTGCCAGGAAGGCCCGTATCTCCGGATGCAGTGCCGCGGCTTTTTCGTTGGGGAGCAGTGAAAAAAGTCCTTCAAAGCAGAAATTCCGGCCGCCCTGCGGGGCCGGGTCGGCCTCTATGGAGCGTTTCCATGTCCGGAAAGCCGCGGCATGGTCCGCGAGCTGCATGTCGTAGAGACGGCCCAGTTCCCAGGCCGTGGCCATATCCTGCCGCAGGGCGAGCGCGGCGGAGTAACTTTGCGCCGCTTCGGCGTATTTCCCGTTCCAGGCCAGGGCCTCGGCAAGACGCTTGCGGAGAGAAAAACTGTCCGGGGCTTTGCGGGAAAGCGCACCCAGAATTTCCGCCGCCCCGGCGTACCGGCCTTCCAGCAGCAGCGCCTCCGCGGCGCGCCGGCCTTCCTGGAACTCCCTGCCCGGCGGGGTGTCGTCGGCGGGCTGGGGTGGCGCCGGCTGCCGCCGGGTGTTCCGGTCCAGGGCCGCGGCCACGGTGAAGAGTTTCAGCGTCCTGATCCCAGACAGGCGGTTCGCCAGGGAGGCCAGGAAGGCGTTGCGCTTGGAGTGGGCGAAGTAGCCGTAGTAGTTCCCTTCGTTTATCATACCGCCCAGCATGACTATGACCGCGGGGCGAAGGCGCCGGGCGTCCTTCCTGAGCCTTTCGAGTATCTGGGTTGTGTTCTCTCCCGGGGTGCCGGTGTTCACCACGGTCCAGCCGGTGTGGCCGCCTGCCCGGAGCATCGCGCCCAGCTGCTCCGGGAACCCGCGGCCTTCAGGTACGCCTATCCCGCGCACGAAGGAATCACCCGCGCAGAGCAGCACTTTTTCGCCGGAACGCGGGGCTTTGGCGCCGGAGTCGGAGGCGGCCGAGTACGGGGCCGCCGCGAAGTAGAGCAGGGTCTCCATGAGCAGGAGGACCGTAACACAGCCCAGGAAAAAAGCGGCGGCTTTTTTCATCATCCCGGCTTCTCCGTTTTTATGGCGCGCAGCCGTCCCTGCGGGCTGAAGCGGCCTATGGCTTCGCGGGAAAGGAAGTCGTTGAAGCGGCGGATCCGGTCCTGGCGGACCTCGTGGGTGTTGCCGCCGGCGCTCCAGGACGTGCCGATGGCCCCCGGGCCTGGGTCTATGCCGAACTTTACCGGGTCCAGCTGCAGCGGTATTCCGGCGGTGAGGGTCATCTCGCTGGGCGACCCGACGAAATCTATGCAGTCCCGGTTGGCGCGCAGGAAGTCCATGGTGGCGCGCAGGTCCTCTTCCGTTTCTCCCGGGGCCCCCACTATGAGGTTCAGGGAGACTTCTATCCCGGCCGCGCTCGTGTCGCGCAGGCATTGCGCCGCCTGCTCCAGGCGAAACCCCTTGCGCATGCTGTCCACTATCTTCTGGGAACCGGATTCCAGGCCGTAGCTCAGGTCCCGGCAGCCGGCCGCGAACATTTTTTTCAGCAGGCCGGAGGTCATTTCCGGCCGGAACATGGCCATGCCGCCCCAGACGAAAGCGCGGCCGCCGGCCAGGATCAGGTCGCAGAGCGCCTCCAGCTGGCGGATGTCCTGGTTCAGGGCCGAGGAATCTATCATGAAATGGTCCAGGCCCGCGTGGCGGTCGAGCTGCTGCAGCATCTCGGCGTAGATGTTGGCGGCGCTGCGGTGGCGGTAGGCTGGCCAGTCCGCGTGGATGTTGCAGAACTCGCAGCGGCGCAGGCAGCCGCGGTTGAAGGACAGCGGCAGGGCGGTGGGAAGGTAGTATTTTTCAAGGCTGAAGTCCCGGTAGTCGGGGAAAGGCAGCGAGTCGAGGGAGGGGATGTTCTGACGCGGCGCCGCCCGGCACACCCGGCCGCCGCTCCTGAAATACGTGCCCGGGCAATTCTCGGCGCTTTCGCCGCGCTCGCAGCGTTCCACCAGTTCCAGGAGGGCGCTTTCACCCTCGCCGGCCACCAGGACGTCGGCCGCGGGGCACCGGCGCAGCAGCTGCTCGTTCTCGAAATTTATGTGAGGTCCGCCGAAGACCACCAGGCACCCGGGTTTGCGGCGCTTGACCAGGTCCGCCAGCCGGAAGGTGAGGTGCCGGTTGGAGTTCCAGAGGCTGAAGCCGACCACTCCCGGGTCCCCTGCAAGCAGTTTCTCCGCCCAGGCTTCCAGCAGCCCCGGGTTCTTCGCTTCGTAGCCGGAGACGAAGGACCGGTCGTTCCAGGAATCCTCGTTCCCGTCTTCGGGCAGAAGGGCGTCCGTGTTGAGGTCCAGGACAGAAACCTGATGGCCGCCGGCCCGCAGGAAAGCGGCCAGATAGGCCAGGCCGATGGGCGGGCAGCGCCGGAAAAGCATCGGGGCCAGCGCCAGGGAAACTTTCACGAAGCCTCCCGGGGACCGGCCGGCGCAGCGCTTTCGAGGACCCGCAGCTTTTCCAGGGCGTCGAGGAGGTTGTCCGCCATAAGGGCGTAGCCTGTCCCGTTCGGATGGCTGACCAGCAGGTCGGGCTCGTCGCCTGAAAGGTACAGGCCGGCTTTGCCGCTCTTGAGCAGCGGCAGAAAAGCCGCGTGGTGGTCTACGAAAGGGAGCGAGAATTCCGCGGCCGCGTCGCGCCGGATCCAGTCCCGTTGCCCGTCCGTGGCGAAGGGGTAGGTCTGGATCACCGTCCTTGCCCCCGAGCGCGCCGCGGTTTCATGGATAACGCGCAGATCGTAGGCCAGGAGCTTGTCCATGGCCCTGGCCGCGGTCTCGGGCCGCAGCAGGGGGATCTCCTGGGCCAGGAATGTCCGCACGAAGGGGTGGCCCGGGTCCAGGTCGCGGCCGCTCCGGAAACGGACGAAAGCGGCGGGCAGGTCCCTGAAATAGAAGAGCATCTTGCCGGTCTGGAAGTGAAGCTCGGCGCAGGCCCCGTCCACGGCCAGGGCCTGCTCCAGGACCGCGGCGGCCTTTTTGAACTCATGCCGGTCGAAGGCCTTGGCGGCGTGCGTGAGGGCGGCCGCGGAGGCGGGGGCGCAGGGGCGAGGCCTGTAGGTCAGGGCTGCCAGTCTGGCGGCAAGGGCCCTGCCGCCCAGGCGGAAGAACCTGTAGACCTTGAGGCGGGAAAAAAGGGCGTCCGCCCGGAGCGCCGTCAGCCGTAAAAAAGAGACTTCCCCGGGGGCGAACAGGAAAAAATGGCTGTTCCTTACCGCGTAATTGTTCGCGCCGGTCAGGACCAGGACAAAGCCCGGCGCGTGTTCCTCGAGCAGCGGGCCCAGGCTGTCGGCGAGTTCCGAGGAGTTCTGGCCCGGCACCCCGGCGTTGATCACCGAGTAGGCGCCGGGGCCGTAAGCCGCGTCCAGCCGCCTTTGCAGCTGCGCGGGGTAGTCCTCCCCCGGGCGGGCGCCCAGGCCGTAGGTAAAAGAATCCCCGACGCAGAGCAGCTTTACTCCTCCCGCCGGCGCGGCCGACGCCCTCGCGGCCCGGTACCAGTTGCCGTAGAGGCGCAGGCCGCCTTCGGCCAGCAGGAGGCCCCCGGCTACGCTCAGCGCGGCCAGGCCGGCGCTGCGGAGAATGGTCTTCAGGGGCATAGGCGGGCCGTTCAGCGGCCGCGCGCCTCCTGTGCCGGCTTCCTGAAAAGATAGAGGGCTTCCAGGGTCTTGAGGACGTTTTCCGCCATCAGCGCGTAGCCCTCCGAATTGGGATGGCTCGTGAGCAGGTCGGGTTCGTCGCCGGAAAGGTAGCGGCGGATCTTCCCTTGCGCCAGCAGCGGCTTGAAAACCAGGTGGTGCTCTATGAGCGGCGTGCCGGCCGCCGCAGCCGCGTCCCGACGTATGCCGTTGCGGGCGGCGTCCGTGAACGGATAGGTCTGCACCAGTGGCATCACCCCGGCCCGCCTGGCCGCGGCGCAGATGGCGCGCAGGTCGCCCTCCAGCACTTTGTCCAGTATGGGGTCCGCGTACCTGGGACGCAGCAGGGGAAGTTCCTGCGAGAGGAAGCTGTCCACGTAGGGGTGGCCGGGGTCAAGGTCCCGGCCCTTCCTGAAGGACTTGAAAGCCGGCTTGAATTCCCGGAAGTAAAAGTAAAGCCGGCCGCGCTCGAAGTGGAGGGCCGCGCAGGCGCCGTCGGCCTGCAGGCCTTCGTCCAGCGCGGAGGCCGCGCTCTCGAATTCTCCCCGGTCGGATCTCTCCTTGCCCAGGGCCAGCGCCCTTTCCGCCTCCGGCGAACAAGGGCGCGCCCTGTAGGCCGCCGCCTTCGCCGCGCGCAGCAGTTCCGCCCTGACGCGGAGGAAACGGTAAAGCTTGGAATACCTGCCCAGCAGGGCGTCCGCCTTCAGCGCGGCCCTCTCCCCCGGGGGGAGGACTTCACCCGCCAGGAGGAAAAAATTGCTGCCGCGCAGGCTTTGATTGACGCTCCCGGTCAGGACCAGCAGCACGTCGGGCTTGTGGGTTTCCAGCAGGGCCTCTATCCCCGCCGCCAGGCGCGAGGAATTCTGGGCCAAGGCCCCCGCGTTCACTACGGAAGCCTCGCCGCGGCCGTACCGGGCGTCTATCAGTTTCTGGAGGTGGGCCGGGTAGTTGCCGTCTTTGGGCGCCCCCATGCCGTAAGTAAAAGAGTCGCCCGCGCAAAGTATCTTGACCCGGCCTGCCGGCGGCGCGCCTCCCGGCGTCCGCCCCGCGAAGCGCAGGCCGGCCAGGCGCAGGGCGGCCTCGGCCAGGAACAGCGCGCTTAAAGCGCCGGCGGCGAGGAGCAGGACTTTCTGAAGGAGGGGCTTAAGTTTTATTTTCACCGTTGGACCACCCGGCCAGGGAACCGCGGGACACGCATAACCGTCAGATCCCGGCGTAGATGAAAGCCACCACGAAGCCAGGGCCCAGCTGGTAGGCCAGCAGGGCCAGGATGGCCAGCATTATCAAGAACGGCAGGAGAAAATACATCTTGTGCTTTTTCGCCAGCCTTAAACTTTCCCGCAGGATCATTAAAGTTTTTTCCATGATTTAGCCTTGTTTCAGGACTGTTCCAGTGATTCAGCCTCGTCCGCCTCGTACCCGGCGGCGGGTTTCCAGAAAGTAACGGCGTTCTCCGGGGCGCGCCGCCGCAGGAGCCGGGCCAGCCGCGAGACGGCCGCCATAGGCCCGATACCCAGGAAATAGGCGCAGAACAGGCAGGCGGGCAGCAGTACCTTCTGCGCGCGCACGAAGACCGCCCGCGCGAATTTCACCATGGTCTCTTTGAAGGAGGCCATATCAGGCGGGCCCCGCTTTTTCCAGGAGGAAGGGGCCGAGGACGAGGGCGTCCATTTCAGTTTCGAGGTAGACCCTGAGCGCGTCCGAAGGTGAACAGACCACTGGTTCTCCGCGCCTGTTGAAAGAGGTATTGATGAGCACCGGCACCCCGGCGGCGGCCCCGAAGGCCTCCAGCAGGCCGTGCAGTTTCGGGTCCGCGGTCTTCGTCACGGTCTGTACCCTGGCGGTCCCGTCGTCGTGGCAGGAGGCCGGGATCCGGTCGGCCGCCCCGGCGCGCGTGCGCGGGGCGAGCAGCATGAACGGCGAGGGGGCGCGCAGGTCGAAGTATTCCTGCGCCCGCTCCGCTGTCACGGCGGAGGCGTAGGGCCTGAAAGGTTCGCGGTGCTTCACCCTGCTGTTGAGGATGTCCTTCATTTTCGGGTTGCGCGGGTCCCCTAACAGGGACCTGGCGCCCAGGGCCCTGGGGCCGAATTCCATGCGGCCCTGGAACCAGCCGGTCACCTTGCCTGCGGCCAGGAGCGCCGCGGTCCTCTTGAAAAGGAGTTCATCCGGCAGTTTTTCGGCCTTCAGCCCTTCCCTCGCCAGGGCCAGTTCTATCTGGCGCTCGGTGTACTCAGGCCCCAGCAGCGCGTTGTCCATAACGAAGCCGCGCGGCCGCCCGGACAGGCAGTTGTAGCCGTAGCAGGCCGCTCCCAGCGCGCCGCCCGCGTCGCCGGCCGCCGGCTGCACGAAAATGGCGCGGAAGGGGGTCTCTTCCAGGATCTTGTGGTTGGTGACGCAGTTGAGCGCCACGCCGCCGGCCAGGCACAGGTTGCGCGACCCGGTCCTGGCGTGCAGGTCCCTGGCCAGGCGCAGGAGCACGTCCTCGGTGAACTTCTGCAGGCTGGCCGCGATGTCGCGGTGCCTGTCGGTCAGCTCGCCGCCGGGCTTGCGCGGTTCCCCGAAAAGGCGCGTGAAGGCGGGGGAGTACATCCGGCCCCCGTAAAAATCGAACATGCCCGGGTCCAGGCGGTAGCTGCCGTCGTCTTTGACCTCGGCCAGCCTGGAGAATTCCTTCATGAAGGACGGCTGGCCGCAGCTGGCCAGGCCCATCACCTTGCCTTCTCCTTCGTTGGCCTCGAACCCGAGGAAAACGGTGACCGCCGTGTAGAGCAGGCCCAGCGAATCGGGGAAGGAGATCTCGCCGTCTATCGTTATGCCGGAACCGGCGCCGCGCCCCCGCGTGGTGGTGGCCCATTCGCCCACGCCGTCCGCTGTCAGTATCGCCGCCTCTTCGAAAGGGGACGGGAGGAAGGCCGCGGCCGCGTGCGACAGGTGGTGCTTTATGAAATGGGTGCGCCCGGAGTAGCCGGTCTTCTCTTTCAGGGTGAGCGGCAGCGTCAGGCGCTCGCCCAGCCACAGCGGCATGGAGGACATAAAGGAGCCGAAGGAGCGCGGCCACGCCTGCACATGGCCGAGCAGTACCCTGGAGAACTTCAGGAAAGGCTTCTCGTAGAAGACCACCCGGTCCAGGGCGTCCATGGTGATGTCGCCGGCCTGCAGGCAGTAGTTCAGGGCGCTAAGGGGCAGGTCCGGGTCGTTCTTGCGGCGGGAGAACCGCTCTTCCTGGGCGGCGGCCACCACCCGCCCGTCCTTTACCAGGCAGGCGGCCGAATCGTGGTAGTAGCAGGATATGCCCAGTATGTTCATCGGTCCTTAAGCGCGGCGAGCCCCGCTATTTCAGGGCGGCCAGCCTGTCGCTGAAGTAAGTGTTCTCCGGCATCAGTTTTACCGCGGCCTCCACGTTCTTCCTGGCTTGCCGGGTATCGCCGGTCTCCTCGGCTATCAGGCCGAGCCCGAAGTAAGCGCAGGCCGCGTCGGCTTTGCCTTCGGAAGCGTCGGCCGCGATGGTCTTGCGGTAATACTCCGAGGCTTCCTTGTAGTTCTTCTGGCGGCGCAGCGTTTCCGCTACGGTCCGCAGCGCCCACGGGTGCTTCGGGGAACGCTTCAATACTATATGACAATTGGCCAGCGCCTTTCCATAGTCCCCGGTCTGGCCGTAGGCTTCCGCCTGCAGGAGCAGGGCCTGGTCCCCGGTGCCGTCCCCGGAAATGAACTTGGAGCAGACCTTTATGGCGCCCTGGTAGTCACCGGTTTGTATCATGGCCCTGGCTTTATCCAGGCTGTCGGGGCCTTTCAGGGCGGCGGCCGGAGGCGCTCCGGCGGCCCCGCTTTGCCTGGTGGAGCCGGCCTGGCCGGCGTCGGGGCGCGGGCTGAGGGCGAAATACGCCGTCACCAGCAGGGCGCAGGCTATGGCCACCCCGTAGAGATAGTACTTGAGCGTCGTGTTCATTGTGCGGTCTCCTTAAGCGAGGCGTGACCCGTCGAAACAGCCCCGCGTGCATTCTTCGCTGCAAAAGTTCAAAGCCTCTCCTGAGGCCAGCCGGCGCCGGTACTCCCGGGCCGCCGGCCCGTTCCAGATCTCGGCCAGCCCGTCGGTAAGCAGGTTGCCCAGCGGCACCCGGCAGAAACACTCCGGGTAGACGTCGGCCCCGCGCGAGACGTCCACGAAAAGCTGGCGCCACGGGTGGGCGCAGTCCAGGGGGCGGCGCGGCGCGGCGCCCGCGGCCGCCCGCTCCCGGGCGGGCAGGGTGCAGTTCACCTGGAGCCCAGAGGCGGCCGCGGCCGCCAGGACTTCCGGCAATTGCGCGTGCAGGCGCTCCAGCGCCGCGGCGTCGCCGGGCTGGAAAATATTCTCCCCCGGGGCTTCCTGGAACAGGACCGGGTGGAAGTTAACTATGGAGAAGCGATGTTTCCTGGCGAACTCCACGAAAGCCGGCAGCTCGGCGTGGTTGGCGCGCATGACCGCCACGTTGATCTCCTTGTGCGTGCGTACCCCGGCGCGGGCGTCTTCGCCGTTGAGCGCGTCCAGCGCCTTCAGAAGCGCTGCGAACTTCCCGGGCCGGCGGATCTTCTCGTAGGTGGCGGGGGTGGCCGCGTCGATGGAGATTATCAGGCGGGCCCGGGCGCCTACTATGGCCTTGGCCCAGGCGGCGTCTATAAGAGTGCCGTTGGTGACTATGTGCTGGCGCAGCTGCGCGTGTTCCGCGGCCTTGTCCAGCAGTTCGCGGAAGCCGGGGTAGAAGAAAGGTTCGCCGCCCTGCCAGTTGACGTCCTGAAGGAAGGGGAAAAGAGGCGGCAATTTGGCGGCCGCGGCCGGGGCCAGGTCCAGTTCCGACGGATGCCTGGCGCACATTATGCAGCGCAGGTTGCAGCGCGTGGTCAGTACCGCCCCGAGCTTGACCGGCAGTGACTCCAGCCGCTCCAGTTTCGCGGCGAACTCCCTGTCGTTCAGCTCTAGGTTGGCCTGGAAGGGGGTCATGCTATATAGGGGGCGCTCCCTTCGGCTTTCCCGTCGGGAATGGTCTTCCACTCCTCGCAGGGGCAGAATTCGTTGGCGCAGGGGGCCATGTCGGGCAGCAGGCTGAAGGCGGGGTCGAAGAAATTCCCGAAGATGCCGCCGTCGCCCACCTGGCCGCAGCGGGTCACTCCTCCGTCGGGTAGTATCAGGGCGGAACAGTGGCCGGCCGCGCAGAGGGTGTGTTTTCTCTTCTTCGCCTCTTCCCAGGTTTCGGTCATGCCCAGCAATTTTTTCTCTTCGGGAGTGAAGCCGTCCGGGTACCTGCGGCCCTGGTACTCGCCGATGAAGGGGTTGATCTTGACCGGGTGGCCGGCGCTCTCGAAGCGCCTGAGCTGGGCCGGCAGGTCCTTGAGGAACGGCGGGTAGGCCACGATGTTGTTGCAGCCGTCGAAACCTTTCTTCCGGACTTCGTCCAGCACGGCTATGAACTTTTCCAGGTCGTGGTATTCGGGATGGAAACTGAGCGACAGGCTTATCTTGGCCGGGTCGGCCAGGCCGGCGAAAGCCGCCAGGTCCTTGGAGGCGTTGGTGGTGATATTTATGGGCCAGTGCCGGCGGGAGATCCTGAGCACGATATCGGCGAAGCCGGGGTAGGTAAAGGGTTCTCCGCCGTTTATGACTATGTAGCAGCGGCCGTACTTTTGGGCCATCGCGTCCCAGCGTTCCACCCAGAAATCGGCCGGCTTGTAGACGTTGCGGGGAGCGTATTCGTCCCAGCGGCCCGCGAAAAAGCAATAAGAGCAGCGGTAATTGCAGCCCCAGTGGGTATTCCAGGTGAACCTGACTCCGGGTTGGGAGTTATCCATGGCTGTTCTCCTTGGCGGCCTTGCGCGCAGCGCCGGCGCCTGAAAGTTCCCGGCGGATCTCCGGATAGAAGCACTGTTCCGCCCGGCAGGCGGCGCCGTAAATATCCGAGTGCAGGGCCGCTCCTGCGGCCGCGTGGCTGCCTCCGCGCCGGGTTTCGGCCGCGGCCAGGCAGGCTTTTACGAACTTTATGTCCGCGAGTATGCGGGGGGCCGGGAAATCCCGGCCTACTATCTTTACGGCGGTGAGCCCGCTGTCGAGAAGTGGGGCGGCGGCGCAGGCGCCGCAGTAGAGCCCGGCGTCGGCCGCGACCGGGGCGGCGCTCCTGCCAAAGGCTGAAATTTCATGCGCCTGCCGGCAGGGCGGCAGGCGCCGCCCGCCGGAGTGGAGGGTCTCCAGGAGGTGGTGTAGCTGGCACAGGCCGTTGAGGTTGAGGCAGGTGATATTGCGCACGAAGATCTCCGTCTCCAGCCCGCGCTCCGCCGCCGCAGCGGCTATTTCCCTTATCTCCGTCACGGTCAGCTGGCGCTCCAGCACTACCCTGTCCGCCCCCGCTCCGGCGTAGAAAGCGGCCGCCTCCGGGTTGGAGCAGGAGGCCGCGGTGCCAAGGATGATCTTTGCGCCCGGGGCCAGTTTCCTGAGGGTGGGGATAAGGGAAAAGTCGGCGATTATCAGGCCGGCCGCCCCGCAGTCCAGGGCCCGCGCCGCCTGGTCGAGCTGGAGGGCCAGCCCTGCCCCGGCCTGGAAGGCGTTGAGGCAGAAGTATACCGGTACGTTCTTCGCGGAGGCGGTGCCGGTCAGCTTTTTGAGGGAGTCGAAGTCCGACAGGTTGGCGTGCCTGACCGGTCTGAAATTAAGCCTTTCCGAGTCGGAGGCCATCACGCCGCAGTAGAGTTCGTCGGCGCCCGCGGCGATGAGGGCCTCGCAGTCTTTCGGGGAATGTATAGGGGCGGTGATCTTTACCATGCGGTACGCCCGTATTCGGAATTATCTATGACCCTGTCGGAGGCCTCGCCGCCTGGTTCTCCCGGCATTTTTTCAAGCCAGGCATTGCCGCGGGCCAGCAGGTCAGTGCTGAGCGCCGGGTAGCGCACCATCGCGCTTGTTTTGGCGCATTCCAGGGCGCAGCCGCATATGGATTCCGGGGCCGAACGGCCGTTCGCGGACGGCGCCTGACAGAACCTGGTTACGGACCGGCAGGCGAAAGGCCAGTGCAGGTGGACCTTTAGGCCCCTTGAGCGCAGCTGCCGGGCGAAGTCGCCGTTTCCGGCGCCGGGGTCCAGTTCTACCGCGGAGGCTCTTGCCGCGGTTACGGCGTCCAGGAAAGGTTCCGGGAAAGAACCGCAGAAAGCGTAGCGCGAGGAAAGCAGCCGGCCCAGGGTGGCGGGGACGGCGGGGAACTCCGCCAGCAGCCTCGCGGTCCCCCAGTCGTTGAAGACTACTTCGAAGCCGCGGGGGGCTGTGGACGCCGCTTCGCGCAGCAGGGCGGCCGCGGCGCGGATCCCGCCGGGAGATAAGGGCGGCGTGAGGAGCGTGACCGCGGTCCCGGCGGCGGCCGCGGCGCGCAGGGCCTGTGTCAGCCCGCCCGCTTCGGGCAGCAGCCTTTCGCAGAACTCATGGCCGAGGCAGACGCGAACGGCTCCGGCGGCTTTGAGGGCCGCAGGATCGGGGCTGGGGCCTGTTACCAGTATGGCCTTTTCCTGTGCAGCTGCGAGCATTCGGTCCTGCCTTTTTTCCCCTCGTGGACTCCGCTGATAATTATATCGTTTATGGGTAAAGTTCCACCAGCCAAAGGCTTTTCCGGCCGGAGGCGTTTTTGATACCATTAGGGCGCGATGGATATCTACCTGGACAACGCCGCTTCCACCCGCCCCGACAGGCGGGTGCTGGCCCTGGTGAGCCGTACGGACAGGAACACCTACGCCAACGATTCGGCTTCTCACCGCATGGGCGTGGCCGCCTCCCTGGCCGTGGAGCGCGCCAGGGCCGCCGTGGCCGGCGCCATGAACGCCTCCCCTGGCGAGGTGGTATTTACCTCCGGCGGCACGGAATCCAACAATCTCGCCCTGCTGGGGGCTGCCGCGGCCCGCGGCGCCGGGGGGCACCTGGTAATTTCCGCTTTCGAACATTCCAGCGTCTACAACGCCGCCAGGCGCCTGGCCGCGGCGGGGGTCGCGCTCAGCGAAGTGCGCCCGGGCCCCGACGGCGTCGTTACCGCCGGGGCCGTAAAAAAGGTCCTGCGCCGGGATACTTTCCTGGTCTCGGTGATGCACGCCAGCAACGAGACCGGGGCGGCGCAGCCCGTGGCCGAAATAGGCGCGCTTTGCCGCGGCAGGGGGATACTGTTCCATACCGACGCCTGCCAGAGTTTCACCAGGCTGCCGCTGGACGTCGGGACGCAGGCGCTGGACCTGGTTTCCGTTAATTCCCACAAGATCCACGGCCCCAAGGGAGCTGGTGCTCTCTATGTGCGCAAAGGCCTGAAGCTGCGGCCGCTGTTCGAAGGCGGCGGGCAGGAAGGCGGGCTGCGGCCCGGCACCCGCAACGCGGCCGGCATAGCCGGTTTCGGCCTGGCGGCCTGCCTGCCCTCCCGGTCGGCCCGCGTGGCGGCCCTGCGCGACCTCCTGTGGCGGGAACTCTCCCGGAAAATACCGGGGATACGCCTCAACGCCGCGGGCGCGCCGCGGCTGTGCTCCATCCTGAGCGTAACCCTGCCGGGCATACGCTCCGCTTCCGAATTGCTGCGCGCCCTGAGCGCCGCCGGGGTCTGCGCCGCCGCGGGGTCCGCCTGCTCTTCCGGTTCCCAGGCCCCCAGCCGGGCCCTCAAGGCTTTCGGGCTGGACGACGCGGCCGCGCTCAGGACGCTGCGCCTGAGCCTGAGCCGCTTTACCACCAGGGATGAAGTGCTGAAGGCCGCCGCGCGCATAGCGCGCCTGGCGCGGGAGGGCGGCTGTGGCGCGTGAACAACTGGACCTGCGCGGCGTGCCGTGCCCCGCTAATTCCGCGCGCGCCCTTATGCGCCTGGAGACGCTGGCGCCCGGCGACGAGCTGGAGATAACCGTGGACGACGGGGAGCCGGCCCTGAACGTGCCGGCCTCGCTGGAAGGCGAAGGCCACGCCGTGACGCGCAAGATCCGCGCCGGCGCCTGCTGGACCATCACCGCCCGGAAAGGCTGAATTATGACCGAACCCAGGATTTGCGCAAAATGCGTTATGCCGGAAGCGGAGCCGTGGATCCGGCTGGACGCCGCCGGGATCTGCAATATCTGCCTGGAGCACGCCAAGGCCGGGCCGGCCGCGGCGGCGGAAAAAGGCCTGGAGACGGACTTCACCAAGATACTGGCCCAGCACCGCGGCAAGCACGAATACGACTGCCTGGTGATGTGCAGCGGCGGCAAGGACAGCACCGCCTCGCTGTATTACATGAAAACGCGCTACAACACCAAACCGTTGGCCTTCACCTTCGACCACGGCTTCGAGACCGAGGAGGCCATGGAGAACGTGCGCGGCGCCGTGGCGAAGCTGGGCGTGGATTTCGTTACGTTCCGTTCCGACTTCATGCACGACATGTTCGCGAAGGTGATCAAGACCGGTTCTAAAGCGGTGCTCTGCCACCTTTGTTCCATCTGGTACATGGACCTGACCTTCCGGATGGCGGAGCGCTTCGACATCCCTATCATCATCGCCGGCTGGACCAAGGGCCAGTCGCTGCGGCAGCCCGCCATGACCAAATGCGCCTGCAATATAGCGGCACCGGAATTCGCGGGTATGGCCGCGGCCACCAGGGAGTTCCTGGACAAGCACGTCCGGACCGATCCCAAATACAAGGATTTCCCGGGCAGCATGGAAGAGGTTCTTGCCCGCGCCCAGAAACGGCATAAATGCCTGGTGCTGTCGCCTCACTGGTTCCTGCCCTACGACAGCGCGGCCTATACCGAAACCATCATGCGCGAGCTGGGCTGGAAATATCCCAGGTTCAGTTACCCGGCCAAATCCACCAACTGCAGCCTCAACTTCATCTCCGTGCACAACTCCATGAAGCATTTCGGCTACACCCACTACCACGTGGAAATGAGCAAACTGGTCCGCGACGGGCTGCTGACGCGGGCGGAGGCGCTGGAACTGCTCAAGAGGGATTTTTCGCCGGAGATGCTCAACCGGATAGCCGAGCCGCTGGGCTGCAAGGTCGTGGAGTGACCGGGGCGGTCACTCCTCTATTATCCACTGCGATTCTATGGGACAGTAGTCCTTCCTGCACGGGCGGGGCGCGTCGAACAGCCTGAAATCCGGCTCCAGGATGCTGCCCACTTCCCCGTCGCAGGTCTGGCTGCAGCGGTCCACGCGGCAATCGGAACGGATCACGGCGTAGCGCTGGCCCGCGGAGCAGAGCTTGCCCTTGGGGCTCAACCGTTTTAGCTGGTAGCCCAGCTTTTTCTCCCCGGAGTAGGGGCTCACCTCGTCGATCGTCTTTTCTTCCTTCTTGTCGTTCAACATCTCTTCCCCGCCGCGCAGCGGTATGGGGACCAGTTTTACGCCGTGTTCGGCGAAGCGGCGGCTCCATTCCGGCAGCAGCGGCACGCTGGTCTTCTGGGCCACGGTGTAGACCTGCCGGGACGGCAGGTAGTCCTTGTATTTCACGGCCTTGGCGAAGAAGTCCTCGAACTCGGCGAAGTCGGCGTGGAACGTGGGGGAGATGGTGAGGCGCCCCGGCGGCAGCGCGGCCGCCAGCGGCGCCGGGTCCCAGGAGAAATTGGTGCAGATATCCACTTCGTGCAGTTTTGCCAGGCCCAGCATCAGGCCGCCGAAGCCGGGGTAGGTGGAGGGTTCGCCGCCGCTGACGAAGATGTGGCATTCCCCGTAGAGTTCCCGTATCCTGCCCCAGATCTCCAGCCAGCGCTCCGGCGGCAGGGTCACGTCGCCGGCGCTCTGGCGCTCCCAGCCGCGGCAGTAGGCGCAGCGGTAGTTGCAGGTGTGGCAGAGGTCCCAGCCGAAAGTGGTCTTTACGGGGGCGTCAGGTTTATTTTCCATCTGGATTCCCATTTAGCTTCGCCGCCTATCACCATGCACCGTTCGCACGGGCACGGCGTCTTGGTGCAGCGGACCGGTTCGGCGTGCAGCCTGAAGTCCGGGTCTTTGAAAATATTGCCCAGGCTGGCGTGGTGGCCTTCGGGCAGCGTGTCCCCCACGAAGCCGCAGCAGCGCTGCGTCTTGCCGTCGGGGTAGATCTTGGCGTACATCTGGCCCATCCGGCAGACCACGTCGCGCGCCGGCGGCGGCGCTGGTTTTTCCGCACCGGCCGCGGGCTGCACCGGCCCCGAATGTCCCGGCACCACCACCGGGGCGTTGTCGCCGGTGCGCCAGTTGAGCAGGTCGCGGCTGACCTTGGTCTCCGCCCCGTCCCCGCCCAGGGCCGCCTCGTACTCGCGGCGTTCCGCTTCGCTGTAGTCCCGGGGAAAAACTCGGCCGTCGTAGGTGCCCATGAAAGGCAGCACGAAGAAGGAGATGTCCTTTTCCTGGAACATGCTCTTGTAGCGGGCCGCGTCCTTGAGCAACGGCGGGTAGGCCACGAAATTGGTGAAGACCTCCATCCCGGCGTCCTTGAGGCGGCGCGCCCTGGCCAGGAAATCCTCGGCGGAGGTGAACTGCGGGTGGAAAGAGGAGGCGAACCGGATGCCCGTGGGCGGCACCAGCCCGGCGATGGAGTCCGGGTCGAAAGAGAGGTTGGTGATGATCTCCAGGGTGTGCCATTTGGAGATGGCGGCGATAAGTTCCGCGAAATGAGGGTAGGAGCTGGGTTCTCCGCCGGAGATCATGAGGTGGCAGGCGCCGTAGAGCGCGCGCATGCGCTCCCAGGCCCGCACCAGGTCCGCCAGCGGGGGGACCACTTCCGGCTTGGGATAATGTTCCCAGCCTTTGACCGTGAACGGGCAATAGGCGCAGCGGTAGTTGCAGGAATGGATGATGTCCCAGTTGAAGAAGACCCGGTGGGGCGGCGTCTGACAGACCCTCTCGGCGCAGCTGTCGCAGTTGTTCATTCGTCCTTCTCCGTCATGGCCGGCAATTTTCCCGCCAGCGCGGCGTTGAGGTCCGTCTGCAGGGGGGAGCAATGCGCGCAGAAAGCCGGCCGGGAACCGGCCCGGAAGGCGGCGCGGATCCCCTTCATGTCGCGGCTGAACCACGCCTGCTCCAGCGTCATATCGTGCATCCTGCCGCCGTCCTGCCGCATGCCGGCCACGCAGCAGGGGACCACGCTGCCGTTGGCCTGGATGGACATCTGGAACCAGGGGTAGAGACAGGGCGGCGCGTCCGGGCTCGGCGCCGGGCGGCTGACGTATTCCCGCTTGCGGAAAGATTCCAGGTTGGAGGCTATGCCCGTCCTGCGCGCCAGGTCGATGTTCGCCTCCAGTTCCGCCTGGAAAGCCGCGGCCCGCTCCGGGGAGAGTTTCAGCGCCGCGGCCGACGGTTCCGCGAGGTCCAGCGAATCCAGTTCGAAAGCGTCGGCGCCGCAGGCGGCCGTCAGGGCCAGCAGGCCGCCGATGGCGCCGGCGTTGAGGTCGGTGAGGACCGCGTGGAATTTTATGGAAGGGCTGGCGACTCCGGCGCGGGCCTTGGCCGCGGCGAGCGCCCTGGCGGCTTTGACGGCCAGCGCGAAAGTGCCGGGCTTCTGCCGGATATGGTCGTGGATCTTTTCGTCCGGGGAATCCAGGCTTATCGTCACCTCGTTCCAGTTGCTGTCCGCCAGCAGGCCGGCCAGGCGCTCGTCGAGGAGGGTGCCGTTGGTGATCAGGAGCCCCTCTATGCCGGCCCGGGCGAACCTGGGAGCCGCGAATTCCACCAGGTCCCTTCGCGTGAGCGGTTCCCCGCCGCCCTTGAAGACCGCGTTGCGCACTCCCAGCGCCACGCCCTCCTCTATGAGGGCGCGGTACCTGGCGTCGGGCACTTCCGAGTTCTGCTTCAGGAAATCCGGGTAATGGTCGGAGCGGCGGCAGAAGAGGCAGTTGAGGTTGCAGCGCGCGGAAGTGAAAAGTTCCAGCACCGCGGGCGGCTGCGGCGAGCCGGCGGCCCAGAGGCGCAGGCGTTCTTCTATCACGGCGGCCGTGGAGGGCCGGCTGGTCTTCGGGAGGGTCATAGAGCCGGGGCGTCCTCCTCCGCCCTGGAGCGGGAGATGGTAAGGGAATCCGGCCGCGAGAGGCTTTCCGGGTTGTGGCGCGGGCACCTGGAGTAACAGCCGCCCTTTTCCCTTATGGCGGCGCGGGCTTCTATATAGTCCTTGCCGTTCCAGACCTGCCAGAAGCCTTCGCGGGCGATGTTGTGGCCGAAAGCGCCGTACAGGTCGCAGGGCAGGGCCTCCCCGGCGGAATTTATCATCAGCTGGGCCCAGGGCTCGCGGCAGTCTTCCTGCCGCCGGGCCGGGGCCGCGCCGTCGGCGAAGGGGGGAGGCAGGGACGCCTCCAGGCCCAGTTCGGTCGCGAGTTTTTCCGCGGCGGCCAGCGCCGCGTTGGTTTCGGCGCGCCTGGACTGCAGGGAAAGCCCCGCCTGGTCCGGGCGGTAGATGTAGGCGTGGTTGGCTATTACCCGGTCCGCGCCCAGGCGCTTGCCCAGGCGGATGAATTCCGGCAGGTCCCCTATGTTCTCCGTGGTCATTACGAACATCAGCTGGAGCTTGGGCCAGCCGGTGGCGGCCCGTTTGGCCGCGAGGTAGGAGAGGTTCTCCATCACCTCGGCGTAGGAGTCCAGTTTGGTCATGCGGCGGTGGGTTTCGGGGGTGGCGGAGTGCAGGGAGATCTGCAGGGTGTAGCGGTCCTCCGGGCGGCAGAACAGGTCCCAGAGTTCGCGCCCGGCGTGGGAGGCGTTGGTGGCCAGCTGCTTGGCCGCCTGGGGATAGCTGTTGTTGAAGTAAGTCAGGATCTCCCTGGCTTGCGGCAGGAGCAGGATCTCGCCCGAGCCGGTGAGGACGAGTTCCTCCGCCCGGCGCAGCGCGCGGAATATTCTGGGGTGCAGGTCCGACAGGTACTTCCTGAAATCGAAAAAGGCGTATTTCTCGTCGCGCGAACAGAAGAGGCAGTCCGCGTTGCAGGGCCCGTCTATCTGCAGGAAGATCCTGCGCGGCGTGGAGGCGAGCACGCTGCGGGCCTTGCCGGCCTCGGCCGAGTTCTGTTCCGTGTTGGCCCGCACCAGGGCGCGCAGGTAGCCGGCGCGGCCGGGGGCGGCGGCGAGCGCCGGCGGCGGGGGCGGCCGCAGCTGCCCCGCCGGGGCCGCGCCGGCGGCTTCCAGCAGGCGGTAGGCGGCCGAAACCAGCTGCCGCAGGCGTCCCAGCGCCGGCACCGGCTGCCCCATCCAGAGTATGGCGCCGCCCTCGGTCAGCGAACCGCGGTCCCGCATGGAAGCCAGGTCCTCGCGGATCCTTGCCTCGTAGCGGAGGCGGCGCGCCGGGCTGCGCGCGGCTTTTGCCTGGTTCTCGCAGGCCAGCAGCAGTTTGCGCAGGTCCGCGTAGTAAAGCCCCAGGTCGTGGGTCAGGGCTTCGTTGCCCGGCTTGGCGTCCACGGCGTCCATCAGGTGGTCCACGGCCAGCAGCGGCTTGCCGATATAGCGGTAGTACTGGCTCAGGGCGGAGAGCCGCTCCTGCTCCATGTCGCCCTGTATGCCCTTGTAAGCTTCCAGTCCCAGCGCCGCCGCCTCGGAGCGGAAGCGGGTGTAGCGGTCCAGGCGCACCAGGTAATTGTTGGTGCCGTCCTCGGTCTCCCAGTAGAGATTGTTGAACATGTCCGGCGGGACCTGCTTGATGCCGAACTCCTGCTGCCGCGCGGTGAGGTAGCTGCCCTGCTCCAGGCTGGTAAAGGTGGCGCTGGCGTAGACCTTGTCCAGGCTGGGGCGCGCCGCGCGCAGGACCTTCAGGGTCTCCTGGAAATCCTCTTCGGTCTCGCCGGGAAAGCCGAACATGAAATTGGCAGCGGTCCGGATGCCAGCGTTGTGCGTGTCGGCCAGCACCCGCAGGGCCACGGCGGGGTCGTAGCGCTTGCCCATCAGCGAGAGCACCTTGCCCGAGCCGCTTTCGATGCCGTAGATGATGTCCTTGCAGTTGGACTTGCGCATCCTGGCCAGCAGTTCCGGCGTCATCTCCGGGCGGATGACGGCGTTGATCTTCCAGCCGAAGAAGTTGAGGCCGCCTATGGAGACCTTGGCTCCTTCCAGCAGGTCCGTGAACCTGGAAAGGGCTTTTACGTCGCCGTTGCCCACGATGTCGTAGAACTCCACGTGGTGCTTCTCCGGGAAGAGCTTCTTGTGGTGCATCACCTCGGCGAAGCTGCGCTCGCCGCTCATGCGCGAGAAGCCGGGCCAGAAATTGCAGGAGCTGCAGAACTTGCAGCGCCAGATGCAGCCCCGGCTGGACTGGAAGGGCAGGTGCAGGGGGCGGGCATAAACAGAGTGTTCGAAGCCGGTGAGGTCGGCGAAGGGGACCAGGTCCAGGTCGGGGATGGGCGCGGCCGGCCCGCCGTCCACGGCTTTGTCCCCGTCGCGGCAGATCACTCCCGGTATGGGCCTGGGGAAAGTGCCGTTGGCCACGGCCTGGGCCGCCTCCTGCACCGCAAGGTCCGCCGCGCCGGTAAAGACCGCGTCCACGGCCGGGTTCTTCGCCCAGTCCAGGGCCGTTTCCCCGGAGAAGAAGAACTGGCCGCCCATGAAGACCTTGATGGAAGGGCGCGCGCTCTTGAGCATGCGGGCCAGCTCCAGGCTGGCCAGGTGGGCGCCGGAGCAGACGGAGAAGCCGGCTATGCCGATATCTTTGGCCAGCAGCCGGGAGAGTTCGCCCTGGATGAGCGCGCCGTGCCGCTGGAAGAATTCCCGGACGTAGACCGGGTCGTTCCAGCGGTGGAAATTCTCCCAGTTCCAGAGCACTTTCTCGCTTTCCGGGGCGCTGCTCCAGAGCAGGATGTTGAGGTCCAGCGTGTGGACTTCGTGGCCGGCCGCTTTAAGGCAGCCGGCTATCTGGGCCAGGCCCAGGGGCGGGTCCACGGTCCACCACACGGGGGATTGTATCAGCGCTATCTTCATTTTCCGCTTTTGACCTTGCTCACTTTGTCGTCGGGCTTGTTCCAGCCCGCGGGCAGCTGGAAGTCCGCCTTGCCTATGGAAAAACAGCGTTCGCAGGCGTTGGCCGAGGCCGGCAGGGAGTCCCCGCGCCCGGCGGCGAAGCGCCTTATGTGGGCGCGCGCTCTGCGGTAATTCACATTATTCCAAATTCGCCCAGGGTTTTCCATGAGCAGGTCCCCGAAGTCGAACTGGCGCTCCTCGACGGAACAGCAGGGCGACACGGAGCCGTCCGCGTTCACGGTTATGCCCGTCCAGGGCCATTTGCAGGGCCGGCGGGCTTCCTTGCCGGAATAGACCTTCACTTCCACGTTCTTCGGTTTGCCTTCGGCGTCCCGGGCGCTTTCCCATTCCCAGGGGGGGGTTTCGGGGAAGGCGTCCGGGTCGTAGAGGCAGTACTGCCGGTCGCGGGCCATCCATTCGTCCTTGATGCCCGGCCTGAAAGGCAGGCAGGGGGCGGTAAAACCTATTTCGTCCACGCCCAGCTCCGCGGCCATGGCGCGGGCCCGCTCTATCTCGTGCTCGTTGTGCCGGAAGACCAGGAACTGCCAGATCACCCGCGGGCCGCCGCCGCCCGCAGCCGCCCTGGCCGCCAGCACCTGGCGCAGGTTGGCGATGACCGCGGCGAAATCTCCCCCCACGCGGTACTTGGCGTAAGTCTCCTGCGAGGCGCCGTCGATGGACACTACCAGCCGGTCCAGCCCGCTGCCCACCAGCTCCGCGGCCCGGCCGGGGGGCAGGAAATTGAGGTTGGTGGAGATCATGGTTTCCACGCCGTAGGTCTTGGCCAGGGCCAGCATTTCCGGCAGGCGCGGGTTCAGCAGCGGCTCGCCCCAGTTCATGAAATCCGCGTGCAGCAGGGTGGGACCCAGTTCCGCCATGAGGCGCCGGAAAAGGTCCATCTCCATGACGGTGTTGGGCCGTACCTGCCGCCCGGAACCCGTCGGGCAGAAGGGGCACTTCAGCTGGCAGAAATTGGTGGGGTCTATGGTAAGCCAGTAGGGCTTGGCCAAAGCGTAGGGCAGCCCGGCCCACGCCTGCAGCTCGGCGGCCAGGTAGTTGAGCAGTTTCCTGAACTGGCGCCGCCTGAGCAGTTTGCGCGCGACGCCGGGGTTTATATCGGGGCGGGACATCATTCGCCCGCTCCTTCGCGCGCCGCCAGCGCGTCCAGTACGGCCCGGCGGTTCTGCGGGCGCGTGGTTATATGGGCCAGGAGCTCGTTGACCTGGAAGCCTGCGCGGCGGGCGCAATGGCCGCAGTCGCGCGGGGGGCTGCCGGCGGCCATGCCGGCGCGCAGCTGGTGGTAAACCTCTCCGTTCCAGATCTCGTCCAGGGACCGTTTCATGATATCCCCGGCGTGGCTGCCCCAGAAACAGCAGGGCAGCACCGTTCCCTGGTTCTCCACGTAGATGTGGCGCCATGGATCCTCGCAGAGAGGCTGCCCGGCGGGCGCGGCCTCGCCGAACGGCGGGGGGAATTTCACGAAGAGGTCCGCCGGGTTCAGGCGCCGCAGCTCCTGCTTCGCCGCCAGGATGGCCTGGTTGGTCCTGTCTTTCATGAACCAGCAGGAGAGGGCCAGGTGTTCCGGCCTGAAGATGGTCATGTATTCGAAACGCAGTTCCTGCACGCCCAGCTCCGCGGCCAGCCGCACCATGCCGGGCATGTCCGCCGCGTTCTCCGCGTTTAGCACCGACACCAGGCTGAGGTGCAGCCGCCCGCCCAGGCCGCGCGCCGAGCGCATGGCGGCCAGGGCGGCCACGGCGCGGGTTATGGCCTTGAAATTATCCAGCCCTGTCAGGCGCGAGTGAAGCTGCGGGGCGCTGGCATGCAGCGAGACCTGCAGAGAGTAGACGCCTTCCAGCAGCGGCCCCGCCGCGGGGCCGGCCAGTGGCGTGCCGTTGGTGGTGATGATCTTCCAGGTGTCGGGCAGGGTGCGGTTGACGTGGGCCAGGAACTTGCCCGCTTCCGGCATCAGCAGCAGTTCCCCGAAGCCCACGAAAGAGACTTTCTCGGCGCCGGCGAGGAAACGCCCCAGCCTGGGCTCGAGGACTTCCTTGTAGCGCTTGAAGGAAAAAAGCGGCAGGGTGTCCTTCTGGCAGAAAACGCAGGCCGCGTTGCAGGTGCGGTGCGCGCCCAGGGTGACGTAGCGGGGCGTGGAGGCCAGCAGCATCCTGCGCGCGGCGAACTCCTCGTCGTTGAGGCGGAGGTTGGCGTCCCTCGCTGCGCCCAGCTGCGCCGCGGAAGGCGCCGCAGCCGCGGCCGCCTTGGCGCCCAGGGCCTCCAGGCGCGCGGCCGCGGTCTGCCTGAAATTCTCGGTGCGCAGCGAGCGCTTGAAGCAGGTGCGGGCCCCCGGCAGGTCCTTGGCGTGCAGGTAATAGTCGCCCAGGAGCAGCCATTTGTCCGGTTTGCGGCGCAGCACGCCGGAGGTTTCGGGCAGGCCCAGGAACAGGGCCAGGCGGCAGAACTCCTCGTAGCGGCGCAGGCGTTCCGGATAATTGTTGGCGCCGCGGTTGGAGGTCCAGTAGAGATGGTGTTCGCGGCCCTCGATGCCGAAAGCCGCCGGGGAGTTATAGAGGGCGGTGTTCTTGTCCAGCACGCAGAAGGACTGGCTGGCCAGCACCGAATCCAGGTACGGGCGCGCCTTGACCAGCAGTTTGAGCGTTTGGGCGAAGTCCGCGCGGGTCTCGCCCGGCAGGCCGAACATGAAATTGGCCTGCGCCTTTATGCCGGCGGCGGCGTAGGCTTTCAGGTTCTCCAGCGCCGTCCTGTTCTCGTAAGGCTTGTGCATCCTGCGGCGCAGGCGCGGCGAGCCGCTCTCCAGGCCCACGCCCAGCCAGCGGCAGCCGGCCCGGAACATCCTGGCGGCCAGCGCCGCGGTCATGGCCGGGTGCACCACGGCCTGGCCTTCCCAGGTGATGCCGCGGCCGTCGGCTATCATGAGGTCGCAGAATTTTTCCAGTTCTTTGGGGCGCCCGTTGAGCAGCGAGCCGATGAAATAGAAGTGCTTCACTCCGGGGTGGCGCGCGGTCTGAAAGGCGATCTCCTTGTAGAGACTTTCGCCTCCCCGCTGGCGGTAGCGCCGCCAGAACTGCCACTCGCTGCAGAAGTGGCAGCGCGTGGGGCAGCCGCGGCTGTCGAGCAGTTCCAGGCGCGCCGGGTTGCCGTAGGCGCCGGCGGCCATGTCGGCCGCGAAATCGGAGTAGTCGGGAAAAGGCAGCGCGTCCAGGTCCTCCAGCGGCTGCGCGTCGCCGCAGTCCAGCGGCGGCTTGGCGCCGGCGTTCAGGACCAGGCCGGGGATCCGGGGCAGGCCCTTGCCGGCGGCGGCGGCGTCCAGGACCCGGAGCAGCGCTTCTTCGCCTTCGCCGGTGCAGACGGCGTCTATGGCCGGATCCGCGGCCAGGCGCAGCGCCGCCTGCGCGCGCGAACATTGCGGCCCGCCCAGGAGAATGATCTTCTCCGGCGCCCGCGCTTTTATGAGCCGGGCCAGGGCCAGCGTGAAAAGAAAAGAGGTGGTGTGCACCGTGAAACCGATGACAGGCGCCCCGGAGGCCAGGATCTCCTCCACGGCGGAGGCGACCAGTTCCCGGTTGGCGGCCATGAGGCCTTCCACGGCGGGGGCGTCCTCCCAGACGGAGTAAAGGTCCTTGTCGTCCCAGAACTTCTTGTCCGCGGAAGCGCGGTACAGGCGGTTGTTGAGGTCCAGGCAGAGCACCTTGTGGCGCGAGCGGGCGCGTACGTAGGCGGCCAGCGCCGCCAGGGAATAGGGCGGCGCCTCCCGTCCCCAGCCGGGGCATTGGGCCAGCACCAGTGTCGCGCGCCTAGATGAAGTTTTCATGTTCCCAGTTGTGCCCGGAGGGCCAGCGCGCGGCCGGCCTCGCGCCGGTCTTTATGTCCCACAGTATGCCGTTGAAAGAATCGCAGCGGCACAGCGGCGGGCAGTCCTTGAAATCTATGGCGCCGCAGACCGCGGCCCTCGTGCGCGAGGCCCAGACCGCGGCCAGGGAGCGCTTTTTAAGGTCGCCTATGCTGTAACGGGCCACGCCGCGCATATGGCAGCAGACGTACATCTTCATGTCGGCGCAGATGACCGCCGCGAAATTGTGGCCCAGGCATTCCCCGTAAACGCGGGAGAGTTTTCCCCGCTTTATGAGCAGGTACTTGTGGGCGGAGTTGAGCACTTTGTAGGAGGGGGTGGCATAGCGCCCGGCGGCGGCCATGTCCTCCAGCACGCGGCGCGAGGAGTAATCCAGCGCCTTTTCCCCGTGGCGGCGCAGGAGCGGCCGGTACTGGGCGTAATCCGCCCCCAGGTCCCGGCACAACCTGGCGAAAGGCAGGATGTCCTTTGCGGTGGCCGGGCTGGTGAGGAACCCGACGCCTATGGTGCAGCTGCTGCGGGTTTGCTTCTTCAGGAGGGCCAGGGCGGCGGTGTTGGCGGTAACGCGCGCGAAGGCGGCCGCGCCCAGGCCGTGCGTCTTTTTGTATACCTCCGGCGTGGCGGCGTCCAGGCTGACGCGGGTCCAGGTGCAGTTGGCCAGGACGGCCCTGGCCAGGTCGCCTTCCAGTTTAAGGCCGTTGGTGATCAGCGCCGTGTCCAGGCCGAGGGCGCGGGCGAAAGCCAGGGCGCGGCCGATGTCGGGATGCACCGTGGGCTCGCCGCCGCCGGTGAAGGTGACGGCTTTGCCGCCGGCCGCGCTTATCTGGCGTAAAACTTTTTTTATGTCCGCCCAGCTCATCTGCGCGGCGTCCAGGCCGGGGTGGAAGCCGAAGCAGGCCGGGCACTTGTTATTGCAGCGGTTGGTGATGTCCAGTTCGAAGGTGACGGGGCGCGACAGGCCCCGGCGCAGCCACTCCTTTATGCGCGCCTTGTGCGCGAAGATCTTGTCCGGCGCGAACTGGTGCTTCATGAGGAGCCTTCCAGTTTGGCGCGCAGCAGCCGGCTCCACTTGCCGAGGTAGAGCTCCCGGTTGGACTTGCGCAGGCCGTCGTAATCCATGCCGCCGTAGCCGCGACCGCCCAGGTGGTGGACGTAGACGCGCTCGGCGATGCCTATCTCGTACCCGGCCAGGCGCGTCTTGAGGCAGAGATCGTAATCCTCGAAACCGCCGGGGCCGTAAAGTTCGTCGAAGCCGCCCAGCCGCAGGGCGAGGGCGCGCGGCATCAGGACGCAGAAGCCTATGATCCAGGGCACCAGCCGCACGCCGGGGGCCCGGCCTTGGCGCCAGCCTTTGAGCCAGCGGGGCAGGGAGGAGAGGCTCTGGCAGGCCTCGTTGACCACCTGCAGGCCCACGGCGGAATTGGTCATGGGGCCTACCATGCCCAGGCGCGGATCGGAGTCCAGCGCCGCGGTCAGTTCCGGCAGCCAGCCCGGGGTCACGATAGTGTCGGCGTTGAGGAACAGCACCTGCCTGCCTTTGGCCGCGGCCAGGCCCTGGTTGTTGGCGGGCCCGAAGAACCTGTTGGCCGGGTTGCGGATAAGTTTGAAGGGAAAACGCGCTTTGCGTTTCAGGGCCCGCAGTTCCGGCAGGGCTTCCTTGCGCGAGCCGTTGTCCACCACTATGAGTTCGAAGGAGCGCGGGTCGGTGTGGCGCGTTATGCTCTCCACGCAGTCGCGCAGGCAGGCCTGGTCGTTGTGGCAGAGGATGATGATGCTTACCCGGGGCATGGTTTAGCCTCCAGGGCCAGCCGGGCCGTTACCGCGGCGTCTATCACCGGGTTGGCGGTGCACAGCAGCCAGCAATGGCAGCGGCCCGCCGCTATGGCCTTGCGCTCCGCCGCGGCCCTGCGGCCGCGCCAGGCCTTGTCAAAACCTTCTTCCAGGACATTGCCTACGGCGCGGTGTTTGCGCACCGGGCAGAAAAAGAGGTCCCCCGCCGGCGAGAGCATGGCGTAGCGCTCCCCGCAGAGGCAGTCGTCCATAAGGCGGCCGGGGGCGGCCAGGTATTGCCGCAGGCGCAGCCAGTAGATGAGCGTGTTCCAGAGCCAGGGAGCCTGGGCGGCGCGGCCTTGCATCAGCAGTTCGAAGGCCTTGTGCTCGGCGCAGATATCGGTTATCACCAGGTCGGTCTGGCGCAGGGCGGTCTTCAGGACGGCCCGGGTCCAGGTGTAGTTCTCGGCTTCCAGCCCCTCGTGATTCACCACTTTCTGCGCCCCGAACCAGATCTTGAGCTCTTTGGCGGCCAGGTAGGTCTCGAACAGAGCGCCGGCGTTGGAGGGCAGCAGGGTGAAGTTGAAGGAAAGGGAGATGCCCGGGAAGCGGGAGCGCAGTTGACGGGCGGACTTCATGGTGCGCGCCCAGGCGCCGCGCGAGCCGCGCACTTTGTCGTGGGCGGCGCCCAGGCCGTCCAGCGACGAGCCCAGCCACAGGCCGGCCGGCACCTTGGCCAGGAGTTTTTCCAGCCCTTTGAAGAGCAGCGGGCCGTTGGAAAGATTGCTCAGGACTCCCAGGGAGATCTTGGGAAAGCGCGCGGCGATGACCCCGGCCAGCTCGGCGAGGTCCGGTCTTAAGAACGGTTCCCCGCCGGTGAGCACGGCGGTCTTTATGTCCTTGAGCAGCTCTGTGCCGTCCAGCAGGCGCGCCAGGGCGGAAGGGGAGATCTCCGGGCCCGCCGGCTTCAGGCGCCAATGGTGGCACATGCCGCATTTCAGGTCGCAGCGGTGCGTGACTTCCAGGTGCAGCTCGCGTATGGGGCCGGCGGCCGCCCGGCGAGGTCCGCGCAGCGGCCAGGAATCCAGTTCCGCCGCCACAAAGCGTACGCTGGCCGGGGTTCCTTTGGAGAAGCCCGGGTTCATCCGGCCTCCCCGGTGGGCAGGGCCGAAGTGTAGGCCCGCGCCAGTTCCTTGGAAAGGTTCGCCCAGGAATAATGCTTTTCCACCAGCTGCCTGGCCGCCAGGGCCAGGTCCCTGTAAAGCGCGAAATCCGTGCGGAGGCGAAGCACGGCCGCGGCGAACGCGGCGGGAGAGTCCGCTACCAGCAGGTGTCTGCCGGGCACCGCCTCGGCCAGGCCTCGCGCCACCAGCGAGGTGGCCACCACCGGGATGCCGGCGGAGAAAGCCTCGAGGACCTTGCCTTTTATCCCGAAGCCCAGGCGCAGCGGGGCCACGAAAACGCCGGCGGCGGACAGGCAGGCGTTGATGTCCGGTACCTCCCCGGTAACGGTGACGGGGGCGCCTGGTGCGGCCAGCGCCTCTATGGAGGGCGCCGGCTGCGAGCCGGCCAGGACAAGCCTTACGGCCGGGTCTTTTTTCAGGACCAGCGGAAAAATATCGCGGCAGAACCAGAGGGCGGCGTCCTCGTTGGGGTAATGCGGGTAATGCCCGACGTAAATGAGCGGGGCGGCCAGGTGTTCGCGGCGCGGCTCGCGGAAAGGGAAGCGGGCCAGGCTGGTGCCGGTCTTTACCAGGTGCAGCCTGCCGGCGGGTATGCGCGCCGCCAGCAGGTCGCGGTCGAATTCGGTGAGCGTCACCACGCGGCTGTATTCGGCGCAGACGGCGGAGTGATAGCTGCGTACTTTCAGCCATTCCGGGATCTCGGCGAACCTGCGCAGGCCGGTCCATTCCCGGAAGTAGGAATTGAACAGCGAGAGGTGCCCCAGGTCGTGCTCGGTCAGGAAGGAGACGCGGGCGCGGGAGTAGCGCACGTAGAAGGCGATGTTGAGGAATTCCACGTGCAGGATGTCGTACGCCGGGGAAAGCTTCATGACCGCCGCTGCCATGGCCGGGGAGAACCATTCGCGGGCGATGCGCGGCAGGGGCGGGCAGCATTTCGGGTCGTCGGTGATGGTCTCTTTCGGGACCGAATGCACTTCTTTGAAAAGCCCTTCCAGGGCGATAAGCTTGGCGGCGTCCGTGAATTTCTTTTCGCCTTCGGCATAGGCGAAGGTCAGCAGCGAAAAATCGAAATCGTCCTTCAGCGCCTCTACCAGCGAGACGATGCGCAGCATGCCGCCGTTCGTGGGGGGGAACGGGGCCGACGGCGTCAGCAGGAGGACCTTGGGCCTGGCTTGCGGCATATCAGGGCTGCCTTACCCCCAGTTCGGAGACCAGCAGTTCCATTATCCGCATCCCGTCCGCGCACCACTTGTGGGTAAGCAGGTCCGCGTCGTGCCGGGAGAGAGGGGGCGCCGGCGCGCGGCTGGCGAGAACGGCGTCTTCCGCCGTTACCGCCCTGAAGCCGCCCTGGCGCATGCGCAGGGCGAGGTCCGTCCAGGAGCAGGCGGGAGAGGTAAAGCGGGTATCCAGGCCGCCCGCGCGCTTGAACGCCTCCGGTCGGACCAGTACCAGCGGCAGGTCTTCGATGATGACAGGCTCGCTGTGCCTGCCTTGCCGGGAGAGCGAGAGGGCCTCCAGCGCCATGGCCCCGGCTGCGGAGTTCTCCTTCGTGAACGCCGGGAACGGCAGCACCATGCCGGCGTTGGGGAAGGCCAGGAAAGCCGCGGCCAGCCGTTCCCAGAGGGCGGAGCAGGCGGTGAAAGGACGGGCAATGACCGCCCAGGCCTGCGCGTCCCCCGCCGGGGCCAGCAGGCGGCCGTTGATGGCCGCCGGGTCGAAAGCGCGCCCCGCGGACACGACCTTTAGCGGGCGGAAAGCCCGGCCGAAAGAACGCGGCCGGCAGCCGGGAGCGCCGCAGAGCGCCAGCGGTACGGGGCCGTGGGCGCCAAGGGCGGAAAGTTCGGAAATGGTTTTGGCGATACCCGCCAGCCGCCCCGCCTTGGCGCCGAAAAAACCGCGCAGGAAGCGCGCGTCCGCGGCCGTTTCGCAGAGAACGGCGTCGCAGCCGGCCAGCAGGTCCCGCTCGCCGCCGGGGACAACGGCTTTGCCGGCGGCGGCCAGCGCTTCCATGTCCGCCCGGTCCAGTACCGCGAAGAAAGCCTTGCCGGGCGCGAAGAGCCTGGCGTCCACGAGGTGACGCCGCAGGGCGGCCAGGCCGATGAAGCCTATCACCTTCAGCCCGGGGTTGGCGGTGATGAGCGTCTTTATTTTTTCGGAGATCTCGCCTGGAGTGGTCCCGGGAAAAGCGTAAACGTTGACCCCCCCGGCGGCCACGGCGGCCTCGTCGAGGCGGGCGGACAGGGGGCGGTCCTGCGGCAGGCACAGCACGTCGTGCGCGGCGGCGGCCAGGGTGAGCGCGGCGTAGGACGTCTTCTCGGAACGCGAAAGGCGCGGCGAGGGGACCGACGGGGCCAGCATCAGTACCTGGGTCCGTTTCCCGGGTGGGGGAGTTTTTTTGCGGTGGCTCATAAGTGTTACCTCTGCCCGGGAACTTCGGGCCTGGCGGCGGCCGCCTGCAGCGTTTCGGCGTTGATGGCGGCTATCAGCTCCATGTCCTGCGGCTGCAGGCCGCGCAGCAGGCTTTTTTCGAAAAGCCCCTGGCCGCGGCCCGGCAGCCTGTCCCTGGTGAAAGTCTCGAGCAGCGGCTGCAGCGGGAAGCAGGGGACGGGCGTGTCCATGCAGAAATACAGCCAGAGGGACGCCGCGCGGGAGACCGCGTAAACGGCCCCGGCCGGCCCCGCCGGCAGCAGGCCGCGCCAGGTGCGCAGGAAATGGGCCAGGGATTCCCGGTAGACGGCGTCCAGCAGCGGCTGGCCGGGGGCCGGCGGCTCGCCTTCCCCGCGGCAGAAGAAAGTCCGGCGGTGAAAAGAAAAATGGTTCTCCTTGCCGGAATGCAGGCAGACCGCGCGGTCCCGGTCGGTATCCAGAACTTTAGGGAAAGCCAGTTTCAGGGGGTCATCCTCGAAGGCCCCCAGGCCGCTCAGCTCCAGGGACCGGCGGCCCAGCAGGAAGACCGGTCCCCGCAGGGACTGGTCCCAGGCCGCCATGGAGTCCAGTATGGAAACGCTGCAGGCCAGTTCCGGTTCCGGCCCCGGGACATGCTTGAGGACCACCACGGAATTGAAGAGATTGTCCACGATGGCCGAGTCGAAAAGTTCGCCGAAGCGGCTTTTGAAGATCTTGAGCAGGCTGAGGGCGGCCCGCTCCTCGCGCGGCCTGGCCGAGAAGCCTTCTATCCGCGGTGCCGGGCCGGCGTGGCCCGCGTGCTGGCGCAGGAACAGCGCGGCGTCGCGCTCCAGGATGTTGGCGGTATACGCGCAGGCCAGCTGGGCCAGGGGCTTCAGCGCGCGCCCATCGCCGGAGCCGGCCGCGGAGCGCAGCAGCACGTCCTCCAGTTCGGCGCCGGGGAAATTCCTGAAGGTCCGCAGGCGGTTTTGCGTTTCAAGCCTGGAGGCCGGCGGCATGTCCGGCGGCCGCTGCGGGGCGGCGGCGCTGTGGCGCACCACGTCCAGTACGCATTTCCTGAGTTCCCTGGCGGCCAGCGGCCCGGGCAGCAGGTCCCTGGATACGGCTATTTTGCACAGGCGGGTATGCGCGTGAAGACCTTCGGTCCACAGATCGAGGGCCGTTTTCACCGGCACCAGGGCCGGCGGCGGGCCGGCGGGGCGCTGCCGGCTGAAAGCCCGGATATCGCCCCACCGGGCGTAGAGGTCCCCTTCCGCGGCCGAGGCCATCACGGGTTCCCCCATCACCGGGAAGAAATAACGGAAAACGCGGTAGAACTTCTCCCATTCCGCCATGAACGCGGCGGTCTCTTCCGGGGTCAGCTCCCGGAGTTCCAGCAGGACGTCTATGTCGCTGGCCCCCGGTTCCCAGCCGCCCGAGGCGTAGCCGCGGTGGAGTTTCACCGAGGTCAATTCAGGGAAAAGCAGGCGTACCAGGCGTGAGAATACCGCCCAGGCCAGGCTGTAGTAGGACTTGAATAAGAAGCGAGCCGGCGCTATCCGGTTCAGCCGGATGACGGCGACCCTTACCCATGCTTTCATCGGTTTTAAGACTTGCAGATAACTTTCTGCGACTCCAGGGTTTTAATCAGTTCCAGTACGTCCTTCTTTATCCTGGCGGCGTCGGCGTCGAACTCCTCCGCGAACGCCTTCAATATGCCGTCGAGCGGGGTGTTGCGGGAGATGAGCTCCCAGACGAAAAGGGCGGTGGGGTTGAGGGAGTAATACTCGCTCGTCTTCACATTGAGGAGCACGAGTTCGTCCGCAACCTTGCGGGAGGCTATGTCCGGGGACGGTTTCCAGCAGGGGCCGGAGGTGGTTTCGCTGTTTTTTCCCATAATATAATTATATCAAAAGGGGTTTCCGCCTTTCCAAGGCCGCGCCCGTACTATTTATACCGCGCCAATTTTAATAAGATATGGTGAAATCCGTGGGCGCGGCACCCCAGCGCGCCGCCCGGCTCCATTTATGAAACCGCCCGCCGGCCCTTTGCCGGAAAAAAACAGATATTCCGAGGTTTCCTGTTACGGCAGGTCCATGGATTTTTACCTGCGTTCCGGGGACCGCCTGGTGATAGACTCCGCGGCCCGGGGCGACCCGGACAGCGTGCGGCCCGGGGATATCGTGGCCTACCTGGACTGGGCCGATTCGCCGCTGGTCTCCGTGCACCGCGTGCTCTGGAAGTTCAGGGGCGCGGACGGTTCGCTGCGGTTCAGAACGAAAGGCGACGGCAACCTCTGGTTCGACCAGGCGATCGGCGGGGCCCAGGTGCTTGGCCGCGTCTCCGGCGTAAAGAGGTCAGGGCTGCCCGGGTTCGAGCCCGGCCGCCTGGGCGGCCTCTTTGCGGCGGCCTACAGTTACGCGGCCGTCCTGCTGCTGCGCCTGCTGGAGGCGGCCGGCGGCTGGCTGCACCTGGCCGTCTGCCTGGCCGCCGCGGCGGCTTCCCGGCTCTCTTTCTGCCCGCCGCTGCTGCGCGGGCTGCTGCCCGCGGCGCTTGAAGCGGGGCTTTTCTGCGACCCTAACCTGCGCACCTGGCCGCGCGCCCTCTTCTCCGCTCTGCCGGGATTACTCGCCCGGCTGGCTCCGGCCGCGGAACTCCCGGCCTGCGCCGCGCCGGCCGGCAAGTTCCTGTCCGGGGAGGTCCGCGGCCGCCTGGAACTGTCCGGGGACGTCACTATCGGCGGGGATGTGACCGTAATGCCCGGCGCGTCGCTGGTGCTGCTGCCCGGCGTCCAGGTACGCTTCGCCAGGGCCAAATCCGACAATGGCCGGGCGTTGCGGGCTTACGCCGGCGGCCTGCTCAAATTCCGCAACGACAAACTCTGCCGGATACTCGTGTACGGCGAGTTCGTCTGCGCGGGCACGGCCGCCGCGCCCGTGCGCCTCGGGGCCGCCGACGACAAGTGGGATTGCCTGGTCTTCCTGGGCCGCTCCTGCGGCACCCTGGAGAACGCGGTGTTCTCCGGTCTGGCGGCCCCGCTCAGGGCCATGGATTTTTCCAGGGTGAAACTGGACAAGGTGGTGTTCGGCGGCGGCCCGTCGGCCCTGGTGGCGGCCGAAGGCTGCTCGCGCGTGCGGTTGACCGGGATGGAGCTGGGCCGGGCCAGTTTCCCGCTCGCGGCCGGGGGGCTGGCGCGCCTGGCCGTCAGGAACTGCTCTTTCACCGGCTCCGCTACGTCTATACTGGTTTCCGGCCTGGCGAGGGCCAGGCTGACGGCCTGCCGCTTCGGCGGTTTTTCCGCCCACGCGGTGCTGGCCCGTGATGGCGCCTCGGTCCTCTCTTCCGGCGGGGCATGCTCCGGAGGCAACCTGCCTTTCTTCGGCGCCGGGCAATGCGTCATGCGGCTGCGCGGCCTGAGCGTAAAAGGAGCCTCGGGCTCGGGGGTCACTTTCCGGGGCCGCAGCCTGAAACTTTCCGCCTGCAAGGTGCGCGACTGCGGCGGCGGCGTGCTGCTGGCGGGCAAGCAGGCCCTGCTGGCCGGGTCCGTGTTCTCCCATAACCGCAGTTTCGCCGCGGAAGTTTCTTCCGGGGACCTGGCGGCCGACAACTGCGTTTTCGAAACGTGCCTGTCCGGCCCCGCTGTTTCTTTCGCCGGGCGGCGGCTGGACCTTCGCGTCTGTGAACTTCGCGACTGCACGGCCGGCCTAAGTTTTTCCGGCAAAACGGCCTTTATCTCCGGTTCCGTCCTTTCCGGCAACTCGGGAGCCGCGCTGCAGGCTTTTCACGGGCGGCTGCGCCTGTCCGCTACCGCGGCGCGGGACTGCGCCGTGGGGTTGAAGGCCGGCGGCGGGGCCGTCCTGACCGCCCAGGAACTCACCCTGGAAAGAATGCGTTCGCACGGCGTGCAGGCCGAAGGCGCCGCCAGCGTGACCGTCGCAGGCGGGACCATAGATTCCTGCGGAGGCAGCGCGGTGCGCGCCGGGGCGGGGGCCAAGGTGGAATTGACCGGGGTAAGCCTGAAGAATTGCGTGGCCGGGCTCTCCCTGGCGGCCGGGGCCGCGGCCGGCGTGGAGCGGGCGGAGATCCTGGCGATGGTGTCAGGCGCGGAGCTGACCGGCAAGTCGCGCCTGCGGCTGGACGGCAGCCTGATGCGCGGCTGCGCGGCCGGGGTGCGGGCGGAGAACGGTTCCCTTTTCGAAGCCGCCGGCTTTACGCTGGAGCAGGTCAAATCGCACGGTGTGCAGGCCGCAAGCGGAGCGCGGGTGCGCCTGAACGGCGCGAAGATAAATTCCTGCGGCGGCAGCGGCGTGGAAATTACGGGCGGCAGCGGCGCCCGGCTGGCGGGCCTGGAGGTGAGCGGGTGTTCGGTGGGCCTGTCGCAGACGGGCGGGCGCGCCGGCATCAAAGATTCCCGGATGGCGGACATAAAGG
>JAMPXK010000070.1 GCA_023701245.1 Elusimicrobiales bacterium | reverse complement strand
CAGCTCCCGGCCGCATCTAATTCATGAGATTAAATTCACAGGACAAGGACTCATGAGCATGACCATTGAAACCCTGCAACCCTATCTGCTGGCGGCGGGCGTTGCCGCCTACCTGCTTTTCCGTCATTTCCGCTTCAAGGCCGTACGGGGAAAACTGCCCCAGCTGGCGGCGGCGGGCGCGGTAGTAGTGGACGTGCGCAGTCCGGCCGAATTCGCCTCCGGCAGCCGGCCCGGCAGTTTGAATATCCCGCTGGATTCGCTCCCGGCCGGGGCCAAACAACTCGACAAGAACAAACCGGTGGTGCTCTGCTGCGCCTCGGGCGCCCGCAGCGGCATAGCCGCCGGCATCTTAAAGACCATGGGCTTTAAAAACGTCATCAACGCCGGCCCCTGGCAGAACACCCTGTAAAAACAGAACCGCCGGGCTGCCCCGGCGGTCTTAAAGACAGGCCGTTGCGTCTTCAGGCCACGTAGATTCGCTTACTGGAGGCTAGGTCCACGCCGTCGGCGTCCAGGCGCACTTCCACGCTCCACTCTATCCGGCTGCCCAGGCCGCCCAGCAGGTTCAGCGCCCCGCCCAGCAGCGAGCCGCCCACGCCGCCACGCAGTTCACCTGCGGGCAGCGCTATCTTGAAATTGTAATTCGCCGTGTACCCCGCGGGGTAAACGCGGGCCCCTTCCACCACCTGGCCGACGCGGTAAATTTCACGGGTCTTGCGCCGGCTGCGGCCTTTGTAGTCACGCTCGTGATAGCTTTCCCTGGCCACCAGCGCCGCCGTAAGTTCGTTGGCGTTTATCTCTTTTTTCGCCGTAAGCTCGAAAGCCCCCTCCACCTGTTCCCCCGGAGTAAAGGTTTCCTTCGGCAGGTTTATCTTGACGCTACCCTTCAGGAAGCGCGCCACGAAGTAAGCCGCCGCGCCCAGCGCGCCGGCTATAACCGCCCCGATTATCAGCAAGTCAACAAGTTCAGGCGACATATGCTCTCCCTTCAGGCCCTAACGGGCCGCAACCACCCGTTCCGGTAAAAAAAGTTTCCCCGCTATTGGCTGGCGAAAGCGGCGCCGATAAGTTTGGCCAGGCGGGTATTGAGGTCAGGGTGGCGCTTGCGCAGCTTTTCCATGTATTTTTCTCCCAGGGACGTCAGTTCCCAGGTGCTCACGTTATAAAGCTGGTCCTTCGTGACCCTCGGGGTGCGCACGACCTCCAGAAGAGTGGCGTACACCAGGCGGTCCTCCAGCGCGTCCCTTTTGGTTGCGCAGTCATCAGCCCCCCCGCATTTGAGCATCAGGTAATGCCCGGACTCGTCTATGCGGCCCAGCGCGAAAGCCACCGACCCCGGGAAGAACCGGTTGGGTTCGGCCGATTCCACCTCCCTGTTGCGCAGCTTGAACACTTCCACGAACCCCGTTGAGACGAGGCTCCAGTTCAGCGCAGGGATCAGCTTGTAATCGGCCGCCTTGGATCCCGCCTGGGCTTTTTTGGCGGCCGCGGCCGGGGGCATAACCGAGAACAGCAAGCCCGGAAAAAGTAAAAGGGTCAGGATATGGTGTCGCATGATTTTCAGTTTAGGCTATATAACCGCCGTCTGTCAACGGCTACCGGAGGCGCGCGGTTTGTTAAAATAAAGGCATGACCGCGCTTTGGGAGAAACTCGCCGCCGGCCCCGCCAGGGCGGAGGAGGAGCTACGGGAACTGAAGGCCGCCGGCCTGCCGCTGGTGCTCTACGGCGACGGCTGGTACGCGCCTTATGTCCGCGAATACCTGCAGCGCCGCGGCCTGCCTGTGGCCGCCGCCTTTACCGACGCCGGGTTCACCTCTTCAGGCGAAGCCCTCAGTTTCGCGGAGATCGCCAGCCGGTTCGAAAAATTCAATATCGTCATAGCTTTCGCCAACGCCCGCCTGGCCAGGGAAAAGCTGGCCCGCCTGGACAATTCCAGGGTGGCCGGGGTCTATTTCTTCGACGTGATGGGCGAGCTGCTGGGCAACACCTTCGACCGCTCCTGGCTGGAGGCCAACAGCGCGCGGTTCAACGCGGCCTACGGAACGCTGGCGGACAGCCTGTCGCTCGAAACTTTTGCGGCTTTCCTCAACGCTAAACTGGGCGGGGCCGCGGAGGCGCTGGCGGACGTCAGCCGCAAAGAACAGTATTTCCCCAGAGGGATCATAGAGCTTTCCGACCGCGAGGTCTTTGTGGACGGCGGGGCCTATACCGGCGACACCCTGCTGACTTTCATGCGCCTTACCGGCGGCCATTGCGCCCGGGCCTGCGCTTTTGAACCCGACCCGGCAACGGCGGAGAAGCTCAAGGCCACGGTGGCGAAACGCGGCCTGCGCAACGTAAGCGCGTACAACAAGGGTTTATGGAGCGCGCCCGCCGCGCTGCCTTTCTCCGTATGGCACGGCACTTCGGCCTCGGCCGTCTCCGGAGCCGGGGAGGTTTGCGTGGAAGCGGAGACGGTGGACCGCCTGGCTCCCGACGCAACTTTTATAAAACTGGACGTGGAGGGAGCCGAGCTGGAGGCTTTAAAGGGCGCGGCCGAAACTATAAAGCGCAACCGCCCCAAGCTAGCCGTCTGCGTCTACCACAAACCCGGGGACCTCTTCGAGATCCCCCTCTTTATCCGCTCGCTGGTCCCGGAGTACCGCCTCTACCTGCGCCAGCACCAGCCTGTGGCCTGCGAAACCGTCCTCTACGCCGTAATTTAGCCAAAACAAAACCGCCGGGCCGTCCCGGCGGTTTCGCTTTAAGAGCCAGGCCTAAAGCCAGTTCTTTTCCACCTGCCCGGAAACCGCGCTGTAAGCTTCCCCGGATTCCACCCCGGCCAGGCGGGCGTTCAGTTCCAGCTTGCCGCCCGGCAGCGCGGTAATGGTCCCGATCACCAGCAGGTCGGCGCCCAGCATCTTCCCTAGTTTCTTTACGGAATCCTGGTCCATCTGCCCCGACAACTGCAGTTTAAGCTCTCCCAGGACCTTTTCAATTTCCCGGCGCTCCACCACCTTAAGCCCGCCATGCTTGATAAGTTCGGTGGTTATGCGTTCTGCCACCACGCGGCCGTCTGAGGACGCGCGGCCGTCCGCGTAGGAGAACCCCGCCACGGCTATGGTCCGGCCGTCGCCGCGGTAGTCTTTAAGCAAAGCGCCTACTATGGGCCTGTACTCCCCGGAATTCTTCATGCCGCCGGCGGTCAGGCCGGCTTTGGCGGCTATGGCATCTTTTATCAGCGCGGCCGCCATAGTATGCCCGTTCTTCTCGGCCAGCGCCAGAGGAGAGATCATGCGGATATCGCTCATAACGCTCCAGCCGGGCTCGGCGCATTCGCCGCCGCCAGGTTCGGGATCGGCGCCGTTATCGAGCAGGAGTTTTATCATGGAGACGTCGCCGTTGCAGGCCGCGTAGTGCAGCGGCCTGGTCTGGCGCGAGCGGTTTATGACCGCCACGCGGTTCACGTCGGCCCCGCGCTCGATCAGCAGCCTGGCCGCTTCCAGCTGGGATTTGGCCGCCGCCATGTGCAGCGGGGTCAAGCGCATCCACAGCGCGCTGGTTTCGTTCGGGTCGGCGCCCTTTTCCAGCAGGGCGCGCATGGCTGGGATGTCCCCCGTTTCGGCCGGGCGATAAAGCGCCGGAGTCGCGCAGCCGCAGGCCAGCAGGCAGGCCGCGCTCAAAAGGAAAAGTGATTTCATAGTAGTTGCCGTCCCTTGCCCTATTCTATCAAACTACGCAAAACAAAACCGCCGGGTTTCCCCGGCGGTTCTGGGTTGCGGGCTGGGCCGCTTTACTGCGGGGTCAGTTTATCGGTATAAACATAACCCTCGGTCCACTCGCCGGCGGCGAAGGCCGACTTGCGCACCTTGGTGTAATAGTCCTTCTCTTCGAACATCAGTACCTTTTCGCCTTTGTTAAGGTTGGCCAGGGTGCTGGAGAACACGTTAGCCTTCTTGCGCACCGGGGTGTCGTTCTTCTCTATCGTGCCCACCTTGTTGGGGTTGGTCCTGGTGTAGAGCTGGCGGCGCTCGCCTACCAGCGTGCCTTTTTCCGTGAACTTCACGTTCAGGGCGTCCGCGTCGGGCGCCACCACGTCGTAGAGCTTGCCGATGCTGAGGTTCACGGCGGTCCGGGTCCGGCCGCTCACGCTTTCGGCCTTCAGGTCGGGCACCAGCTGGATCTCCCCGCGCTCGCTCTTGATGGTAATGACCACGGCTTCAGAACCCCTGAAACCGAAGTTGCGCAACTCGGCCTTCAGCATTACGTTCTCGTTCGCCTCGAACTTGCCGTCGCCGTTCTCGTCGTAGAACGCGATGTCGGAAACCTTCACCACGGCGTTCTCGCGGTAATACTTGTCAGCCGCCGCTATGCCGGCCTGCTTGCCGGCCTCGAAGGCGCCGGGGTACACTTCGGCGGCCGTCTTCTGGTAGCCGTCGTTGTAGCCGCGCTTGTTGTTCTCGGCGCAGCCGGCCTCGAAGCCTTCCTTGCGGCCGGTGGCCCGGCCATTGCTCAGGCCCTGGGCCCGCTGGTCGGCGTATTCTCTGCGGCTGTATTCCTCATAGTAGTGGGAATAGGCAGAGTTGTAGGCGGAGTTATAAGCCGCCTGGTAGCCGGCCGTTTTCCCTTCGTTATAGCCGCTGCGGTAGCTCACGGAGTACTGCGCGTCGTAGGCCCGTCTGTAGGCCATGGTGAACCTTTCGTTATAGCCTTCCCGCTTGGCGTCGTCGTAAGCCCGGCGGTAGCCGCGCTGGTAGCCTTCTTTATAGCCCCTGTCATACGCCTGCCTTTCCTCCGGGGTACCATACCCGTTGCGGGCCAGCGTTATAGGAAGGTCCAGTTTCACGCCCAACTCCACGGCATTATTGGAGAAAATACCGCGCAGGGCTTTAGTGTCGCCCAGGGAGTTCTGCAGTTCCGTCTCGCGCTGGCTGAACCCGGCCTGGTAGCCGGCTTTGCGGCCGTTCTCGGCCTCTATGGCCGCCGCGTCGGCCTGCCCCTTGGCGTAGCCGGCGCTGTAAGAGGCGGCGTCCTGCAGGCCCAGCTTCTGGGCCTCTTCATAAGCGGTGTTGTAGCCGTTAGCGTAGCCTTCATCATAGCAGCGGCGCTTGCCGGCATCGGTACCCTTGTCGATACCCGCGGTCTGACCGGCCGAGCTGCCGTTCTGCGTTCCCATGGCCTGGTCTACGCCGTAGCCGTCGCGGTAGCCGGCGTCCCTGCCGGCCCGGTTGCCGTCGTCGGTACCTTTGCGGTAACCTTCCCTTTCGCCTTCATTTACGCCCTCGGCATAACCTTCACGGCGTCCTTCCCTGGCGCCTCTTTCATGGCCATCGCGCAGGCCGGCATTGTACGCGTGGGTAGTATCTACCGGCGCGGGCGGCTGGGGAGGCTGCGGCGGCTGACCGGGCTGGCCAGGCTGCGGCGGTTTAGGCGGCTGGCCGGGGTGACCGGGCTGCGGAGGCTGCCCAGGGTGCCCGGGAAAATCAGGCTTGGGCGGCTGGCCGGGATGCACGCCAGGGGGCAGCGGTTTGCCCTCGAAATCTTTCTGGTCCTGCATTATTTCCTTAATACTGTCGCTGACATCCGACAGTTGCAGGCTGGATCCGTTGCTTGAGGCAAAGATCACGCCCGAGGCTAATAGAAGAGAAGGAACCAACGCCACCGCACTGAATGTTTTTTTCATTACGCACCCCTAGGCCCCGGCCTCCCGGAGCAGAATATATGAGATATTGTAGCGGAACCCTCCGGGGCCACATAGAGCACAAAGGCCCGGTAGCGCGGTGAAAAATGGCGCGCCGGATATAGGCCCTTTGGCACCGGGCCGCTCCCCGCCAAAGACAAAACCGCCGGGGCTGCCCGGCGGTTGCACGCAAAGGTCAAAAGTAAAGACCTGACCCCGCGTTGGTCAAAAGCGTATCTAGATGCTTTGGCCCTTGTCGCAGCGGTTAAGGCGGTAAAGCGTCATCATGCGGGGATCCAGCACAGGCCTGGCGGCCTGTATCCTGGCACTGATGGCCTCGCAGAAACGGCGCTCCTGCTGCGTAAGCGGCGTCATCGCCTCTATCAGCGAGTCTATCCTCTGCACCCCGGTCCCGATACCTTCGTAAGCGGGCAGCCGTACCGGCTCACCGGAGCTGGCGCTCCTGGCGCCCAGGCCGGCAAGCAGGTCGGGGAGGAATTCATTGTCGTAATAGACCAGCCCACTGGGGAAAGTAATGGTCTTGTTCTTTTCGTCCAGCACTATCCCCTTCCTGGCCATCTCGGCGGCAAAACCCCTAATGATATTCCTAGCCACGGTCAGCACCGTGCCTTTTTCGTCTTTACTGGCCCCTATCCAGTTCTTCTTCCGCGGGTCCACCACCAATTTAGCGGCTACCGCGCTGTTGAGCGTGTACTTGAACTGCTTGGCGTTGGCCGTTACCAGCACCCCGGTTATACGCCTGGTGTAAGAATCGAAGACCGGCCCGCCGGAATTGCCGCCGAAGGCGTCCAGGTCGGTGCTATAGATATTCCTGCCTATTTCCTGTATCGTCGCGTCGTCGGGATCGGTGACCTTAACGCTCATGCCCATGGGATAGCCGGCAAGGAACACCTTGTTACCCGGCGCAAGGAATTCGCCTGTCCGGTCCAGCACCAGGGGCGCCCTGCCTTGCGCGGGCCTGTCCAGCCGGAGAAGCGAGTAATCCTGGTAGCGGTCCCTGTCGTCCATGGTGTTGGGATTAGCCAGTTTATGCACCACAATGGCGTCCACCTCGTAAACCTGGTCCTCGCTGAAAGTCGCCTCATATTGCCCGGCCGCGGACTGGCGCCAGCCGAAGACGACATACACGGATCCAAAATAGGTATGGGCCTTGGGATCGCGCGAAACGCAATGCCCGGCCGTCAGGACCAGGTCGCCGCTCACCAGGGACCCGGAACAGAAGGCCAGTTTTTTTTGATCGTAGAAATCGGCGCCGGCCGCGAAGTTGCGGCTCTCGCCCACCGTGCCCAGCTTAATGGGGCTGTACGTGCGGGTCTCTTCGTCGAAGCCCAGCGCGGACCTCTCCACGATGGCTACCACGGAATCGGCCAGTTGCTGCAGGGGCTTGCTCACCCTGTAGTAATCGGCCAAAGTGTTATTGCCGTATATAGCCACCCGCTGCGTCTGGGCCGGGCGGCCGGAAGTATCCACGGCGGGAACTACGGCAGGCATGGGGGCGTCCTGCGAACGTATGTCCTCAAGGCTGATATCGGAAAGATCGGCTGGCGCGTCCCTGTAGCGCGGCGCGACTGAGTTGTAGCCGCCGGCCAAAGCGAAAAGCCCAGCGAAAAAAGCGAATAAGCCGAGGATATCGTATAGTTTTTTATTCATATGCGCTTAATTAAAATATATAGCGAAAACCTCCGTCCGTCAAGGGCCCTCCGGCACCGGCCGCGGCGCCAGAAAAGAAAAACCGCCGGGCTGCCCCGGCGGTCCTGCCGCGAAGTTGTCCGCTCGGCCAACGACGCCACTTACTTCCCTGCGGTTTTGACCAGGCTGGCCAAAGGGCTGGATTTATACATGTTCTCCAGGAAGTCTATGCCGGCATAACCAGCCAGGAAAGACGTTTTCCAGTTGCTTTCGGCAAGCGCGCCCGCGATACCGCCCAGAATGCCGGAAAAGAAGACCGTGGTGAAGAAGTATTGATAATTGAATTTGACCGTGGAGCCGCCCCTCCGATTCTTAAGGAAACTCGAAAGCCCCCGCGCTACCCCGCCCACGAACCCGGCTATTATGTAGATCTCGAATTTATTCACAAACCCTCCATTGCCTTACCTGACTCTCCACAATTCTACCAAAACCGCCGGAGTGGCCGGCGGTTCCGGGGAGGTCAAAAGTAAAGACCTGACCCCGCTCAGCGTTCCAGCGGCGCAAGATCCAGCTCGGTATGGACGGAGATGCCGTTCTCTTCAAGCAGGGCCGCCGTTACGCCGTTGCCCGGCACCAGCTTGCCGGAGAAGAACCCGTCGTGAACCAACCCGCGGCCGCAGGACGGACTCCCCGACTTTAGCAGCGCCTTAACGGCCCCGGCCTTGCGCGCCATCTCCAGGGAGCGGGCCGCGCCAAGCCGGAATTGAGCCGTAACGTCCGCGCCGTCTTTGGACATCACCCTGGCCCCCAGGATCTCCGACGGCGGCCGCGGCGTAGGCAGGCCGCCCAGCACCTCCGGGCAGACCGGCACGAACTCATAACGTTCTGCCAGCAGCGCAGCCTTGGCGGAGTACTTGCTGCCGCCGTCATAGCGGCACTTTTCCCCCAGCAGGCAAGCGCTCACCAGCAAAGGTTCTTTTTTCATGCTCCGCTCCTTAAGAAAAAATTTCCGGGCTCTCCCGGCGCGCTACCGCGCGCACGCGCTCTATGCTGCCCACGGAAGTCCCGCCGTATTTCTGTATTATCAGGGCCATCGGCCTATATTCTCCCAAATGCGTTCGCCCCGGACAAGCGCCACCCCTAAAAACAAAACCGCCGGGACAGCCCGGCGGTTAAAGACTGCCCGGCAGCCTGTTTTTAGATGGAACCCCAGACCTCTTTTTCGGTCCTGTCCGCCATGAACTGTATTTCCTTGACGTACTCTTTGCCGGCCAGGTCGGCCATGGAGGTCATCCTGGGGATCTCCGGGGTGTCGGAGACCAGCCGGATCAGGTAGAACATTCCGCCGCCGGTGGCCGGCATAAGGCAGGAAAAAAGCACGTCCTTGCCGTCGGCGTGCAGCCTGGCCACGGCGGCGCTCATGGCCCGCTGGGCGTTATTTTCCGAGCGGAAGATATTGCTGACCAGCACGTCCTTATCGTCGGCCATATCCTGTTTATAAGCGGCCCAGTCGTTGGCCACTATCACCGCCGGGGCCGGGGCGGGCTCTTCTATGGCGGCCGCCGCGCGGGGCGCGTCCACCAGGGCGGTTTCGGCCGCGGGGGGCGGCAGCACTTCTGCGGGAGCGGTCTCCGCCAGCTGGCCGGGGGCGCGGGTGTCGGCTATGGCGTCCCTGAAATCTGCCAGGGCCACCGGCCTCTTATTGGTCTGCAGGATAGCCAGGCCCAGCACCACGTTCAGCGACATCGAAAGCACAAGCGTAATTTTAGTCGTCATTTCTCTCCTCGTCCCAAAGCACCTTCCGGGACGCCAGAACACATTATTTAAAGTTTTAAGCCCCGCATCAAGCACTTTCTCCCCTTTTTCGGCAAAACCTCCAGCCCAAAAAGAACCGCCGGGCTTTCCCGGCGGCTTTAAGGGCGGGAACGCGCCGCGTCACCGGCTGAAAAGTTTCAGCCCCACGGTCCCGGCCACTATCATAAAGATACAGGCCGCGCGGGCAAAACTGGCGGGCTCGTTTAACACGAATATCCCCACCAGCGCCGTGCCGGCCGCGCCTATGCCCGTCCACACGGCGTAGGCCGTGCCTATGGGCAGGCCCTTAACCGCGAAAGACAACCCGTAGATGCTGACGGCCATGGCCAGCCCTACCCAGACGCTGGGCCAGAGCCGGGTGAAACCCTGCGTAGATTTCAGCCCCGAAGCCCACGCCACCTCGAATAATCCCGCTATCAGCAGCCAGATCCAGTGCGCGGAAGTGTTCATATCGACAATAATTCTAGCAAAACAAAACCGCCGGGTTTCCCCGGCGGTCCTGCTGCCTAAAGTCAGTCAAATATTCAGCAGCGTCCCGCACCGCTTACGGCTTGGCGGCGTTGAGATGGGCGGTAAGGCAGTCGACATAGGCCATCAGTTCGGTCAGGCTGGCGCCCGGGCCCGGGTCCTTGCAGTTGCCGAGCATGGAGGTCACCTCGGGGTTTACCGGCATCGCCACCTCGGGGCTGGCCTGGCCGGGCAGCGGGATGTAATTGAGCACCTGGGAGACGCTGGTCACGTCCTCGCCGCGGCCGCCCTCGTCGCTTACCTTAACGGAGGCGCGGCACTTGGGGCCGAAAAGCGGGTCCTTCACTTCGAAGTCCGTGCCGCCGCGCACCAGTATGCCCTCTATCAGCCCGGTCTCCTCGTTGAAGACCGCGCTGCCGGAGTTGCCGCCGTAGGTGTCGAGGTTGGCGGTGAAATAGCCGGCATAGTTGAAGACGTTGCGCACCGTGGCGCCGCTGGCTATCTTGACCGGCAGCCCCACCGGGTGGCCGATCACGAACAGCCTGGTCCCCTCGCCCACGCCGCCGCCGCGGTTTACCGGCAGCGGCTCATGGTTGGGAACAGGGCGGTCCAGTTTTATAATGGCGTAGTCCGCGCCTTTGTCGTCCTGGTCGCGCGCCACTATGCCTTTGCAGGTATACACTTCGGAGGGATCCACGCGGGAAGGGTTCTTGCCCTGTTCCTTGACGGCGTAGCCGAACACCAGCTTGGCCTTGGCGCAGTCCAAATTGGTCTTCACGCAGTGGCCGGCGGTCATCACCAGGTCCGGCGCCACCAGCGAACCGGAGCAGAAAGCGCCAATGGGCTGTTCGCGGAAGGGTTCTTTCTTGCAGAGCTGCGCTTTCTCCCCGAAATTTTCAAGGGACAGCGCGCCGTCCTGCGCTACGTCCGCGGCGTCGAAGAAGGACACCGTGGAATCCGCCAGTTTGCGGCGGGCTTCCGAAACCTGGAAATAGTCCTGCCTGTCGTCGGCACCGTATATGCCCTTGTCCGCCTGGGCGAAAACGCCCGCCGCCGAGAACATGACCGCCGTCAGAACCGCGCCGCTGATCGCTTTTTTCATTAAATTATCCTCCCGACCGCTTGACCGCCCCTATAGTCTACGCTACCGCGCGCCGCCGCGTAAGAGCCGGGGTGCCTACCAGCAGCAAAACAAAGGACCCACTCCGGGGTGGGCCGAAAAGCGCCGCTTTGAAGGCACCCAGGCCCATCCGCCGTACGCGCATATCCGGCATAATATATGCAGATGAAATTAAAAAAATACCTTACGCTTTTGCTCATCCCCTTGCTCACCCTTTCCGCCCTTCCCTCTCCGGCCGCCGCGGCCGAAGCGGTAGAGCGCTTCTGCACCATGGACACAGCCGTGGGGCAGCTCATGAATAAAGCCGGCATCCCGGAAGCTCTGCAGCGGGAACCCGTGGTACGGCTGATGGCCGAGGACCTGCTGGCCGACAAACTGGCCAAGCACCCGGCCGACACCGTCAAGATAGTGTGGAAAGATATTTACGATATGCGCGGCAGCGTGAACGCCTGGCTGGCCCAGAACGGCCACCCCTTGAACTACGTGGGGCAGGCCCTGGACGCGGTAGGTTCCGGCCTCACCGGTACCGTAGTGGGCAAAGTCCTGATGATGAACGGCCTTATCATGGCCGGCCCGGCGGGCTTCATCATGCTGGGCGGCATGAACATCACGCAGGAAACCTTTCAGTGCGACCCCAGCGGCCTGGTGATGGCCGCCAACGCCGGCGCCACCCTGGTGGTGCTGGTCCCGTGGTGCCGCGTTCCCGGCGTAAGCCGGGGCTGCGTGGCCATGGAGGCCGGCATCGGCAAAGGCGTAGAAAAGGCCGCCGCCTCTCTTTTCGGCAAGGAGCTTACCGCCGAAGCGCTCCGGCAGACCACCAGCGGCGTGGTGATGGCCATAAAGCTCAAGGGTTCGGACCTGGTGCTGAGCGGAATGGAACTGCTTAACTACCTGGACCAGAAAAAAGCCCTGCGCCAGGTGGACTTCGAAGCCGGCCTCCCCGTGGATGCCGCCGCGGAAGCCCCCGCGCAGCCCCCCGCCATTAACTGGGACATCCGCTGACGGCGGGCGCCCCAGCCCCAAAACAAAACCGCCGGGTTTCCCCGGCGGTCTTACAGTTCCAAGTCGGTCAAATTATCAACAACGTTCCCTGCTACTGCATCATCTTGGCAGTGCCTTCGCCTATATCGGTGCCGGTAAGGGCCATGCCGAAGGCGCAGCCCTGGGTGTCCACACCCACCTGCCGCACATTGTACTTCACGCGGCCGTTGCCGCTCTTTATCCAACCCTTGGCGATATCGTAAACGCCGTCATAGGCGACAGAAAAGAACACGCCGCCCACCGCGCCCACCACCGGGATGGCGGAATAAGAGGCCCCCGAATAGAAATGGTCTATGTCGGCGATCTGGGCCTGCGTGAGCTTGACCCCGAAATCTTTCTGGAAGGCTTTTACGTCCTCCTCCCCGTTATAGCGGTAGCCCATCATGATCTCGTTGGCCGCCATGGCGGTCTTGACGCGGCCAGAAGCCAGGTTATCATAGACGGCCCTGGCGATGGGGTTGCTGGTGTAGGTACTGCTGCGGTACTTGGGGTCCGCCACCTGCGATTCCGCCTTGGCCCAGACCCTGGCCACGGCCGTCTTTACCTTGGGGTCTTCGAAATAGATGGTGGGGTCCGCCGCACTTCCCTCACGGTAAGAAGGTTCCCTGCCGGCCGGCGCGGCCGCGGGCCTGGGCGCCGCGGGGGCGGCCGCCCCCGCCAT
>JAMPXK010000069.1 GCA_023701245.1 Elusimicrobiales bacterium | reverse complement strand
TCCCTGTGCCGAGGTTATCGAATAGTCAAATAGTCAACAACGTCCCCGACCGGGTCAAAGGGCCTAGCGGGGGGTGGGTCCAGCGCCCCTTGTGAAGGAACTCCGGTTCGCATAAACTATAGGTATGCAAAGCATCTCGCGCAGGATAACGGAGGTTCCCATGATACGCAAGCTCTCGCTGTCGGCGGTAGCTGTTTCCATGTTCGCTTCGCTGGCGGCGGCCGAAGTTGATTTTGACCGCGGCGGCTTCGACATAAAGGCTGAAATCGCCGATATGGCCGTGACCGCCCCGGAAGCCCAGCAGGATAAGGGGTTCCTCTCCGACCTGTTCGGCAAAAAGGAACCGGCCGAGTGGACCATCATGGTCTTCTCCAGCGCCAAGAACGACCTTGAGCCCTACCTGCTCAAGGACCTCAACGAGATGGAAATGGTGGGCTCCACGGCCAAGCTCAATATCGTGGCCGAAGTGGGCCGCATAGACGGGTACGATTCCTCTGACGGCGACTGGAAGGGCGTGCGCCGCTACCTCATCACCAAAGATAACGACAAGACCAAGATGGGCTCCAAGCTGCTGCAGGACATGGGCATGACGGACATGGGCGACTACCGCAACCTCGCCGCCTTCGGCAAGTGGGCCAAGCAGAAGTATCCCGCCAAGCGCTATATGCTTATAGTTTCCAACCACGGCTCCGGCTGGGAAAAAGGCCTGGTGCGCCAGCGCGTCAGCAAGGGCATCTCTTATGACGAGCAGAGCGGCAACCACATCAATACCCCCCAGCTGGCCCTGGCGCTCAAGGAGATCGGCAAGGTGGACGTGTTCAGCACCGACGCCTGCCTGATGCAGATGGCCGAAGTGGTCTACGAGATCAAGGATTTCGCGGACTATATAGTGGGTTCCGAAGAGACCGAACCCGGCGACGGCTATACCTATAATACCTTCCTGGGCCCCATAGCGGCCCGGCCCACCATGACCGCCCTGGAAGTAGGCAAGCAGACCGTGAACGCCTACGCCGACCATTACGACGGCATCAACCAGGGCTACACCCAGGCCCTCGCCCGCGGCGGCGCCACCGTGGCCGGCCTGCTGCCCGTGACCAACGCCTTCGTGGAAGCCGTAATGGCCTCCGGCGAGAAAGCGCTGGCCAAGACCTCCCGCGACGCCACCGTGGCCTTCGCCATGGACGAGAACAAGGACCTCTACGACTTCACCCGCCGCGTGGTGGAAGGGTCTCAGAACGCCGACGTGAAGGCCAAGGGCCAGGCGCTGATGAACTATATCACCAACACCATGGTGCTGCACAACCGCACCCGCGACTCCCAGGGCGGCTACTGGAGCGGCCCCGTGCCGTACACGCTGGCCAAGGGTATGGCGGCCTACTTCCCCAGCTCTACCCTGGGCGACGGCTACGCCGACCTGGCGTGGGCCAAGGCCTCCAAGTGGGACGAATTCGGTTCCTGGATCAACCAGCCGTAAACAAGATCGGGCTTAAGAAGAGGGCCGGCTTAACCGCCGGCCCTTTTTTTTCTCTCCTGAAGGGGGGGCTTAATTATATAATGAGGGTAATATGCTAAAGATACTGGCCGCAGATGACGATCCCGCTATCCTGGAATTCTACGTATCTCTCTTTACCGACGGCGGCTTCGAGGTGCAGACCGCGCCGGACGGCGCTTCCGCCATGGAAAAGTGCCTGGACTTCAAGCCCGACCTGCTGGTGCTGGACGTGGACATGCCCGGCGGCGGCGGCGGACGGGTCTTCAACCTCTCCCGCAAGATCCTGCAGCTGGGCCTCCCGGTGATCTTCGTCACCGGCCTGCCCGAGCAGGTGCAGCATACCGCTCTGTCGGAGCAGAAGGTGAGCATTTTCCAGAAGCCGGTAAAGGGCGAGGCCCTGCTGGCGGAGGCGCGGCGCCTTACCAGCAAGCCAGGTCCCCGCAAGTAGCGCGGCTTGATCCTGCGGTTTTTGCAGCGCGGAAAAGCCCCGCAGCCGGGGCAAAAAGACGGAGGAAATAGAATGAAAAAGTTCATAATAGCAGCCATGGCCCTCGCGATGGGCGCCCAGGCCGCCCTGGCCGGCGTCGACTTCGACGGCGGCAGGTTCGACCTGAAAGAAGAAATAGCCAAGCTCGACATCTCCGCGCCCGAAGCGGCCGCCGCCAAAGCCCGCCCGGACAAGGAATGGACCATCATGGTCTTCATCAACGCCAAGAACAACCTGGAGCGCTACGGCCTCAAGGACGTCAACGAGATGGAGATGGTGGGTTCCGGCGACAAATATAACGTGGTAGTGGAGCTGGCCCGCATCGACGGCTTCGACGATTCCGAGGGCGACTGGACCACTTCCCGCCGCTATCTCGTGCAGAAGGACGCCGATACCGACAACGTCACCTCCCCCGTGGTGGAAGAGCTCCCCAAGGTGGACATGGGCGATTACAAGCACTTGGCGGACTTCGCCCGGTGGGCCAAGGCCAAGTACCCCGCCAAAAAATACATGCTCATAGTCTGGAACCACGGCGCCGGCTGGATAAAGACCCCGCTGCGCGCGCCCGCCAAGGGCATCTCCTATGACGACGAGACCGGCAACCACATCACCACTCCCCAGCTGGGCCAGGCCCTCAAGGAGATCGGCGGCGTGGACGTGTACGGCTCCGACGCCTGCCTGATGCAGATGGCCGAAGTGGTCTATGAACTCAAAGACTACGCCACCTACATCGTGGGCTCCGAGGAGACCGAACCCGGCGACGGCTACACCTACGACACCCTGCTGGGCCCCCTGTTCGCCAAGCAGAACATGACCCCGGCGGAACTGGCCAAGGTGGCCGTGGACGCCTATAGCGACCATTACCAGCAGCTCGGCCAGGCTTCCACGCAGAGCTATATAAAGACCTCCGCCCTGGCCTCCTACCTGGACGCCTCCAACGCCTTCGCCTACGCCGTCACCCAGGCCGGCGACAAGGAAGTGGCCCGCTCCGCCATGAGCGGCGCGCAGAGCTTCGCCTATCCCGAGAACAAGGACGTTTACCACTTCGCGCAGCTGGTGGCCGGCGCCACCAAGAGCGCCGACGTGAAGGCCAAGGCCGAAGCGCTGATGACCAACATAAAGACCAAGCTGGTGGCCCATAACCGCACCAACAGCAGCGAGGGCGGCTGGTGGGGCCCCGAGGTTTACGACAACGCTCACGGCATAGCGGCCTACCTGCCCGGCGGCGCCGCCCCGGCGCATTACGCCGACCTGCAGTGGGCCAAGTACTCCAACTGGGACGAATTCATAGCCTGGCTCGCCCAGTAAGCGCTATTGGCGTAAGAAAGGCCGCCCCGCACCCGTCGGGCGGCCTTTTTTAATCCCCGAGACCCTTCAGGACCATGAAAAAAAACACCCCCGCGCAGGAGATAGCCGTGCTGGCGTGGAAGGGCGCGCTGCCCTCCCGCCCGGAACTTGCCGCGCTCGGCGCCGGCAGGCTCTATATCGGCCATGAATTCTGTGAGCGCCTGCTGCCGTCACGCGAAGAGCTGCGGGCGGCGCAGGAGCTGGCCGGTCCCGCCCTCTCCATCACCCTCAACATCCCTCCGCTTTCCGAAAAGGCGGCGGCGGGGATAGGCAGCTGTCTGCGGGACCTGGAAGAGACGGCCGGGCCTGGAGCCGAGGTGGTGTTCAACGACTGGGGCGTCCTGGAAGCGTTGGCGGGTTTCCCCGGCTTAAAACGGGTCCTAGGGCGGGCTATCGCCGCCCAGCACGCGTACTGCGGCGGGTTCCCCGAGGGACTCCTGGATATCCTTTGCGGCGCCGGCGTCGCGGCCGTGGAGCTGGCCGGCCGGCCCCAGCTGGAGAGTTCCCGCTCCCAGCTTGCCGCCCGCGGCCTGAAAGCCCATCTCCATTACCCCTTCGAATATCTCACCACCACCAGGTACTGCGGCAGCGTCCGGACGGCGCACGATGATTTCCGGCTGGATATGCGGCCCTGCTCCCTGGAATGCCTGGAGAAATGGGGGAAAGTTTCCTATCACTGCCAGGTTCCCGGAGTTTCCCCGCTGACCCGGGGCCAGGAACTGGAGGGAAAGATAAAAGGCGACATCCTGGTGCGCGGCAATGCCTGGTTCTCCGGAGAAGACCCCGCCGCCGGCTTTCCAGGCCCCGGGCCGGACCGCGTGGTGCTCAATCACCTCTACTTCCGGGAGGCCGGCCTGTACCCATTCCCGGCGGAGGGCGGCCTGTGATCCGGATAAAGGCTCCGCTGCACGCGGTAGAGGACTGCCTGACCCTGATAGAGGCCGGCGCCGCTGAATTGTATTGCGGCGTAGCGGGCGGCGGCGCCAACTACCGCTCCAGCGATCCCAATTCCCAGCTGCCGGGGCTGGACGCTCTCAAAGAAGTTATAAGCATCTCTTCCTCGCGCGGCACGGACGTCTACCTGTGCCTTAATTCCTTTGGCGGCCGGGAGACGCGCAGGCACCAGCTGGACCAGGCGCGCGCCGCCCTGGGCTACGGAGTCTTCGGCATCATAGTGTCGGACATCTCCCTGATCCGGGAGATCCGGGCTCTCGGGCGCCCGGTAAAGATCGTCCTGGGTACGCTGGCCGGCTGCCTTAACTCGCGTTCGCTGCGCTTCTTCGCCGGGCTGGGGGCCGACAGGGTGGTGCTGGAGCGGCAGCTCGGCCTGGAGGATATCGCTTCCATAGCGGCTTGCGCCCGGGACGCGGGCATAGGGGTGGAGGTGATCATCCAGAATCTCGGCTGCGAGAACGTCAACGCTTTCTGCCGCCTGCATTCTTTTGTGGCTCTTTCGCGGGTGGTTTCTAGCGGCCGCCGGCTCAATCCCTGCTGGCGCCGGCATGAGGTCACGTATTTTGGCGGGGAGACGGCGGCGCCGGAAGTGGTGAACGCTGGGAGCGAGGACAGGCCCGCCCGCCTTCTGCGCTGCGGGCTGTGTTCGCTTTACCAGTTGCGGAAAAGCGGTGTAGAGGCCGCCAAGATAGTAGGCAGGCACCTGCCGGCGCGCAAGACCGCCAGGGACGTGGCTCTTTTGCGCGATTACCTGGCGGCTTGCGCCTCGGGCCGCGTTAACGACGGGAACTTTGTGGCCGTCGGGCAGGAACTGCGCCGCGCGGCCTGGGGGCGGCCCTGCGGACCGGGCAAATGTTTCTACCAGGAGATAGAGGCGCTAAGGCGCGGGCCGGGCTGGCAGACCTGAAAAAAAGATCAGGGTAAAAAGAAACGGCCGGGGAAAAGATCCCCGGCCGCTTCTTTGCCTGCCCCGGCTGGGGCGGCAAGGCTTTACTTCTGTTCCTTGGCGGCGGCCTTGGCCACTTCGGCGCCGTTGTCGGGCGCGCAGATCTCGGTGTCCTTTTCGGGTTCCACTTCGTGGGCCTTCGCGAGTTCGCAGGCGCGCTTCTTTTCGGAGCGGCCTATGAAGTAGATGGCTATGAACATCAGCACCAGCCCCACCCAGTCCTCTGTCTTGGGCATTTTCTGCCCGGGGATTAGCCAGAACACGAACAGCGTGGCTACGGTGCCGGCGATGAGCGAGGTCAGGCGGTTGACCAGGCCGGCGAAGGTGGCCGTGCGGCCCTTGAACATGAACAGGAACACGGAGAAGAAGGCCGCTATGCCGAAGGGCAGGCCGGAGAACATGACGAGCTTCCACCGGTCCGGGGCGTGCTTGAAGGCGTTGGAGAACTGGAACTTGAAGGAGCGCGTCACGTCCTTCACGGGCTTATCCAGGGCGGCGGAGGCGGCGGCCAGGTCTTCGGCCTTGGCCTTTTTGGCGGCCAGCAGGGCCGAAGCGGCGGCCAGCGCTTCCTCGGTCTCGGCGCGCTGGGCGGGAGTGAACTTGGAGGTGTCGGAGGCCAGCAGGTCCTGAGCCTTCTGCATGGCGGCCGAGAGGGCCTGCTTTTCCGCAGTGGCGGTGGCCGCGGCCGCGGGAGCGGCGGACGGCAGGAACGGCAGCTCGGCCGGCTTGTTGACCACCTGGAAGAAGATAAAGCCGGACAGGACCAGCGCGGAGAAGGAAGTCACCTGCTCTATGGCGAAGAAGCCGTTGGTGTCGTAGATGGCGCCCTTGGGCCGGGTGTTCTTGTAGTAGTTCATGATGTAGATGCGGATGGTGTAGGCGATGAGGTAGAAGGTCAGGATGGTCATCGCGGCCGCGTTGCCGATGAAGTCGAAGTTGGCCTTATCTATCACGAACAGCGCCGGCAGGAAAGCCTTGGCGCCGGCGGCCTGGGCCGCGGCGGTGGCGCCCTTGAAGTTGAGCATCTGCAGGGCCACGGCGCCCAGCGCTATGACCACGGCTATGTTCTCTTCCCAGTAGACCTTCTTGGTGAGGATGCCCTGGCGGATCTGCACCTCGTCTATGATGCGGCTGATGACGATGATGCTGGCGCGCATGATGATCATGGCCACCATCACCGAGATGGGCAGCGTGTACATCAGCGTGGTGGTGGGGATGACCACCGCGGTGCAGAGGCCCGACGGGATGATGTAGAGGAACTCTTTCGGCATGCTGACGCCGAGGACCTTGGTATAGTTGGTGGATTTGAACTTGTACCAGCCCAGCAGCAGCACGATGCCGGTGGGGATAAGCATGCTGCCCATGGTGTTGAAGACGGTGTAGGTGGTGCCGCCCACGCCTATGACCTTGTCGAAGTACTTGGCCAGGAAGCCGGTGATCACGTACAGGGCGAAGTAGCCGAAGGAGAGCTGCAGCAGCCGCTCCGTAGTGCCCTCATGGGTCTTCTGGGTGAAAACAGTGGTAAGTGTTTTTATCATTATGGCCTCACGCTGTCAGATTTGCACGGATATGCTGATCGCTCCAAAGGCGGCCAGAGAGGCAGCCTGTCCAAAACGTCTCCGGGTCAGGGTTTCTGGGCCCGCTTGCGGGAAAGTTCGGCGGCCTTCTTTATCTTCTCCGTCAGGGTGTCCAGGTCGAAGGGCTTTACCAGGTAGTCCATGGCGCCGAACAGCAGGGCGTCGTTGAGCGTGGCGGCGTCGTTGAGGCCGCTGACCGCTATTATGGGGATATGGGCGGCGGCTTCTTTGGAGCGGATGTCGCCCATCAGGCTTATGCCGTCCACGCCGGGCATCATGATGTCCATCAGGATCACGTCCGGCACGGCGCCGGGCTTGGCCTCGGCAAAGAATTCCCGGGCTTTCTTGGGGTCGCAGAAAGAGCGCACTTCCATGCCGGCCGCGGCCAGGCCGGTCTCGTAGATCTCAAGGATGGTCTCGTCGTCGTCGACCGCCACCACTTTTATTCGGGTTTCGTCTGCCATAGGCTTTATTCTAACAAAAAAAAGCAGGCGCCGGCCGCCGTTACTGCCGGGCCCTCGCCGCGTTAAGCACCTCGCACTTAAAGGTGCCGCGGGTGCTGGGTACGTAAAAAAGGGTGCGCAGGCCGTAAAGCTTGCGGCTGGAAACGAAATCCTGCAGTTCCTTGACCGCGGCCGCGGTCTCCAGCGGCACCAGGCGGTGGGGTTCTTTTATGGCGGCCATCAGGGGTTTTATCTTGTTGATGTCGTTGGTCTCTATGTTCTTCACTTCCCCGTCCACCGCCGTTTTCGCCCTGAAGGCGACCAGGGCCTCCCCTTCCACGGGGACGGCCCGCAGGAAACCCGCCAGGACATCTTCCCGCGGCAGGGCGCCGGCGGCCTTCTTTACCTCGCCGAAGGCGTAGGAGAACGCCTCGCCGAAATTGTCGAGCGGGGCTTCCGTGCGCTTGAGCTCGCCGCTGATATAGGCCGAGATCTGCAGCATGTCGCCGGTGTAGAATACCAGTTTGCTCTCTTTGACGTTCTGGGAGTTGATGATCTCGGAGTTCTCGATCTCGCGGAAGAAGTCCTTGGCCAGCTGCGGTTTTACGCTGCCGCGCCGCGTGATCAGCATTTTGGAGGTCTCTTCCCGGAGCAGCGCCTTGCCGTCCTGGGAGACTTCCAGGTAGTACTGGCGCCCCGTTTTTATGGAAGAGACCGTCATCCAGGCGGTCTTGGCCTTGGCCCCCTGGCTGTAGGGGCGGAAAGCGGCCAGCGCCAGGCAGGCAGCGGCCAGGGCGGCCAGGGCCAGCGCCCTATGCCGCACGCTTTTCCACCGCCTTGTCGGCCGAATAGTCCCCGCCGTACCTGAAGGCCGCGTAGGCCAGGCACAGCAGGCCGATGTTCATTATGAATTCCTGCGAGAGGGAGTTGCTGCCTTTGGCGCCGAAACAGCCGCAGGAGGTGATGGGCAGGCCGCGCAGCCAGGCCTGGGCCAGCAGCAGTTCGAAACCGGCCAGCATGACGATGTGGAAGGCGGCCATGACGCGGGTGTAGACCCCGGCCGCCAGGAGCAGGCCGGCGTAAAGTTCCACCCAGGGTACCGCGTAGGCGGCCCAGAGCGACAGCTGGGAGTTAAGGATCCGGTAAGTCTCTATGGCGTAGGCGAATTCTTCGGGCGGGGCCATGAGCTTTACCAGGCCGGAGTAGATAAAGACGCCGGCCAGCGTCAGCCGCGCCAGCAGGCCGCCTATGGCCCTGGTTTTTTCGTTGCCGTTCATGGTTTTCGCGCGCCTCTCAGTATATTGTCGAATTTCATGGCCTGGTCTATAAGCTGGCCGCTGCCCACGGCCCGGCGGCCGTTTATGAAGAAGGTGGGGGTGGCGCTGACGCCGCGCATGTCGCCTTCGGAGATCTCCAGGCGGATGCGCTGCAGGGTCTTGGGGTCTTCGGCGCAGGCCTGCAGCGCGGGCCAGTCCAGTTTGAGCTGTTTGGCGTAGGCCTGGAACTCCGCGGGCTCCGCTTTGGCCGGGGACCATTTTTCCTGGCCCTCGAAAAGCAGCCCGGCGTACTCCTTGAACCTGCCCTGCGCTCCGGCGCAGTCCGCCAGGGCGGCCGCGCGCAGGGACCAGGGGTGGATATTGAGCAGCGGGTAATTCTTGAAAGTGACGCGCAGCCCGCCGTCGAAGACGCGCAGCATTTCGTCGAGCTTGGCGGAGGCGTGGCGGCAGGCGGGGCAGCCGAAGTCGGTATATTCGACTATGTTCACCGGGGCCGTTTCCGGCCCGAAGACGCGCCACGCGGGGACCGGGCGTTCGGGCCCGACGCTGAACTGGCGGGCCAGCAGCACGGCCAGGGTGGAGAGGAAGATCATAGCGGCGCCCAGCGCCAGGAGTCTGCCGTTCTTGCGGTCTATCATAGGGGAATTATATCACTTTAACTATCTTGGCTGGCGACGCGGCGCCTTTGATCAGCAGTATCTTTTTGGAGTCTATGCCCAGGGTCAGCGACAGCAGCCGGATGGCGCTGGCATTGGCCAGGCCGCGCTCCGGCCGCGCCTTGGTCCAGATCTCGTAGGCGTCGGCGGCTTTTTTCAGTATCCTGTCGCGCCGTTCGCCAGGGTGCACTTTCAGCTTAATGAACATCAGGCGATAAGCGTTTTGGACGTCATATCGGCCGGCTGGGGCAGGCCCAGCACCTGCAGCACCGTCGGAGCTATGTCGGACAGGATGCCGTGCGGGCGCAGCTTCACCTGGTCCGCGTCCTTGGAGACGTAGATGAACTCCACCGGGTTCACGGTGTGGGAGGTCTTGGGCATGTCGATCTTGTAGTCCCACATTTCCTCGGCGTTGCCGTGGTCGGAGCTGATCATCACGGTGTAGCCGTGCTTCAGGGCCTCGTCGGTGAGCATGCCCACGCTGACGTCCGTTATTTCCACGGCCCGCACGGTGGCGTCGTAGATGCCGGTATGGCCCACCATGTCGCAGTTGGCGAAGTTCACCACTATGAAGGTGTATTTTTCGGAGGCTATCTCCTCGAGGGCGCGCTTGCGCACCGCTACCGCGTCCATTTCCGGGTGCTCGCCGAAGGTGGCCGGGTCCCAGGTGCCTTTTATCTCCACCTGGTCCTCGTCCTTGTAGGGCTCGGTGCGTTTGCCGTTGAAGAAGGAGGTGACATGCTTGAACTTCTGCGTCTCGGCGAGGCGCAGCTGTTTGAGGCCGGCGGCCGAGATCACCTGCCCCAGCAGATTGTCCATGCCGCCGCCTTCGTCCATGGGCGGCAGGGCGCTGAACTTGAACTCGTCGTAGTAGCGGGTGAGGCCGCAGTACACCACGTCCAGCTTCTTCCAGCGGTTGCCGGGATAATTATCCTCCACGAAGGCCTTGGTGAGCTCTATGGCGCGGTCCTGGCGGAAGTTGAAATGGATGACCGAATCCCCGTCCTTCATGCCGGGATAGTCCCCTATGATCGTGGGGGGGATATACTCGTCCACGATAGGCTGGCCGTTGGGGTTCTTGAGCGTCGCGTAAGCGTCGTTGAGCGCGGCTTCCGCGGAAGCGGCCCTGGCGCCTTCGGCCTTGGTAAGCGCGTTGTAGGTCTGGTCCACCAGGGACCATTTCTCGCCGCGGTCCATGGCGTAGTAGCGGCCCATGATGGTGCCCACGGCGGCGTTGCCGGTCTCTTTTATGACTTCGTCCAGCATTTTCACGAAAGCGAGCGCCGAGCGGGGGGGCGTGTCGCGCCCGTCGGAGAAGAAGTGCACCCACACCTTTTTGATGCCGCGCTTTTTGGCCTCGCGCATGATGGAGTACAGGTGGTCCTGGTGGGCGTGCACGCCTTCGTCCTGCACCAGGCCCATGAGATGAAGGGCGGAGCCCTTCTCCACGCAGTTGTCGAGCGCGGCTTTGAGGGCGGGGCGGCCGAAGAAGGTGCCGTCCTCTATCATGTCCTTTATGCGCTTGAGTTCCTGGATGACTATGCGGCCGGCGCCTATGTTGAGGTGGCCCACTTCGGAAGAACCCTGGTAGCCCTTGGGCAGGCCCACGGCTTCGCCGGCGGGTTCCAGCACCGTGTTGGGGTACTGCTTGAGCAGGCGCTTCATGACGGGGGTCCTGGCGTTGCGCACAGCGTTGAATTTGTCCGGCCGGTACATCCCCCAGCCGTCGCGGATTATAAGGAGAACTTTGTTTTCAGCCATTTTGGTACCTCGGAAAGCTCGTATGGTTATATTTTAGGAAATTTAGACGCCCCCGGGGCGCGGCGGGGGTTACTGGACGTATGAACTTTTGGTATCATGGGGTTATGCGAAGAACTATCGGCGTTTTCCTTGTTTTAGCGTTCGTCGCCGCCTGCTCGGGCAGCAAGAGATCCGACAGCAGCGTAGTCGAACTGGACAACCCCCGGTGGGACTCCTCCAACGGAACCCCTCCGGCTTTCGCCCTCCCGGGCGTGCCTTTGAAGAGCGAGACGGAGGCCGCGGCCCCCGCGGCCCCGGCCGCTGAAGCGCCGGAGGCCCCCGCGCCGCCGCCTTCCCCGGCCGAGCCGGCCGCCGCCGCGGCGGCGCCGGACGCCGCCGGCAAAGAGTTCGACTTCCACTACAACGCCGCCCGCAAATATGCCGCCGCCAAACGCTACCGCTCGGCCGCGGCCGAGTACGGCGCCGCGCTGGGCTTTCTGCCCCAGGGCGACGCCCGCGCGGTGCAGCTGCTGGAACGGCAGGGCGCCATGCTGCTGAAAGCCGGCAACGAGCCCAAGGCCCAGGAGCAGTTCCAGGCCGCCATAGCCAGGGCCGGCGAGCTTGGGGTTTCCGGCAAGGACCTGGCCAACGCGCAGCTGGGCCTGGGCTACTGCCTGGAGAAGGCCGGCAAGGTGCCGGACGCCATAGCCAGCTACGAAAAAGCCCTGGAGCTCTCCAACAGCAAACTTATAAAGGCCCGGATAGCCAAGACCATAAGCGACCTGAAAAAAGCGCCTTAAGCGTCCGCGCGGGGCGTTTTCAAAAGACCACCGGGGCAGCCCGGTGGTTTTTTTGCGGGCGGATAGGGTAGAATAAGTGCTATGGCCAAACTGGAGAACCAGGCGATGCTGGTGACCGCCCTGCGGGCTTTTACCGGCGCCCTGCCGCCGGTTTACGCCAACGAGCGGGAATTCTTCGTCACGTCCCTGCTGAGCATGAGCGAGTACCTGGCCGACCTCCAGAAGGAGACCCTGGCCGAGGTCTGTGAGAATTTCTCCCGCAGGCTGGACGCCGGCAAGGCTACGCCCGAAGCCATAGACCAGTTCAAGGCCGCGCTGGACCCGCTGGTGTCCGACGAGGATTTCCGGCTGGTCGGCGCCGGTATGGCCGGCAGCCCGGCCTTCATAAAGCAGAAACTTTCCGGGCTGCGGCCCGTGTCGGCGGCCGGGGCGGCCAAAAAAGGTTCAGGCCTGTCGCCCGCCCTGGAGCGCCGCATAGACGGGGCTTACGGCCGGCTCAACTTCCCCGCCATCGCCGCCAAAGTCCAGGCTTCGCCCGACGAGGCCACCGTGGAAGCCGCCCTGCGCAAGGCGCGCGCGGAAGTGGCGGATTACTGCTGCGTCTACCGCATACAGATCAAGCCTTCGGACACGCTCACCCCCTTTTCCATGGCCTGGGTGGACCTGGCGCTGGCCGCCGGCTTCGTGCTTTCCAGGAACATCAACCGCCTTACCGGCCGCTCGCTTTAGCGCGGCGAAAGGCAGCGGGGGAGCCAACGCGGCCGCGGCCGCCGGGACGGCCCGGCGGTTTTTTTATTGGGGGAGTTCCGGGATTACCGCCAGCAG